>NZ_DYZD01000001.1 GCF_020741345.1 Nocardiopsis listeri
GAACGTGACCCCGGTCGTGGCGATCACGCCGGCGCTGGTGGTCGCGTTCGGGTTCGGCATGGCCCCCAAGGTCATCGTCACCGCGATCATCACGTTCTTCCCCGTGCTGATCAACGTGACGACCGGCCTGCGTTCGGTCCCTCCGACGGTGTTACAGGTCTTTCAGACACTGAACGCCTCCCGCTGGGAGGTCCTGCTGCGACTGCGGCTCCCGGGCAGCCTGCCCTACACGCTGGCCGCGCTGCGGGTCGTCCTGCCGCTGTCCGTGGTCGGCGCGGTGGTCGCCGAGTTCGTGGCCGCGGGTTCCTCCGGCGGTCTGGGCACCATGATCCGCAACTCCGCCTCCACAGCACGCCTCGACTTCGTCTACGCCGCCGTCACCTGCCTGGCGGCGATGGGACTCACCATGCTCGCACTGGTCACCGCGGTCGAACACCGGGTGCTGTTCTGGCACGAGTCCCGACGACATCCCTCCGGATGACCCCCACAGAGAACGGAAGACCCCCCACATGACCCTCCCGAGCCATCCGATCCGTCCCGGGCTCCTCTCGGCGACCCTCCTCGCCGGTGCCCTCCTGGTCTCGGCCTGCGGCCAGGAAGCACCCGAGCAGGGAGCGTCCGCCGCCGTCATCGACGACGACCGCTGCGCGGACAACCAGCGGGCCGGGACGATCACCTTCGTCACGGGCTACCACTACCAGGCCTCCGTCAGTCAGCTGGAGGTCATCGCCGCCGACGCCCTGGGACTGTTCGAGACGCTCTGCCTGGACGTGGAGATCCAGCCCGGCAACGGCGACGTGATGGGCAACGCCCAGCTGGTGTCGGCCGGAACCGCGCACTTCACCCCCGCCAGTAACGAGGCCGAGATCGTCCAGGCCAACGAACGTGACCACGAGGTCGTGGGCATCGCCACCTACGGGCACGTGCCCATCTCCACCCTGCTCACCCAACAGGACGTGGAGGACCTGACCGACCTGGAGGGACAGACCCTGGGGCACCAGAGCATGGTGCCCGCACCCGTGGAGGCCATGCTGGTCGAGGCGGGCGTGGACCTCGACACCATCGAACAGGTCGAGGCCGGATACGACCCCTCCGTTCTCCCGCGCGACCAGGTCCAGGCCCTCACAGGCTTCCGCTCCAACGAACCGCACCAGCTCGACGCCATGGACGAGCAGTACACCGAGTGGTTGCCCGAGGACTTCGGAGTGGTCGGCTCCTTCGGGGTGATGGCCACGAACCCCGAGTGGGCCGAGGAGAATCCCACCGTCGTCGAGGACTTCCTGCGCGCCGTCGCCCGGGCCTTCGACCACTGCTCGGAGAACGGCGAGGAGTGCGTCGAATACGCCGCCGAACTCGACGAGGCCGGATACGACACCGAGCACAACCTCAAGGTGTGGAACACCGAACGCGAACTCGTGGGCGGGTCCACCCCGGACGACCAGGTCAACGGCTACGTCGACCTCACCATGACCGAGGACGAGGTCGAGATCCTCAAGGACAGCGGCGAACTGGACTCTGTCCCGGATCTGGAGCCCATGTTCGACCCCCGCTACCTGGAAGCGGTCCACGTGGCCACCGAAGTGGTCTGGCCCGGCGACGAGTGAACCCGAGAGGAACCGAGGTATCACGATGACGAATCTCAGGACCCCCGGGACCGAGTACGGGATCTTCCTGCCCATCGGCAGCGGCGGCTGGATCGTGTCCGAGACGGCACCCCACCCGGAGGCGACCTACGCCTACAACCGCCATTCCGCGGCCCTCGCTGAGGAGCACGGCTTCGACTTCGTCATGTCCATGGGCAAGTGGCGCGGCTACGGCGGTGCCACCGGGCACTGGGATCGGACCCTGGAGTCGATGACGATGATGGCGGGGCTGGCCGAGGCCACCGAAAGGGTCGGAGTCTGGGCGACCGTCCACGCCAACCTCTTCCATCCGGCCATGGCCGCGAAGATGTTCACCACCCTCCAGGAGATCAGCGGCGGACGCGCCGGGATGAACATCGTCGTCGGTTCCTACGCCGACGAGTTCCGTCAGATGGGGCTGTGGCGTGAGGACATGGAGCACGCCGACCGCTATCGGTACACCGAGGAGTGGGCCACGGCGCTGCGCCGTCTGTGGACCGAGGACTCGGTGACCCTGAACGGCGAGTTCTTCGATCTGGAGGACTGTCGCTCCCTGCCGCACCCCGCCTCGCCGCCGACCATCATCGGTGCCGGGCGGTCCCCGGCCGGGCTGGAGTTCCAGGCCCGGCACTGTGACGGGTCGTTCCTCACCGCCCACGACCTGACCGGGCTGCGCGACGCGTGCCGGCGGGTCCGCGCCGGGGCGGCCCGAATGGGTCGCACCATCCGCACCTATTCGATGCTCACCGTGGTCATGGACGACACCGACGCCGCCGCGGAGGCCCGTCGCCTGGAGTACGGCCGTGGCGCCGACGTCGAGGCCATCGTCAACATGAAGCGCTCCTGGGGGCTGCCCCCGGACAAGGCGCTGTCGTTGACGGCCGAGCGCCCGGAGGACGAGGCCTTCCAGACCCCCTTCGTGACGGGGTCTCCCGGCACGGTGGCCAAGAGGATCAACGAGATGGTCGAGGAGGCCGAACTGGACGGCCTGATGCTGATCTTCCCCGACTACCACGCGGACCTCGCGGCGTTCGGTGAACGCGTGATGCCGATGCTGCGGTCCGCGGCGGGGGCGCCGGCGTGAGTTTCGATGTCGTCGACGTGTCCGGGCGTTCTCGCCCGGTCCCGTCGACACGGGAAGAAGCGGCTCTGGTGGTCGTGGACGTCCAGCGGGACTTCTGCGACCCCGAGCACCTCCCCTGGTTGGACGAGGAGGCGCGGTCCCGGGTGGGTGACGCCGTCACCCGGGTCGCCCGGCTGGTGGAACGGGCCCGCGCGGCCGATGTGCGTGTGGTCTGGGTGCGGCTGGAGCAGGACCCCGAATCCCCTTGGTGGTCCTCGCTCTGGCTCCGAGGTCTCCTCGACGCGTCCACCGCCGTGCGACTTCCGTTGGAGCCCTGCGTGGCCGGGACCCCCGGCGCGGACTGGTTCCGGGTCTCCCCCGCCACCGGGGAGGACGTGGTGGTCAAGCGACGCTATTCGGCCTTCCACGGCACCGACCTGGACGCGCTACTGCGTTCGCGGGGGATCACCTGGTTGGCGGTGTGCGGGATGACCACCGACTGCTGTGTGGACGCCACCGTGCGCGACGGTTTCCAGTCGGGCTACCGCACCTTCCTGGTCGCCGACGCCACCGCCTCCTACCTTCGCAAATCCCAGGAGCACGCCTTCTCCGTGCTCGCGAACCACTCGGCGTCGGTGGTCACGGCCGACACCGTGGCCCGAGTGTGGGAACGCGCGCGATTGAGCGACGGTGGCGCAGGGTAGCCCCACCGCATGTCCATGCGGGTCCGGTCGACCCCGTTCCTCGGGGTGGGGCGACCGGGCCCTTCGACCATTGGGGGCGGTGATGGGTGTCGAACGCGGTCTCAAGGGGCTACGGAACGTCCTGGAGGGGGTGCGGTTCCCGGTGACACGGGACGCGGTGGTGGACGCCGCCCTGGACGCGGGAGCGGACGAGGAGATGGTGAGCGCCCTGCGGGCCATGCCGACCGCCGAGTTCAACGAGGCGAACGAGATCCTGCGCGCGGTGCCGTTGCCGGACACCGAGCCGGACTCGCACACCGAGTCGGCCCGGGCCCGAGAGCGCGACCGGCACGACTGAACCGGCACCTCAGCTTCGTGCGGGGGTGCTCCCGCGCAGGGTGGCGCCCACTCGGTACAGGTGGGAGAGCGCCTCCGCGTGCGAACGGAAGAAACCCGTTTCGTGGTACGGCACCCCGATCTCCTCGCAGTAGTCGCGCACGATCGGCTGTGCCTTCGCCAGGTGCGGGCTGGGCATGTTCGGGAACAGGTGGTGCTCGATCTGGTAGTTGAGCCCACCGAGTGCCAGGTCGGTGAAGGCACCGCCTCGGACGTTGCGCGAGGTCAGCACCTGCTTGCGCAGGAAGTCGAGTTTCTCGCCCTTCTTCAGGGTCGGCATCCCCTTGTGGTTGGGCGCGAAGATGCAGCCCAGGTAGACCCCGAACAGACCCTGTTGGATCACGATGAACACGACCGCCTGGAGCGGTTCGAGGACCGCGAAGACCAGTCCGAGATAGAGCACGAAGTGGGCGGCCAACAGCACTCCCTCCAGCACACGGTGCTTGGTGGAGGGGCGCAGCAACGCTCGCACGCTCCCGTAGTGGAGGTTGAGCGCCTCCAACAGCAGGACCGGGTAGAAGAGGAAGGCCTGGTACCGGCCGAAGAACGCCGGGAGGCCGCGGGCCCGATCCGCCTGGTCCTGGGACCACACGAACAGTTCCGCTTGAACATCGGGGTCGAATTCCTCGTGGTTGGGGTTGGCGTGGTGCCGGGTGTGCTTGTCCTGCCACCACCCGTAGCCCAACCCGATCCCGAGGTTGCCCACGAGTCGGCCCACACCCTCGCTGAGGCGACGGCCGTTGAAGATCTGTCGGTGCGCGAGTTCGTGGGAGACCAGTCCCACCTGGCCGAACACCACCGCCAGGGCGACGGCGGTGACCAGTTGCCACCATGACGCCCCGATGAGAACGAAGGCCGTCCATCCACCGACGTAGGCCAGGGCGATGAGTGTCAACCGGATCGCGAAGTAGGCGGGCGTGCGTTCCATGAGTCCGGCTTCCCGAATCCGCAGGGATAGCCGCGAGAAATCGCTACCCCTTCTGTTCTTCGGTGGTGCCGTGCTGCCTTCTGGCATGGGACCGCTCTTTTCCTGGGAGACCCGGAGTCGACCGGTGGTCTCCCACGCTAGTCGGCGTGCGGGCGCCAATCCATGGCACCCGTACGTCACACAAGAGGGGTGCCTGCACCCGTGTTTCTCGACGGCACCTCCTTTGCTACCCGCCGGTCGCTCCGAACATTCCTTCGCGGGTGGTGACGGCACGGTGTTCGGCGCGCCGGCCCCGGCGCCTCCCGTCCCGACTCTCGAACGCCTTCAACGAAGATGCAGGTCAGAGCGGTACAAAATGAGGAGAAGATCTCAAATGGCACTCCGTCGTGTGCTCGACAAAGGGGTTAGGTTAGGCTCCCCTATGTCAAGAACTCGTTAAGGAGACCTCCATGCAGTCCGTCCCCCGTCCCTTCGCGGCACTCTCCCTGACCCTGGTGTCCGCCCTGGCCCTGACCTCCTGTTCCACCGGTCAGGAAGAGACCGAAGACACCGCCGTCGCGAGCGACACCGTCGAGGTCGAGGACAACAACGGCACGCAGACGGTCGACACCCCGCCCGCGTTGGTGGTCGCGCTCGACAACCGCACCTTCCAGACCCTCTCGGACTGGGGGGTGGAGCTGTCCGCCGGTGCGGTG
>NZ_DYZD01000002.1 GCF_020741345.1 Nocardiopsis listeri
ACTTCTCCATGGCCTCGATCATGGCGGGGTGCTCCCAGGCGCCCTCCTCGCCGTCGACCACGGCCTGGAAGACGTCGGGGCCGCCGATCCGCTCCACCAGGTAGGACAGCCACATCAGCTGGGTCCAGCCCTGGGCACCCGGCAGGACGATCGGGGTGACCTCGTCCTCCTTGAGGACCTCGATGGCCTCCAACAGTTCGTCGTAGGTTCGCGGGGCCTCCAGCCCGGACTCTTCGAGGACGGCGTCGTTGGTGAAGAGCACCACCGGCTGCATGCCGAGCATCGGCACCCCGTAGTAGCCGTCCTCGATCCGGGCGACGTCCAGGACGCTGGGCAGGAACGAGTCCCGGAACTCGGGGTTCTCGTCCAGGGCGGTGGTCATGTTGAACACCTGGCCCTGGTCGACGTACTCGCCGAGGTTGCCGCCGCCCCAGTTGAAGAAGACGTCGGGGGCGTTGGGGGATCCGAGGGCGACCTGGAGGCGCTGCTTGTAGGCGTCGTTGACGAAGGTGACGAGCTCGGACTCGATCTCGGCGCCCTCGTTGTAGGAATCCATACCGGCCTGGAGGACGTCGTTGACGGCCGCCTCCTCCAGCGCCCAGACCTGGAGGGCGTCCTCCGACATTCCGGGTCCGGAGGATCCACAGGCCGTGGCCACCAGGGTGAGGGCCAGGGCGGTACTTCCGATCACGCTTATCCGGTGGGTGCGACTCATGGCGTGGACACCGTTCTCTGGTCGAACATGGGGGGCGGCCGAAAGCTTCCGAAATGTTTCCGATAGCTTTCGGGATGCTTGACGCTAAGTCGTCCACCAGGAGACGTCAAGGGGAGCATGGGTTTCGAGGAGGTTACGGTGTGGGGTGGCGAAATGTTTCGGGCTACAATCCGCTGAGCGGACCACGGGACCTCGATCCCCGACGTTGAGGAGGCGTATGGCGAAGAGACGACCCACCCTGGCCGAGATCGCGGGGGAGGCGGGGGTCTCCGTCTCCACCGTCTCCAAGGTGATCAACGGGCACATAGACGTCGCGGCCGACACCCGACGTCAGGTGGAACGGCTGCTCGAACAGCACCGATACCAGCCGCGCAGGCACCGGGGCAGGAGGACGGTCGGCCTCATCGACCTGGTCTTCCTCGATCTGGGCAGCCCCTGGGCGATGGAGATCCTCACCGGCGTCGAGGAGGTCACCCACGACGCCGGTTTCGGCATCGTCGTCTCGGCGGTGCACGACCGCAAGCGCAGCCGTCCCGGCCGCAAGTGGCTGGACAACATCCAGGCCCGCCACTCCGACGGCGTGGTCCTGGTGCTCTCCGAACTCTCCACCCAGCAGCAGGCACAGCTGGACGCCCTGGGCATCCCCGTGGTGATCGTCGACCCGATAGGGGACCCCGCGCGCGGGGTCCCGGCCGTGGGCGCCGCCAACTGGGACGGCGGGCTCACCGCCACCGAGCACCTCATCGCACAGGGCCACCGGCGGATCGCCACCATCGCGGGGCCCGCGCACGTGATGTGCAGCCGGGGGCGCGTGGACGGCTACCGCAGCGCCATGCGCAACGCGGGCCTGCCCGTCCTGGACGGCTACGTCACCCACGGCGACTTCATGGCCGGTACCGGCAAGGAGCTCACCGAGGCGCTGTTCGAGCTGCCCGAGCCGCCCACCGCGATCTTCGCCGGCTCCGACCAGATGGCCCGGGGCGCCTACGAGGCCCTGCACGAACGAGGGCTGAAGGTGCCCGACGACGTCTCCGTGGTGGGTTTCGACGATCTCCCCGAGGCGCGCTGGGCGATCCCGCCGCTGACCACGGTCCGGCAGCCGCTGCGGGACATGGCGCAGATGGCCACCCGCATGCTCATCGACCTGGTCGGCGGCGACGTTCCCGAGACCACCCGGGTGGAGCTCGCCACCCGCCTGGTGGAACGCCACAGCACCGCGCCGCCCAAGGAGGCCTGAGCGGGCCGGAGCGCTTGGGGTCAGAGTGCGTCGGCGAAGGGATCCTCGGCCGGTGCCCGACCCGTCTCCTCCTCGGTGATCAGGCAGGAGTCGAGCAGTTCCACCAGGCGTTCGGCGTCCAGGTCCACCCCGGTGAACGCCAGGTGTTGGCGGCGATCGCCCACCACCGGGTCCCAGTCCAGGAGGGCCGAGGCGCGGCGGGTCTCGCCCACCAGGTCCAGTGCGGCCTCGGGCAGGGCGTGCAGCCAGGGGCCGCCGCTCTCCAGCAGCAGGGCGTCGTTGTAGGCGTTCCACACCAGGAGGGTGTCGGTACGGCCGGCCAACCACACCCGTCCACGGGCGCGAAGCCCGAAGGAGACGATCCGCTCCATCGCCTCGCGCAGGCGGGTCGGGTGCAGGGGACGCTTGCGGGTCCACACCACGGTGCGGACCCGGTCGTCGGACCGACTCGTGTACTGCGCCCAGGCGGGGTTGAGCCGGTTGTGCGCGCAGGCCGGGTCGAAGCGCCCCTCGGTGAGGGCGACCAGACCCCCGCCGGGAGGTACCACCACGGCGGCCGGATTCAGGTGTTCGAGCAGCGCGCGGGCCTCGTCTCGGTGGTGGGCGCCGTGCAGCACCAGCACGGTGGGGTACTCGACCTGGTGGGACAGGACCTCGGCGACGGCGCGCCGGTCCTCCACGGTGATGCCCAGGGAGCGGTCGTCCAGGTCGTCGTGGCCGGACAGGTCGGGGAGCAGACGGTCGGAGTCCACCGCGGTCACCACGGCCGCCAGGAGCAGTCTCGAGTGGTCGGCCAGGGCCTCGCAGACCCCGCGGGGCTCGACCCCGTCCCAGGTCTCCACGACGACCATCGTGTGCTCGCCGCGCTCGGCCAGTTCCTCCAACGTGGGGACGAGGTCCCGGCGCAGTGTGCAGGAGGCGCACGGGTGATCGAGTTCGACGCGGTCGCGACCCACCGATCCCCAACGGTCGCGTAGCACGCGGTACACGGTGCCCTCCGCGATGCCGTCGAGGTCGTGGTGGACGGCCAGTGATCCCGGTACCGCGGTGATGAGGTCGTCGACCGTGCGGCGGCGCGCGGCGCGGTGGAGGCCGGAGACGACGACCACGCGCAGGGGAGAGGAGACGTCGGGCATGGGGCTGAACCTCCCAAGTATGAAAACGATAACCATTATCGTAAAGCATGCGCGACCCTCCGGAGAACCCGACCCCTTGACCGGTCCTGGGCAACGCACTATTAACTGCTGTTAGCAATTGTGTTACTCCCCCGAGTGGAAGGTCCCGCATGACGCCGACACCACCGAGACGCGCGCCCCGTCGGCCGGCTTCCAGAACGGTCGCCGCCCTGGCGGTGATCCCCCTGGCGCTGGGGCCGGCCTAGTTCGGGCAGGGCGTCACGTTCTGGCACGGCGGGTCGGAGATGCTGCGCAGCAAGTCGCTGGACAACAACAGCTACGACTCGGGGGACTGGTTCAACCGCTACGATCCGTCGATGACCGACAACGGCTTCGGCCGCGGACTTCCCCCGGAGGAGGACAACGGGCATCAGTGGGAACTCGCCGCGCCGCTGCTGGCCGACGAGGGCCTCAGGCCGGAGACCGACCACATCGTCGCCTCCGCCGTGCGCTCCAGGGAATTGCTGGCAATCCGGAAGAGCACCCCGCTGTTCCACCTGGGTGAGACCGGGGCGGTCCGGCAGAAACTGGGTTTCCACGGTGAGGGGCCCGACCAGACGCCCGGCGTGATCACCATGCGTGTCGACGACACCGTGGGCGAGGACGTCGACCCCGAACTGGAGGGGCTGGTGGTGGTCTTCAACGCCACCCCGGAGCAGACCACGCAGGTCGTCGACGAGACCGTCGGCCAGGGGTACGCACTGCACCCGGTGCAGGCCGAGGGCGCCGACGAGGTCGTCCGCGAGTCGGGCTTCGACCCCCGGGCCGGGGCGTTCACCGTCCCGGCGCGCACGGTGGCGGTGTTCGTGGCCTGACGCTCCCGCAGAGAGCGCCGAGCCCCGCCCCGGACTACTCCGGGGCGGGGCCGGTCGAGTCGCGCACGATCAGACCGGTGCCCAGGACCTGGTGCGGGTGCTGGTCCTCGCCGCGTATCGCGGAGATCAGGTAGTCCGCGGCCGTGCGGCCCTTGGCGGTGATGGGCTGACGGACGGTGGTCAGTCGCGGCCGCATCCACGAGGTCTCCGGGAGGTCGTCGTAGCCGGTCACCGACACCTCCTCGGGGATCGACAGGCCCAGGTCGCGCAGGGCGTCGACGGCACCGATGGCCAGCACGTCGGACAGGGCCACGACCGCGGTGGGCCGCAGGTCCGGTGAGGCGCCGTGGAACAGCGAACGGACGGCGTTGTAACCGTCCATGCGGGTGCACGGCACCTCCGTCAGGCGCACGTCGTCCCAGCCCAGCCCGGCCTCTTCGAGGCTGCGGGTGATGCCGACCATTCGCCGGGCCAGCGGCCCCCGATAACCGTGCTCGGCGACCTCGGGTCCGGGGTCGATCGAGAGCACCATCAGGCGTCGGTGCCCCCGCTGGAGGAGATGGCGGACCACCTCTCGCGCCCCGCCGTCGTCGTCCACGTCCACGCTGGGCACGCCTTCGGGGGGATCGCTGTCGACCAGGACGAACGGCACGCCGCGGCGGCGGAGCTCGGCCACCTCGCCGCGGTCGTTCTCCAGTCCGCACACGATGAACCCGTCGGCGCCCGCGTAGGGGATCGCCTTGAGCATGGAGTCGCCGACCGGCGGGGTCAGGAGCAGGGTGAAGCCCTCGCGGTCGCAGACCTGGCCCACACCCATGAGGAAGCGGGAGTAGTAGGGGTTCTCCATGATCTTGGCCAGGCTCTGGGGGAGGAGGACGCCCAAGGAACGGGTCTGCCCGGCCTTGAGCATGCGGGCCAGGGTGTTGGGGGCGTACCCGATCTCCTCGGCGACGGCGAGGATGCGTTCCCGGGTGGCCGCGGAGATCCGGTCGGGGTCGTTGAACGCGAACGACACCGCCGACCTGGAGACCCCCGCGGCCGTCGCGACGTCCTGGGACGTCGGGCGCCTTCCTCCCGTGCCCCTACCGGGTGCCGCCATGGTGTTCCCCTGTCCGGTTCCGTCAGACCGATCGCTGACTCATGTTAGTAACACTCCGGCAGGGACGGGGATCAGGCGGCCCGCTCCTTGAACATGCCGACGTAGCGCTCCAGGGCGAACTCCTCCCCCACCGGGTCCTTGGCGGGCTGGAAACCCAACTTGTTCATGAGCCTGGCGCCACGGGACAGGGCCGCCTCGGCGCGTTCGCGCATCCACATCTCGTACGGTTCGACCTCCGGGGCGCCGGTCTCCACCGACTGTGGCGCCACGGCCTGGGCCTCACGGACCGTGGGCCGCACCGCCGCCTCGTAGGAGAAGTACGCCCGACCGTGGTCGCCCTCGGCGTAGGCGAGCTCGCCGGCCAGGGCCAGGGCACCGAGCAGGGCGGTTCCGGGGCCCTGCCCGCTCAGCTGGTCCGGACAGTAGGCGGCGTCCCCGACCAGGACGACACGGCCCGAGGACCACACGTTCATGCGCACCTGCGTCGACGGGTCCACCGTCACCTCGGTCTCGCGCATGGCCTCCAACAGTCGCGGCATGCACCACCCGTCCGCGCCGAAGTACTCCTCCACCATGCGGTGCAGGGAGCCCTGGTCCAGGCTCCCCGGGCGCACCGGGAAGCGGTCGCGCATCATCAACACCACGTACAGGCGTTCGTTGTCGGGCAGGGTGGCGGCCACACAGCCCCGGTGCGGCCAGGTGTGCCAGGACAGGGAGTCCCTGGTGCCCAGCACGTTGGGCGTCTCGAAGGTGGCCACGTTGGCCTCCAACCGGCGCAGGTGGTTCTCGTCGGGCCCATCGAAGGCCAGTCGTCGCACCGGGGAGTACAGGCCGTCGGCGCCCACCACCAGGTCGAATCGTCGTGTCTTGGCCCGGGCGAAGGTGACGTCCACCCCGGTCTCGTCCTGGGTCAGACCGGTGACGGTGTCGCCGTCCATCCGCTCGACACGGACGTCGGGGAGGCGGTCGGTCTCCTCCCGCAGTACCTGGACCAGGTGGGCGTGGCGGATCATCACGGATCCGGGGTCGAAGGGAAGAAGGATGGGGGCGGTACGTCCGCTGAGGTGGTTGCGGATCTGGGTGTGGTTCGCCCCCAGGGCGCGGACCCTTTCTCCCAGACCCATACGGTCCAGGAGTTCCATGCCGCGTCGGGATACCTCGACGTGGTCGCCTTCGGCGCGGGGGCCCGGGGCCGAATCGACGATGGTGGGAGTGAAGCCCTTACGGGCCAGCCAGAGAGCGAGTGCCGAACCGGCCACACCGCTTCCCGAGACGAGGATGTTCCTGTTACAGAACGGCACGCGATCCTCCGTGTGCAAAGTCGGCCGGGATCGTCCACCCGGTCCGAGAAAAGCCGATAAAGGCGGGGATCCACCCCGAGCATCCCCCGTGGGTGCGCACCGCACACGCTCAACACGCGTGAAGACGGGATGAGCGGAGGGCCTCGACTGGTCACCGTACCCCTCGGACGGTGCGAAGTCAGACGCGGTGGGTGTCGGCGAGGGAACGCAGTACCGGGGAGCATCCGTGGTCGAGGGTCAACGTGGCCATGTCGTCGCAGCGGGTCGCACCTCGATTGAGGATCACCACCGGCCTTCCCATGGCCACGGCGCGCTTGACGAACCCCAGTAGTGGCGGCGAAAGGCGGCGTCCCCCACGAACACCTGGTAGGTCATGGGCCTGCGCGGGGTCGAGTCGGGCCCCCGGTGGTCGGGGATGCCGGAGTCGGTGGAGATCCCGGCCCCGGTCGGCACGGTGACCGGGCCCGAACCGAGGGCCTCGCGGATCCGGTCGGCGGCCTTCGCGGCGGTGTGAGCGTGGATCGTGTCGGTCACGCCCCGAGGATACGTCCCCCTGTCCAGCCCCCGGCGTGGCCTTCAGGCGGTCTGTACGATCCGGAACACCTCGGCCAGGGAACCCTCGGGCAGTCCGCCCTTGACGGCGTTCTCGCCCATCCAGGTGCGCAGGAACGGCGCGAGTTCGTCGATGTCGGAGATCTGGCTCTCGTGCGCGGCCAGAGCCGCCAGCTTCCGTTCGAAGACCGAGGTGATGTCGGAGTAGTGGTGGGGGCTCGGGCCACCGACCACCCACACCTCCGGCACGGTCCAGGGGGCCAGTCCCTCCACATGGAGGAGTTCGCGGTGCGCGTGCGGGTTGCGCGCGTCGGGGAACACCGCGTTGATCGCGGCCTCGCCGGTGGCCATGTGGTCGGGGTGGCTGGCGGAGATGCTGTTCCAGTCGCGTTCGGGGGCGGGGATGACCACGCGTTGGGGCCGCACCTGGCGGATGATCCGGGCGATGTCGCGGCGCAGCTCCAGTGAGGCGACCACACGCCCGTCCGGGTGGCCGAGGAACCGCACGTCCTTCACCCCCACCTCGGCGGCGGCCTTGCGCTGCTCGCCTCGACGCATCGCCCCGATCTCGGCGCCGTCCAGGGTGAGTTCGTCGCCGCCGGCCTCGCCGTCGGTGACCATCAGGTAGACCACCTCGGTCCCGGCCGCGGTCCACAGGGCGACGGTGCCGGCGCAGGAGAAGTCGGCGTCGTCGGGGTGCGCCATCACGACCAGGGCGCGTTCGGGGGCGTCGGACACAGAGGGCTCCTTCTCGTCGCGGGAGGGACCCGCGTTCTCGGCGATCCCCCCATGCTACGGAGTCAGGGCTTGCGGGCCACACCCGCGTACATGTCGGTGCGTGGGGCCGATCCGGACCTCAAGGTCTCGGGGCGCCACCGGGTGGAGGGGACCACGCCGGGCTCCAGGAGTTCCAGCCCGTCGAAGAAGGAGGCGAACTCGGCCAGGGTGTGGCCGCGGTAGGACGACGCCGCCCCTTCGTTCCACCGTTCCAAGGCCTCGACGGCCACCGGGTCGTCGGGCATGACGTTGTCGCCCACCACCAGGAAGCTGCCCGACGGCAGGCCGGTCATGTAGGCGCGAACGAGGTCGGCGGCCTCCTCCATCGTGGGTACGTGTCCCAGGACGCCGATGATCGACAGCGCCACCGGTCGATCGAGGTCGAGCACCTCGCCGGCCCGGGCCAGGACCTCGGACGGCACGCGCAGGTCGGCGTCGAGGAACGCGGTGGCCCCCTCGTCCGACCCGGACAACAGGGCGCGGGCGTGGGCGATCACCATGGGGTCGTTGTCCACGTACACCACGCGGGACGCGGGGGCGACGGCCTGGGCGATCTCGTGGGTGTTCCGGTGGGTCGGCAACCCCGTGCCCAGGTCCAGGAACCCGCGTACCCCTTCTCGTTCGGTCAGATGGGTGGTGGCACGCACCAGGAAGGCCCGGCCGGCGCGGGCGTCGACGGCGACCTGCGGATAGAGCGAAACGATCTGGTCGCCGAAGGCGCGGTCGACGGGGTAGTTGTCCTTGCCGCCGAGCCAGTAGTTCCACACCCGAGGGGAGTGCGGAACGGTGATGTCGACGCCGTCGGGGACGTCCGGGCTGTCGCTCATGGGGATCCGATCCGGTGCGGGGACGAGGCGCGACCAGTCTGTCCCAAGAGGGCCCGTCCGGGTACCCCGAAACGCCGAGAACCCCCGCGCCACAGGGCCTCCTGCGGTGCGGGGGTTCGGCGTCCGGGATCAGCCCAGACGGACGATCAGGTCGCCGCCCTCCACGCGCTGGACACCTTCGACCGCGACGCGCTCGACCACGCCGGCCTGCGAGGCGGTGATCGAGGCCTCCATCTTCATCGCCTCGATGGTGGCGACGGTGTCACCGGCCTCCACCTTGTCGCCCTTGGCCACCACCGGGGTGACCACACCCGCGAACGGCGCCGCCACCTGGGACGGGTCGTCCCGGTCGGCCTTCTCCGCCTCGGGGGCGTTGGAGGCCAGGGCGCGGTCCCGCACGTGCAGTGGACGTAGCTGGTCGTTGAGCGTGGTCATCACGGTGCGCATCCCGCGCTCGTCCGGCTCGCTCACCGCCTGCAGCCCGATGAGCAGTCGCACGCCCGGCTCCAGGTCGACCACGTGCTCCTCGCCCTCGCGCAGCCCGTAGAAGAAGTCCATGCTGTTCAGCACGCTCGTGTCGCCGTAGGACGCGCGGTGGGACTCGAACTCCTTGGTGGGCCCGGCGAACAGCAGCCGGTTCAGCGTGGGACGCGGGTCCTCGGCCAGACCGGCGCGGTCCACCGAGCTCAGCTCCACGGCCTCGCGCGGCTCGCCGCGACCGCGCAGAGCCTTGGTGCGGAACGGCTCGGGCCACTCGCCCGGGGGAACCCCGAGCTCGCCGCGCAGGAAGCCCACCACCGAGTCGGGAACGTCGAACCGGTCCGGGTCCTTCTCGAAGTCCTCCGGGGCCACGCCCGCGCCCACCAGGTGCAGGGCCAGGTCGCCGACCACCTTGGAGGAGGGGGTGACCTTCACCAGCCGGCCCAGCATGCGGTCGGCGGCGGCGTACATCGCCTCGATGTCCTCGAACCGGTCGCCCAACCCCAACGCGATCGCCTGGGTGCGCAGGTTGGACAGCTGACCGCCGGGGATCTCGTGGTGGTACACGCGGCCGGTCGGGGAGGCCAGGCCCGCCTCGAAGGGCGCGTAGACCTTGCGCACCGACTCCCAGTACGGCTCCAGCTCGTTCACGGCGTCCAGCGAAAGCCCGGTCGGGGTCTCGGAGTGGTCGAAGGCCGCCACGATCGCCGACAGCGACGGCTGCGACGTGGTGCCCGACATCGAGGCGACCGCGCCGTCGACGGCGTCGGCGCCCGCCTGCACCGCGGCCAGGTAGGTGGCCAGTTGGCCACCGGCGGTGTCGTGCGTGTGCACGTGGACGGGCAGGTCGAATTCGTTGCGCAACGCGGTGACCAGGCGCTTGGCGGCCGGGGCGCGCAGCAGACCGGCCATGTCCTTGATCGCGAGCACGTGCGCGCCGGCGTCCACGATCCGCTCGGCGAGCTTGAGGTAGTAGTCGAGGGTGTAGAGCTTCTCGTTCGGGTCGGACAGGTCGGCGGTGTAGCACAGCGCCACCTCCGCCACCCCGGTGCCGGTCTCCCTGACCGCGTCGATGGCCGGGCGCATCTGGTCGACGTCGTTGAGGGCGTCGAAGATGCGGAACACGTCCACCCCGGTCTTGGCCGCCTCACGCACGAACGCGTCGGTGACCTCGGTGGGGTAGGGGGTGTAGCCGACCGTGTTGCGTCCGCGCAGCAGCATCTGCAGGCAGATGTTGGGCACCGCCTCGCGCAGCGCCGCCAGCCGGTCCCAAGGGTCCTCGGCGAGGAAGCGCAGGGCCACGTCGTAGGTGGCGCCGCCCCAGGCCTCCAGGGACAACAGCTCGGGCAGCGTGTGGGCGACGGTGGGCGCGACGGCCAACAGGTCGTTGGTGCGCACCCGGGTGGCCAACAGCGACTGGTGGGCGTCGCGGAAGGTGGTGTCGGTGACGCCCAGGTGGGGCGACTCGCGCAGCCATCGGGCGAAGCCCTCCGGGCCCAGTTCGTCCAGGCGCTGCTTGGAACCGGCCGGCGGCGCCTCCTGGGGCGTCTCGACCAGCTTCGCGGTGGGGTCGAGCAGCTGCGGGCGCTCGCCGTGCGGCTTGTTCACCGTCACGTCCGCCAGGTAGGACAGCAGGCGGGTGCCGCGGTCCGCGGAGGGGCGTGCGGTGAGCAGCTGCGGGCGCTCCTCGATGAACGAGGTGGTGGCGCGGCCCGCGCGGAAGTCCTCGTCCTCCAGCACCGCCTGCAGGAACGGGATGTTGGTGGAGATGCCGCGGATCCGGAACTCGGCGACCGCGCGACGGGCGCGGCTCACCGCGGTCTCGAAGTCACGACCGCGGCAGGTGAGCTTGACCAGCAACGAGTCGAAGTAGGCGCTGACCTCCGAACCGGCCGCCGCGGTGCCACCGTCCAGGCGGATGCCCGAACCGCCGGGGGAGCGGTAGGCGCTGATGGTCCCGGTGTCGGGGCGGAACCCGTTGGCGGGGTCCTCGGTGGTGATGCGGCACTGCAGGGCGGCGCCGTGCACGACGATGTCGTCCTGGTTCAGACCCAGGTCGGCGAGGCTCTCCCCGGCGGCGATGCGGATCTGGGACTGCACGAGGTCGACGTCGGTGACCTCCTCGGTCACCGTGTGCTCGACCTGGATGCGCGGGTTCATCTCGATGAACACGTGCCGGCCGTCCTTGCCGAGCAGGAACTCGACGGTGCCCGCGTTGCGGTAGCCGATCTCCTTCGCCAGGCGTACCGCGTCGTCACAGATCCGCTCGCGCAGCTCCGGCGACAGGTTCGGCGCCGGGGCCATCTCCACCACCTTCTGGTGGCGACGCTGCACCGAGCAGTCACGTTCGTACAGGTGGATGACGCCACCCTGGCCGTCGGCGAGGATCTGCACCTCGATGTGGCGGGGGTCCACCACGGCCCGCTCCAGGAACACCGTGGGGTCTCCGAAGGCGGTCTCGGCCTCGCGCATGGCGGCCTCCGCCGCCCCGGCCAGGGCGTCGGAGGTGTCGACCCGGCGCATGCCACGGCCACCGCCGCCGGCCACGGCCTTGACGAACAGCGGGAATCCGATCTCACGGGAGGCCGCGATCAGGGTGTCCAGGTCGGTGGAGGGCTCGGAGGAGTCCAGGACGGGGATGCCCGCCCGCTTGGCCGCCGCGATCGCGCTGGCCTTGTTGCCGGTCAGGTCCAGGACCTCGGCGGGTGGTCCGACGAAGGTGACGCCCGCGTCCGCGCAGGCCCGGGCCAGGTCGGGGTTCTCCGACAGGAACCCGTAACCGGGGTAGACGGCGTCGGCGCCGGCCTCCACGGCCGCCCGTACGATCTCCTCGATCGACAGGTAGGCGCGTACCGGGTGGCCCTGCTCCCCGATCTGGTAGGCCTCATCGGCCTTGAGCCGGTGCAGGGAGTGGCGGTCCTCGTGGGGGAAGACCGCCACGGTCCTGGCTCCGACCTCGTGTCCGGCGCGCATCGCGCGGATCGCGATCTCCCCGCGGTTGGCGACCAGTATCTTTCGGAACATGCCCGATGCCTCCTGAACTCGTGCGGCGCTGCCCTGTCCGGCCTCGTCGCCGGTGGCCCGGCGGGCGTTCGCGCCGTGGGACACGAGCACTCACCGAGACCACCGGAACCCTAACGATTCGGACCTGCCCCGTTTTCACCTGGGGTCTCTTTGCTCGGCGCCTTTTTCGAGGAATTCAGGGGATGGTTTTCGCTTATGCGAAGAGTTCGGATTTTTTCGAGGTCAAGCGTGGGGTGCCCCACATTCGAACGCGTGGCCGAAGAATGGGGTTCGTCGGTGCGCAGCGGGTCGCGGGGGCGTCCGTCACGGGGGTCAGGGCGACGTGGGAGCGCCCGGTTCGAAGGCCGAGCGCAGTGCCTCGGTCTGGGTTCGGCGGAACTCGCGCACCACCTCCGTTCGGGAGAAGAGCGCGTCGAAGCCGTGGAAGGCGCCCGATACCACCGTGAGTGAGCAGGGCACCCCGGCCTCGCGCAGTCGTTCGGCGTAGGCCACGTCCTCGTCGTGGAAGAGGTCCAACGTGCCCACCCCGATCCAGGCCGGGGGCAGCCCGGACAGGTCCTCGCTCCGGGCCGGCGCGGCGTAGGGGGAGACACCCGCGCCGCCCGGGAACCGGTTCAGATAGGCCCGCCAGGCGAACCGGTTGTCGGTCACCGACCACATGCGGGTCGGGAGCGGGTCCAGGTCCGAGCGCAGGGTGGTGCGGTCGTCCAGCATCGGGTACACGAGCAGTTGGAACACGGGCCTGGTCGGGCCGCCCCGGTCACGGCACAGCAGGGCCAGGGCGGCGGTGATGCCGCCGCCCGCGCTGGCCCCGCCGATCGCGATCCGGGCGGGGTCCACGCCCGACCGTTCGGCGTTCTCCACCATCCAGGACAGGGCGGCGTAGACGTCCTCGACCGGGGCGGGCTGCGTGTTCTGGGGGGCCTTCCGGTAGCGCGGAGCGACCACGGTGATCCCGAGGTCGAGCGCGAATCCGATACTGCGGTTCTCGTCCTGGACGGGGCTGCCGAACAGGTACCCGCCGCCGTGGGACCACAGCAGTGCGGGGGCCGGGCCCTCCAGGGAGCGGGGTCGGTAGAGGCGCACGGAGACCGGCGGCGCCCCCTCCGGCCCGGGAAGGGTGTGCTCCTCGATCAGGATGTCGTCGGGAGCGCGGGGCGGTCGCATGCGTTCGCTGGCCCGCCGGGCCATGCGCGCCGTGCGTGTACCGATCGGCAGGGACGGAAGGAAGCGTGCGTGGGTCAGGTCGGGATGGAAGGGGGACATCGGGTTCCTCGGATGTGGGGCCGGTCGGACGGGACTGGCACCGTGTCGGTGGTCAGCGGGTGATCGGTCCCAGTCCGTCTTCGACCACCTCCAGGGCCGCGTGGATCAGGTCCGCCATGTCCTGGTCGCCGTCCTCGTCACGGTCCTCACGATCGGCGAACCGTTCCGCGGCCACCCGCAGCGCCACGTTGATCGTGGCGGCGCCGACCCGGACGGAGAGCGTGTCGGGGGTCAGACCGGCACGGGCGGCCATGACCTGGGCGAAGACCTCCTCGGCGGAGTGGTGCACGTCCAGCCACACCGCCCTGAGGCCGGGTTCGGTACGGGTCATGCGGATGAGGTCGATCATCGACGCCGTAGGTGGTGCCTCGGTGTCCTTTGCCAGGGCACCGGATCGTTCCAGGTGGTCGGTCAGGGACAGCTCCGGGGGCCAGGTGCGCAGCCGCTCCGTCATGAGGTCGAGGCCGCCGGTGAGCAGCGGGCGCACACAGCTCTCCTTGCTCGGGAAGTAGCGCCACAGGGTGCGGGTGGAGATGCCGAGCTCGTGCGCGATGTCGTCGCCGGTGGTCGCGGAGACGCCCTTGGCGGTGAACAGCTCCACGGCCGCGCGGGCGATCTGGGTGCGCATGACGTGTTTGCGCCGGTCGCTCATGGGCGGTCGTCCCCGACCGGTGCTCTCAGGGGAGGGCGTCTCGGTGCGCGGCAAGGATCCCTCCTCGGTGCGGTTTCCGCGGGTGTCCACCTTATCGAGATGGATGGCACTCGAAGTATATTTGTCGCTTCCTGACAAAAAGTCGTAGAGTGACAATATTGCAGGTCGCCGACACCGGTACCCCGCCCGGGCCGGGTCGCCCACACGAAAGAGGTGCACCCCCATGACGGGTCTGGACGGAACGAACGCCATCGTCACCGGAGGCGGCTCCGGTATCGGCCGCGCCACCGCGCTGCAGCTGGCCGAGGCCGGCGCGCGGGTCCTGGTGGCCGACCTCAACGCCGACGGAACCCGCGAGACCGTCGAGAAGGTCCGAGCCGCCGGTGGGACCGCGGAGAGCGTCGTCGGCGACCTCGGCGACCCGAAGGTGGTGGAGGAGGTCGTGACCACCGCCCTGGACCGCCTCGGCGGGATCGACGTACTGGTCAACAACGCGGGCATCATGGACGACATGTCCGCCACCGCCGACGTCGGCGACGAGGTCTGGGAGCGGGTCATGCGGGTCAACGTCACCGCGCCCTTCCGGCTCACCCGCGCGGTCCTGCCGCACATGACCGAGCGGAAGAAGGGTTCCATCGTCTTCACCGCCTCCGAGGCCTCGCTGCGCGGCGGTGCCTCGGGCACCGCCTACACCGCGTCCAAGCACGCGGTCGTGGGTCTGGTCAAGTCCACCGCGATCATGTACCGGGACCAGGGCATCCGGGTCAACGCGGTGGCCCCGGGCGGCGTCGCCACCGGGATCAGCGTCCAGGCCGACCCCGAGGCCATGGGCCCGGCCGTGCTGGGGCGCTACATGGGCAACATGGGCGCG
This sequence comes from Nocardiopsis listeri, assembly GCF_020741345.1. Lineage (GTDB taxonomy): Bacteria > Actinomycetota > Actinomycetes > Streptosporangiales > Streptosporangiaceae > Nocardiopsis > Nocardiopsis listeri_A. The sequence continues at coordinate 14,792 of NZ_DYZD01000002.1, forward strand.
ATCGCCCAGGCCGAACAGCTCGCCTCCGCCATCGTCTTCCTGGCCTCCGACGCGGCGAGCAACGTCAACGGCGTGATCCTGCCGGTCGACGGCGGCTGGTCCGCGGTCTGACCTGACCCGGGCCTCCTCCGGTCTACCCGTCGGCCTCGGGGGCGTGCTCCAGGACGGTGACGGTGCCCTCCACGCCGTCGATTCGCAGCAGGTCGCCGGTGCGGATGACGGTGGTGGCGTCCGGGACGCAGACCACCGCCGGGATCCCGTACTCGCGGGCCACCGTCGGACCGTGGGCGATCGCCGAACCCGTGTCGCTGACCAGGCCGGCCGCGGTCATGAAGAGCGGGGTCCAGCCCGGGTCGGTGGTGGGCGCGACCAGGATCTCTCCGGGCTCCACACGGGCGCCCGCCGGATCCACCACGACCCGGGCCCGCCCCTCGACCACTCCCGGGGCGGCGGGCACACCCGGGAACCCGCCCTCCACCATGGGAGGGCGAGGCAGGGTCGTGGTCACGTCGGTCCCGTCGGTCAGGAGGGTCGCCGGAACCGAGCGTCTGCGCAGCTCGCGTCGGTGGAACCGGCGTCGTTCGGCCACCGTCTCCCGCTGGTCGACGCCCTCGCGCGCGGCCGACCGGAGTTCGTCCGCTTCCAGGAAGAAGAGGTCGTCGGCCCGGTCCAACAGCCCGCGCGAGGCCAGGTCCTCACCGGCCATCGACAGCTGACGCCGCATCTCGGCGAACGGCACCAACCACGCGAACTTGGCGTACTCGCGCATACCGGCCAACTCGCGTGAGCGCCGCATCAGGAACGCCGCGAGCAGCCCGCGTACCGGGCGGGCCCGCACGGCCCGACGCTCCAGTTCCTCCAACATGGACTCCGCGGCGGTCGCGGCCCGGGCGTGGCGCCGGTCCGGGGCCTGTTCCCCACCCGGTGAACGCAGGTGCTCGGCGATGACACCGAACACCTGGGTGGGGTCCTCCCGCCAACGTGGCACCCCGATGTCCACCTCGGCCGCCGTGCGGTGCCCGTAACGGTCCAGGAACTCCGCCATCCCCACGTCCGGAAGCTCCCCGCGCAGGTACCGTTCGGCCAGTTCCCCCGGTGGGGTGGCGGTGAACAGCTCGTCGTGCGCGCGGGCCCGTTCGGCGATCCGCCACAGCTCAAGGTTCATCCGCATGGTGACGTTGTGCGGTGCTCCACCGAGGACGGTGTCGGTCTCCTCCCTCGACGCGACCCCGCGCAGCAGGGCGGCCGGGGCCATGGTGGTCAGCAGCCCCGCCCCCACCGGCCCGACCACCTTCACCAGGTCCGGGCCGAGCATCGTGTCGAAGGCGTCCTCCAGGACCCACTCCACCCGTTCGGCGGCGCCGGCCTCGGCCCCCGGTCCGCGCAGGGAACGCCACCGGTCCACCGCCGAGTACGCCCGGTCCCGGGCGGCGGGCGGGTCGATCAGGGCGCGGACCGACCCGGCCACGATCGGGGGCAGCAGGGCGGCGATCATCGCGAGTACGGCGCCCATGGGGAACGACGCCCCGGGACGTGGCGCGAACCGGGGGTCGTCGTACAGGTGCTCCACCGCCGCGCGTACCCGGGGACCGTACACCTCCATGCTCCGCGCCAACCCCGAACGCATGAGTGGGCTGCGCAGCGGGGAGGTGATGTCGGCGTAGAGCCGCCGACCGATGTCGACCATGAACGGCGTCGGCCCCAGGGTCTCGTCGGGACCCCCGAACGTCCGCCACCAGCGGGTCCACACCCTTTCGAGCAGGGAGATCCCCAGGGGGGTGAAGGGACGCAGCATGCCCTGCATGTTCCCGATCTCCATGTACAGCCGCGGTGGGTCGGGCACGTCCTGCGGCGGCAGGGGGAAGAGAGTGGTGACGGGCCGGGACTGCAACAGCCACAGCCCGCCGTCGCGGTCGTGGGCCCACTCCACGTCCTGGGGCGAGCGGAAGAGCCGCTGCAGCCGTCGCCCCGCCGCCGCCAGCGCACGCACCTGCTCCTGGGACAGGCACCCGCCCGGATCCTCGACGATCCGATCCCCGTCGAGGACGTGGTGGTCGGGTTCGGCCGTACCGTCCACGACACCCGTCCCGAGCCCGGGTACGGCGTCCACCACGATGCGCGAACGCGAACCGGTGAGCGGGTCGGCGGTGAACATGACCCCGGCGGTGGCGGCGTCCACCATCGACTGCACCACCACCGCGATGCGCGCCTCGGATCGGTCGACCTCGTTCGCCTCCCGGTAGGCGACGGCGCGCGCGTTGTCCAGTGAGTCCCGGCAGCGGCGGACCGCGTCCACGACCGCGTCGGCGCCGTCGACGTTCAGGTAGGTGTCCTGCTGCCCGGCGAAACTCGCTTCGGGCAGGTCTTCGGCCGTGGCGCTGGAACGCACCGCAACGGGGCCGCCGCCCAGGCGCTCGTAGGCCTCGGTGATCTCCCGGGCGGGTACGTCGGCCGAGGACAGGGCGGTGGTGGTCACGCAGAACCCCGGTGGAACCCGTTCACCGGCGGCGATCATCTCCCCGAGGCCGGCGGCCTTGCCGCCCACCAGGGCGGCCTTGTCCCGCCGTGCCTGGTCGAGGCCGATCACGGCCGCGTCCCGTTCCCCCATGGTCGCTCCTCTCACGCCGCACCCTCGTGAGGAGTCTTCCCGGCGGCGAACCCGCCGACCCAGGACGCTCGCGGCCTGTGGAAAACCCTCGCGTATACCCCCTGGGGGTAGTAGGATCGCCTGGATGCCCTCCCCCCACGTCGAAAGCGTCAAAGGCCACCGCGACTTCCGGCTGCTGTGGGCCGGATCGATCTCCAGTCAGTTCGGGTCGGCGATCGGTATGGTCGCCCTCCCCTTCATCGCCGTCATGGTCCTGCAGGTGTCCGAGTGGCAGGTGTCGCTGCTCGCCGGCCTGTCCGCACTGGCCACCGCCCTACTGGCCCTTCCGATCGGCCGAAAGGTCGAACACCTGGGAAAACGCCCCGTCATGATCGGCTGCGACCTGATCCGCGCGGTCTCCTTGGCCACGGTTCCGGTGGCCGCACTGGCCGGAGCCTTGACCTTCACCCACCTGTGCGCGGTGGCGGTGCTCAACGCGGTGTTCGCGGTCGCCTTCACCGCCGCCTCCCAATCACACCTGAAAGCCCTGGTCACCTCCGCCGGCCTCATCGACGCCAACAGTCGCCTGGAGTCGACCCGCTGGTTGAGCGTGGCCGTGGGCCCCTCGGTGGCGGGCGCGCTGGTGGCCGCGGTGACCGCGGCCGGGGCCCTGGCCGTCAACAGTGTCGGTTTCGTGGCGGCGGCCCTGGCCATCCGTGGCATCCGCGCCCCCGAACCTCCGCCACCGGTCCCCGACGAGAAGGCCTCCCGCCGCGCGGAGCTCTTCGCCGGGCTCACCTTCGTATGGGCCCATCCGGCGCTGCGGCCCATGTTGGGCAGCTGGGTCCTGTTCGCCGGAGCCAGTGCCATGGCCTCGCCCCTGCTGGCCGTCTTCTACATGCGCGACCTGGGTTTCAGCGCCTTCGAATACGGGCTGCTGATGGGTGTGCCGTCGCTGGCGGGGCTCCTGGGCGCGCGTTCGGTTCCGGGTCTGGTCACCCGCCTGGGCGTACTGCGAACCCTGCGCGGGGCCTCGCTGCTGCGAGGCCCCTGGTACTTCCTCATCCCTCTGGCGGTCCCCGGGCCGGTGGGGCTGCTCATGGCCGGGATCGGGTTCGGACTGGTCCTGTTCTTCGCCGCGGCGGCCAACTCGGTGATGGCCGGATATCGGCAACTGGAGACACCCGACCACCTCATGTCGCGGGTGGCCACTCTGTGGTCGTTCGCGAGCACGGTCTCCCAACCGCTGTTCATCATGGTGGGAGGGGTTCTGGCGGCCCTGACGGACACACGTCTCTCCCTGTTCGTCGCCGCGGGGGTGATGACGGTCTCGGCCCTGCTGCTGCCGAAGCGGGAAGAATAGGGGGCGGGTCAGAGGCCGTGCGCCTTCAACCACGACAGCACCAGGTCCAGCACCTCGTCGCCGGTGTCGTGGTCCAACAACTCGTGCGGGCCGCCCTCCACCAGGTGCAGGGCGGAGTCGCCCGGTGGCAGCCGTTCGACGAACCGCGCGCTCTGCCGGTGATCGGTGGTGGCGTCGGCGGTGCCGTGCACGACCAGGCATGGGGTGTGCCAGCGGTCGATGTTCCGCCAGAGTCGCTCGGAGGTGCGCAGCACCCCGGCGCCCACACGCATCGACACCCGGCCGCGGTACAGCAGTGGGTCCCCGCCGGTCGGGATCGGGCGTTCCCGAACCCGGGTGCGCCGGCCGGATCGTGCCCTGGCCGAGGGGATGGGGGCGTGCGGGACCACCGAGGCCACCAGACCCGCCGCCACGGGCACCACAGGTGGGGCGGGCGGCATGAACGCGGGTCCGGTCAACACCACGCCCCGTACGCCATCGGAGCCCGACAGCACGCTCGCGGCCGTCAACAGACCACCGAGGGAGTGCCCGAACAACAACACGGGCAGGCCACGCTCCACCAGGCGGGCGCGCAGGGTGGCGTGCTCGTGGACGGCCCGCGGCACGTCCACCGAACCCCGACGCCCGGGCGCGGTTCCGTGGCCCTCCAGGTCCATGGCCCACACCTCGAAGCCCGCCGCCAACAGGTGGGGGACGAGCCGGTTGTACTCGTGGACGTAGCGTTCGGAGTACTCCCCGAAACCGTGCTGGAGCTGCACCAGCGCTCTGACCGGCCCTTCGGGTTCCCACACGTGAACCCACGCCGACCCCAGCGCGAAGCCTCTGTCACTCACCGTCGTCCGTCTCCCTCGGTCCGCTGCGCCGCGCCCATCCTCGCGCAGAGCCCTTCGAGGAAACGGTGGTGGGTCAGCCCTTGTGGTCGGAGTGGCCCAGGGAACGTTCCGGGGCGATCCGGTCGCGGATCAGACGCTTGAGGTCGGCGGCGTCGGTGAAGGCCGCGTCGCTTCGGCGCGACCACACGGGTTCGCCGTCCAGCCGCACCTCGAACACGCCGCCGGTCCCGGGGACGAGCGCCACCTCACCGAGTTCGGCCTCGAACGTGGTGAGCAGCTCCTGTGCCATCCACGTCGCGCGCGGCAGCCACCGGCAGCGCGTGCAGTACTCGATCTCCAGCCTGGGGTTTCTCACCTGGTTCGCCACGGTGCCCAGTATGCCGGTCGGGCCGGGGCCGACGGTGACCGGGGCGAACGAGCCGCCCCCAGGGTGGACGGAGGCCTACGCCCGAGAGGGATCAGAAAGGCGTATCGGGGTAGGCAGGGACGGACCGCGACTCGAGAGGTGAGGTGTATGGGGGTCTTGACCCTCCTGGTGGGCCTGTTCGTCGTGCTGGTGGGCCTGGCCGTGGTGTTCGGAGTGTTGGGGTTCGTTCTGTACAAGGTCAGGGCCTCGGGCCGCTCCGCCTCACGGGGACGCGGAACAGGGGAGGGCGGTACCGCCTTCCACGCGGGTACGCGCCCCGGCCCCGGTGAGTTCGCGACCCCGCCCGCGGCCGAGGACGAGTGGCGCGGCTACGGGGACCCGTCCCCGCGGTACCGACCGCCGCGTTCGTGACGACGTGGAACGGCCCCGGACCTCGAAGGTTCCGGGGCCGTTCCACGTCACCGGTGGTTCGGCGTCACTACGCGACCCGCCCGCGACCGACCGCGTAGCCGTACTGCACCGGCCAGTTCGCGCGTGCGTCCAGTTCGGCTGCGGCGCGGTGCGCCCAGTACGGGTCACGCAGCAGCTCACGGCCGAGCATGGTGGCGTCGGCGGCGCCGGAGGCGACGATCTCCTCCGCCCGGCGCGGCTCGGTGATGAGCCCGACCGCGGACGTGGGCAGGCCGGTCTCCTCGCGCACCCGGGTGGCGAAGGGCACCTGGTAGTCGGGCGCCGCCGGGATCCGCGCGTCGTGCACCATACCGCCGGTGGACACGTCCAGCAGGTCGACCCCGCGGGCCTGCAGTTCCTTGGCCAGGAACACGGTGTCGGACCCGGTCCAGCCGGTGCGCTCGTCCTCGGGGTTCTCCTCGATCCAGTCGGTGGCCGAGACCCGGAAGAACACCGGCAGCTCCTCGGGCCACACCGCGCGCACGGCCTCGACCACACGCAGCGGGAAGCGCATGCGCCCGGCGAGGTCGCCGCCGTAGGAGTCGGTGCGCCGGTTGCCCGCCGGGGACAGGAACGAGTTGAGCAGGTACCCGTGGGCGCCGTGGACCTCGACGACCCGGAAACCGGCGGCGAGGGCGCGTTCGGCGGAGGCGGCGAAGTCGGCCACCAGTTCGTCGATCTCGGCGACGGTGAGCTCGTGCGGCACCGGCAGACCCTCGAACGCCCACGCGCTGGGCGCCACCGGCTCCCAACCGCCCTCGGACCCGCCCAGCCCGCGACCGCCCAGCCATGGCCGGTCGGTGGCGGCCTTGCGCCCGGCGTGCGCGAGCTGGATCGCGGGGACGGCACCGTGCGAACGGATCGCGGCGGTGACGCGGGTGAACGCCTCCTGCTGCCGGTCGTTCCACAACCCCAGGTCCCAAGGGCTGATCCGGCCGTCGGGGCGCACCCCGGTGGCCTCGGCCATCACCAGCCCGGCACCCCCGGCGGCCCGGGAGGCCAGGTGGGTGAGGTGGAAGTCGGTGGGCGCGCCGGTGTCGGGCCCCTCCGCGGCGGCGGAGTACATGCACATCGGGGCCATCCACACACGGTTGGGGATGGTGAGCGAACGCAGGGTAAGCGGGGTGAACAACGAGCTCACGGAAGATTCCTTCGGATCGACTTCGGCCGTGGCGACCACGGCGACCAAAGTACGATAATCATCGTAGTACGACGATTGTCAAACTATGAGGGCTCTCGTACTTTGAGGGAAGGAACCACGGGAGGTCTGAGCATGTCCGAGTCCGCAACCGTCACCGTGTCCGGGCGCAGGGTGAAGCACCCGGAGACCTCACGGCTTCGCTTGGAGACCGTGCTCGGCGCCCTCGCCGACCCGGTCCGGCTGAGCATCGTGTGCGCCCTGGCCGACGGACACGAGGACATGGCCTGTGTCGCCTTCGACCTGCCGGTGAGCAAGTCGACCTCCACCCACCACTTCCGCGTGCTGCGCGAGGCCGGGATCATCCGCCAGTACTACGCGGGCACCGCCCGTAAGAGCAGTCTGCGCACCGATGACCTGGAGGAACGCTTTCCCGGGCTGCTCCCCTCGGTGCTGAACGCCGAGCGGGGCCGCCGGGGGGAACACCCCGACGGCCCCGCCTGACCCCGGAACTACCCGGGGACGGTCGCCGGACGGTACGCCGCGATCGGGTTCTCCAGGGTCCCGACCAGCCGCAACGCCCCCGCGGGGTCGTCCAGGTCCACCATCTGCCTGTTGTTGTGCAGTTGGAGCCTGTTCAGGCACGACAGCGCGAACCGGTCGGTGAACAGGTCGTAGCGCTCGAACCGTTCCGCCAGGTGAGGCACCGACGCCTGGTAGTCGGCCGCGCACTCGGCCACCGTCCGCCAGAAGTCGTCCTCGGCCAGCACGCCCCGGTCGGCGAGGATGCCGTTGAGGAACCGCAGGAAGCAGTCGAAGACGTCGGTGAACAGGGACAGCAACCGCATGTCCTCGGGCACCTCGGCCCGGATCCGCTCCACCTCACCGGGCAGCTCGGCCTCGGCGTTCATCACCGCGATCTCCTCGGCGATGTCCTTCATCAGCACCCGCTCCGGCACTCCGTCGCGCAGCACCAGGATGACGTTCTCACCGTGCGGCATGAACACCAGGTCGTGCGCGTAGAACGAGTGCAACAGCGGCACCAGGTACGCGTCCAGGTAGCGGCGCAGCCACTCCGCGGGCGCCAGCCCGGACTCGACGATGAGGGCCTCCGCGAACGAACCGCCCTCGGCGTCGGTGTGCAGCAACGACGCCATGGTCGCCGGGCGCTCACCCGTCCGGAGCCGCGGCACGGGGCTCTCCCGCCACAGCCCGGCGATCATCTTCCGGTACGGCGACCGCTTCGGCGCGGCCTCGGCGTAGTGCGTGGCGCGGTAGCCCACCGCGGCCCGCTCGCGCAGCACCTCCATTCCGGTGTCCCGAAGCGTTCGGTCACCCTCGACCAGGCCGACCAACCAGTCGTTGATGGCGGGCGTGGCCTCCATGTACTCCGCGGACAGTCCGCGCAGGAACCCCATGTTCAGCACCGACAACGCCGTCTTGACGTAGTGCCGCTCCGGGTGCGAGGTGTTGAAGAAGGTGCGGATGGACTGCTGCGCCCGGTACTCGTCCGGTCCCTGCCCCAGGCACACCAGGTCGCGGCGGGCCACGTCGGCGGCGAAGGTGACGGCGAGTCGGTTCCACCACTGCCATGGGTGCACCGGTACGAGGTGGTAGTCGGCCGGGTCCAGTCCCAGGTCCGTCAGCCGCGCCTGGAAGGCCTCGAACGGCTCCGGGCCCAGTTCGGAACGCAGGAAGGTGTCGGGGTCGGTGTCCGCGGAGTGGGAGAAGGTGGTGCGCGAACGTCGCGCCGCCACCCACACCAGCCGCACCGGCCGCCCCGCCTCGGGTGCGTAGGCCCGGTACTCGGCGGCGTCGAACCCGAGCCGCCCGTTGTTGGCCACGAAGCAGGGGTGCCCCTCGGTCATCCCGGCCTCGATGTCCTGGAAACCGGACCGCGCCAGCTCGGCGGCGGTGGGCTGTCCCTTCGTGATCCGGAACGCGCTGCTCGCCAGGGTGCTGGAGATCTCCTCCAGGTAGACCGGCAGGACCTCCTCGCTCAGTTCGAGCGTCTCACGCAGGTCCATGACCAGGTCCAACGCGTCGATCTCGGTGACCTCGCCCTCGGGGGAGCGGCGCACGACGCTGTCGGCGTCGATCCGCCAGTGGTCCAGCGCCATGACCCGGGCGCTGAAGCGGTATTCGGCGCCGTTGTCGGCGAGGACCTTGTACGCGCCCTCGCCGTCGGGTTCGGGGACGAGCAGCCGTTCGTGGGTGAACTCGGCCAGGGCCTTGCGCACCAGCAGACGGTTGGCACGGGCCCACGGTTCGGGGGCCAGGTGGTCGACGATCGCGCGCGGGTCGTGGTCGATGGTCATCGGGCGACTCCTCTCGTGGCTGTTAGGAAGTCCTCGCGGGTGCAGGTGCTCAGGTAGGCGTCCTTGCGGCTCTCGGCCAGGTACACGGTGGACTCGATCCGGAAGCCCACCGCCTCGTTGAGCCTGTGCACGGCCTTGTTGCCCGTGTCGGGTTCGACGACGACGCGTTCGGTCGCGGGGTCGGCGAAGGCCAGCTCCATCACCGTCGTGATGACGGAGAGGGTGAACCCCCGCACCGGGGTGTCGGTCGGTGCCACCAGGAAGTGCATCCCCACGTCGCCCGGGAGCGTGTCGTGGTGCGGGGCCACCTCGCCGTGCGCGGGGGAGTAGAGCTCGGCGAGGAAGCACGGCCCGCCCTCCCACGTGCCCACGTAGGCGTTCTCGTGCTCGGAGTCGTGCACCGACCGGAGGTAGCGGGCGACGTCCTCCTTCGAGAAGTCGGTCATCAGCCAGTACGCCGCCTTGGGATGGGTCAACCACCCGTGGAGGAGGTCGATGTCGGCGTCCGGGTCCACGGGAGCGACCCGGAAGGTCCCCAGGTCGGGATCGACCCTGGTCAGGCCGGCGGGAAAGGCGCGGCTCATGGGCTGCTCGCCTCCAGTTCCGCGTCGCCGGCCGGAGCGGTCTCGGCGGCGGGGACCTCGGAGGTGGACCCGACCGGAGCCCCGAACTCCTGGAAGGCGATGGAGCGCTCCACCGCGTAGGGTTCCCGACCCAGCAGCGCCCGCAGGATGTAGGAGTTGCGGTAGGCGCCCATGCCCAGGTCCGGTGAGACGAAGCCGTGCGTGTGCAGTTCCGCGTTCTGCACGAACACCGCGCCCGCCGGGGCCGGAGTCCCGTCGCCGCCACCTGTCGCGCCGCCGTCCGCGTGCGCGGCCAGGTCGACGCGGTAGTCGCGCCGTACCCGGAAGCGGTCCTCGCCCTCCCAGGCCAGCCGGTCGGAGATGGACTCCAGGAAAGCCGGGGCCCGGTACCGGTAGCCGGTGGCCAGGACCAGCCCCTGGGTGTTCAGGGCGAAGTCGCGTCCCTGGTCGGAGTTGCGCAGCTCCAAGCGGTACCCGGCCGCCGCCTCGTCCCTGGCCGCGCCGGTGACCTCGGTGTTGGTCATCAGCCGCACCGGCAGCGGTCCGAGTCGGCTCTTGGTGTACATCAGGTCGTAGATCGCGTTGATGACGTCGGTGTCGATGCCCTTGTACAGGTTCTTCTGCGAGGCGACCAGGCGGTCCCGGGTCTGCCCGGGCAGGGAGAAGAAGTGGTCGGCGTACTCCGGAGAGGTCATCTCCAGGGTGAGCTTGGTGTACTCCAGCGGGAAGAACCGCGGTGACCGGGTGACCCAGTTCAGTTCGTAGCCGCGGGTGTCCACGTCCTGGAGCAGGTCGTGGAAGATCTCCGCGGCGCTCTGCCCGCTCCCCACCACCGTGACACCGCGCTTGCTCTGCAGCTCTTCCTTGGCGAAGAGGTAGTCGCCGCTGTGCACGGCGTCCCCGGGCAGGTTCCGACAGGCGTCGGGAACGTAGGGAGGGGTGCCGGTGCCCAGTACCAGTCGCCGGGCCCGGAACAGCCGGTGCCCACCGGTGGCGGTATCGGTGCTGTGCAGAAGGTAGAAGCCCTGTTCGGCGTCGTACTCGACCCTCTCCACCCGCTGTCCGAAGCGGACCGTCTCGCCCAGCTTCGCGGTCGCCCACCGGCAGTAGTCGTTGTACTCGGCGCGCAGCGGGTAGAAGCGCTCGCGGATGTAGAACGGGTAGAGCCGTCCGGTCTCCTTCAGGTAGTTGAGGAAGGAGTACGGGGAGGTGGGGTCGGCCAGGGTGACCAGGTCCGACATGAAAGGCGTCTGGAGTTCGGCCTCATCCAACAGCATGCCGCTGTGCCAGTCGAACTCCGGTCTTTGGTCCAGGAAGATCCCGTCGAGTTCGGCGATCGGCTCGCTCAGGCAGGCCAGTCCCAGATTGAACGGGCCGATGCCGACGGCGGCGAAGTCGTGGACACGACCCTCCGGCGTGGCGGTGCTGGTGCTCAACGGGTCCTCCTGGTCTGGGCGAGGGCGGGTGCGGTGTCGACCGCCGATCCGTGTTCGGTGACGTAGCGTTCGGCGTGCGCGGCGACCAGGTCCAGGACCTCGGCGATGTCCTCCCGGGTGCTGCGCGGGTTGAGCAGCGTGAGCTTCAGATGCGGGCGGTCGTCCACCGTCGTGCGGGCCACCACGGCCAGGCCCGAGGCCAGCAGGGCCTCACGCGCGTACCGGTTGGCGCCGTCGGCGACCTCCGGGGCGACCCCGGGCAGCGCGCAACGGAACACCAGGGTGCTGAGGGTGGGCCGGGTGACCACGGTGAAGCGCGGGTCGGCGTCCAGTAGTGCCCACCCCTCGGCGGCCAGGTCCAGCACCTGGTCGAAGAGCTCGCCCACTCCGTCGGCGCCCATGATCCGCAGGGTCAACCAGAGCTTGAGCGCGTCGAAGCGGCGCGTGGTCTGCAGGCTCTTGTCGACCTGGTTGGGGGAGAGCAACGGGGTGCTGCCGTCGGACCGGGAGTTCAGGTAGTCGGCGTGGTAGGTGACGTGGCCCAGCGAACGGGAGTCGCGCACCAGCACGGCGCTGGAGCTGACCGGCTGGAAGTAGGACTTGTGGAAGTCCACGGTGACCGAGTCGGCGTGCTCGATGCCGGTGAGCAGGTGGCGGTGGCGCGAGACGAGCAGTCCGCACCCGTAGGCGGCGTCCACGTGCATCCACAGGCCGTGGCGGGTGCACTGGTCGGCGATCTGCGGGAGGGGGTCGATGCTGCCGAAGTCGGTGGTGCCGGCGGTGGCCACGACCGCGATGGGCAGCAGGCCCTCGCTGCGGCAGCGGCGCAGCTCGGCGGCGAGCGCGTCCGGTCGCATGCGGCGGCGGTCGTCGCAGGTCACGGAGATGACGGATTCGTAGCCCAGCCCCAGCAGCGCGGCCGACTTCGCGACGCTGAAGTGGCCGACCTCGGAGGTCAACACCCGCATGCGCGGTAGCAGTTCGGCCAGGCTGCCTCCCTCGCGCCGGTGCGCCTCGTCACGGGCCATCAACAACGCCTGCAGGTTGGACTGGCTGCCACCGCTGGTGAAGACGCCGTCGGCCCGGTCGCCGAGGCCGATGCGGTCGGTGGTCCAGCGGATCAACCTTTGTTCGATGAGGGTGCCGCCGGCGCTCTGGTCCCAGGTGTCCAGGGAGGAGTTGACCGCCGAGAGCACGGATTCGCCGAGCAGGGCGGGCAGGACCACCGGGCAGTTGAGGTGCCCCATGTAGCGGGGGTGGTGGAAGTAGACGGCGTCGTCGAGGTAGAGCCGTTCCAACTCGTCGAGGGCGGCGGAGGGGTCGCGCAGCGGACGTTCGAGGTCTACGGACTCGACCCCGGGACGCAGGTCCTCGGCGGTGGCCCCGGTGCAGGGTCGATCGACGCGGGCGATCCGGTCGGCGATCCGGTCGACGACGCCGTCGGTGAGGTCGCGGTAACGGCCTGCGCTGTGCGCGTCGAACAGCTGGTCCCTGTGGTCGGGGGCCAGGGGCCCCGGCGGGTCCTGGAGGGACCTCGCGAGAGAGCTCATGAATCGTCCTTCTGAAGGCGGGCACGTCGAAGAAGCCCGTGGGACGGGCTCGGCGTGGGGAATGGACAGGTCGCCCGGGGGAGAGGCAACTCAGGGGAGGCTAACCTAAGCCGGAATCGGGCGCATCGTGAGGAGTCTTACATAAACGGATGTTTCAGTCACCCAAAGTCACGTCTTCCGAGGTGATCCACCGCCCGGACTTCTCCTCATGGTGCCCCCGACACGGAAAACGGACGGGCCGGCCGGCCTCCGATGGAGTGTCCGACCGCCCCGCCCGTGGCGTGGCTTGGTCCTCTGCGTCAGCGCTTGCGGATCGCCCGCGGCAGCACCGTGACCGGAACCGTCGCCCGGTGCAGCACACCCTGGCTCACCGAACCCAGCAGCAACCCTCGTACGCTGCCCCGGCCCCGGGAGCCCACCACGATCATGTCCGCGGTCGCGCCGGTTTCCACGAGCGCGTCCGTGGGGGCGGCGTCCATCCGCACGACCGCCACCCCCACGTGCTCGGTCTCCTCGTCCTGGACGTGGGTGAGCATCTCCGAGACCATCTCCTGTGACCGCTGGTCCAGCAGGTCGTTCGGCGGTGACCAACCACTCCGGGCCAGTTCCTCGGAGTCGAACGGCACCGGCATCCGCCAGCCGTGCACCACGACCACCGAACCCCCCTCCACCCGGGCCGCCTCGCGCAACGCGAAGTCCAGCGCGCTACGGGAGTAGTCGGAACCGTCCACGCCCACCACGATCCGGCGCGGGGCCGTGACCACGGAGGCCTCGCTCTCGGGCACCACGACCACCGGGCACTCGGCGCGCGCGGCCAACCGGACGCTCACCGACGACTCCAGGGCCGAACGCGCGGCGCCCAGGCCCCGTGAACCCGTCACCAGCAGGTCCTGCGGCCCGGTGCGCTTCAGCAGGGCCTTGGCCGGGTCCTCCAGGGCCAGGACGGTCTCCACCACAAGCTCCGGTTCGAGCTCTCGTATGTGAGCCTCGGCGCGACTCAGGATCCGCTGGCCCTGTTCGGTGATCTCCTCGCTCGGCGGGAACCGGGTGGGCCCGGCGTACACCGACATCACCAACGGCATGTCCAGGGCGTGGATCACGTGCAGCGGCCACCCGCGACGCGCGGCCTCGGACGCGGCCCAGCCCAGGGCCCTCTCGGCCGTCGCCGAACCGTCGACGCCCACGGCCACCTTCGGCGTTCC
>NZ_DYZD01000003.1 GCF_020741345.1 Nocardiopsis listeri
GGCGGCTGCTCGCCGACCACGAGGCCCTTCATGTTGAGGGAGGCCATGAAGTCGGCGGGCCCGTAGACGAGGCTCTCCAACCGTGGGGAGGCGGCCGCGATCTCGTCCACGTTCACCAGGCCCTTGGCGTCCTCGATCTGAGCCTCGATGCCGATCCGCCCGAGGGGAAGGCGCACGGCGCGTTCGATCTGGGTGAGGAGCGTGTCGAGCCAGTGGACGTCGCGGGCGGCGGTGACCTTGGGCAGGACCAGGGTGTCCAGGTGCGCGCCGGCGTTCTCGACCACGGTGATGACGTCGCGGTAGGCCCATTCGGTGGAGATGTCGTTGACCCGCACGGAGCGGACCTTGCCCTCCCATCCGCCTTCGGTCAGCGCCTCGACCACGGTGGTGCGGGCCGCCTCCTTCTCCAGGGGCGCGACCGCGTCCTCCAGGTCGAGGAAGAAGGCGTCGACGTCCAGCCCCCGCGCCTTCTCCACGAACCGGGGATTGGATCCCGGTACCGCGAGCACCGACCGACGCGACCTCGGTTCTGCCATGGCGTGTTCTCCCCGCTCCATCCGTGCGCTGCGGTCCGTGGTGTGAGACGGGTCCCGTCCGGGCCCGCGGGCCTCATCATCGCACCGTACGGTGCATAGAGTGTGGCCGGGCCCGATGAGGGCGGGCCCGGAATCACACGGGGGAATGCGACATGGCCGTGCAGCCGTACCCGACCAGCACCCACTGGGGTGCCTACCGGGTCGATGTGGACAACGATCGGGTGGTGGGGGCGCACCCCGATCCTCGTGACCCCGCTCCGTCCCCGCTGATGGCCAACACTCCGGACGCCCAGCACCACCGCACCCGGGTGGCCCGACCGGCGGTACGACGCCGTTGGCTGGAGAACGGCCCGGGTCCGGACCCGCGGCGCGGCGACCCCGACGACGAGTACGTGGAGGTGGAGTGGTCCAGGGCCCTGGACCTGCTCGCCACCGAACTGGACCGGGTACGCACCCGCCACGGCAACGCCGCGATCTTCGGCGGCTCCTACGGGTGGGGCAGCGCGGGACGGATCCACCACGCGCAGAGCCAGTTGCACCGGTTCCTCAACACCATCGGCGGGTACACGCGGTCGCGCACCACCTACAGCCACGGGGCCGTGGAGGTGCTGTTCCCGAGGATCATCGGCGTTCCGGCCGCCAACCGGCTGCTGCACCGCGCACCCTCCTGGGAGCGGATCCGCGAGCACACCGAACTCCTCGTGAGCTTCGGCGGGCTGCGGGTGTCGAACACCTGGATCGCCTCCGGTGGGCGGGCGGCGCAGACGGCGGGTCCGGCGATGCGCGCGGCCTCTGACGCCGGTGTGGAGTTCGTGTCGGTGTCCCCCTTGCGCGACGACACCTCCGCCGACCTCAAGTGCACGTGGATGTCGTTGGAGCCCGGAACCGACACCGCCGTGCTGCTGGCGCTGATCCACGTTCTGTTCGAGGAGGGGTTGGCCGACACCGATTTCCTGGACCGGTACACCGTCGGCGCCGACCGGCTGCGCGCCTACGTGAGGGGCGAGCGCGACGAGCACGGTGAGCCGGGCGGGGTGGAGCGTTCCCCCGAGTGGGCGCAGCGGGTGAGCGGTGTGCCCGCCGAGGACGTTCGGGCGCTGGCTCACCGGATGGCGCAGAAGCGCACCCTGATCAACGTGGGCTGGTCGGTGCAGCGGGCCAGGTACGGCGAACAGCCGCTGTGGGCGGGGCTCGCGCTGGCGTGCTGCCTGGGACAGGTGGGGCTGCCCGGTGGCGGGTTCGCTTCGGGGTACGGCTCCATGGGCAACTACGGCGGTGGCGCGACCCCGGTGGGGTTGCCGCGGTTCCCGCAGGGCGACAACGCGGTGGACTCGCTGATCCCGGTGGCCAAGATCTCCGACATGCTGCTGCACCCGAACGAGCCCTACGACTACGACGGGGAGCGTCGGCACTTCCCCGACATCCGGCTCGTGTACTGGGCGGGCGGCAACCCCTTCCACCATCACCAGGACCTGAACCGGTTGACCCGGGCGTTCGGGCGGCCGGAGACCGTCGTGGTGCACGAGACGCACTGGACCGCAACGGCCAGACACGCCGACATCGTCATTCCGTCGACCACCGTGTTGGAGCGCGACGACATGGCCGCGAGCCAGGGCGACCTGGCGTTGCGGGCGATGCCACGGGTGGTGCCGCCGCACGGGCGGGCCCGCGACGAGTACGACACCTACACCGACCTGGCCGAACGGCTGGGTGTGCGGGAGGAGTTCACCGAGGGGCGCACCTCCGGGGAGTGGATGCGCCTGGCCTACCAACGATGGCGTTCCATGCTGGCCCGCCGCGACCTGGAGGTTCCCGACTTCGACCGGTTCTGGGAACTGGGCCGGGTGGAGATCCCGGGCCGGGTCGAGGACGAGGCGCTCATGGGCGACTTCCGGGAGGACCCCGAGGCCAGGCCGCTGCGGACACCGAGCGGGCGCATCGAGCTGTATTCGGAGACCATCGCGTCGTTCGGGTACGAGGACTGCCCCGGCCACCCGGTGTGGCTGCCGGGTCCGGCCGTGACCGACACGGGTGGGAACGGGACGCAGTGGCGGCCGCTGGTACTGGTGGCCAACCAGCCGCGTGAGCGTTTCCACAGCCAGCAGGACATGGGGCGGTACAGCGCATCGCAGAAGATCCACGGCAGGGCTCCACTGCGGATGCACCCCGAGGACGCCGAGGCGGCGGGGGTCGCCGAGGGCGACGTGGTGCGGGTGACGGGACCGAGCGGTTCCTGCCTGGCCGGGGTGGTGGTCGACGACGCTCCGCGCCCCGGCGTGGTGCAACTGTCCACCGGCGTTTGGTACGACCCGTCGGGTTCGGACGTGACCTGCGTGCACGGCAACCCCAACGCACTGGCCCGGGACGAGGGAACGTCCTCGCTGGGCCAGGGCTGCACGGGACAATTGGTGCGTGTCCGAGTGGAACCCTACGAGGGCGATCCGCCCCCCGTTCGGGTCTTCGAGCCCCCGGTGGGTATCACCGACACCGACCCGGCCTGAACGTGGACCGAGGGCGGTTCAGCGGGTGAGGAGGCGGTCCGCTCGGCGGGGCAGCACCAGACCGACCAGGGCCGGTAGCGCGTAGCCCACCTGTCCGGGGGCCAGCATTCCGAGGATGACACCGGTGTTGGCGGTGGGGGCGCGCAGGAACTCGCGCATCCGGGGGTGTGCGTAGGGCACCGCGTTTCCCATGGACAGCAGGCTGACCACGGCCACGCCGACCAAGGTGGTCCACACCGCGTCGCCGGTGTCGGCGCGGGCCAGCCGATTCTGCAGGTGATCGACGGCCACGACGGCGTACGCCGGTTCGGGCGGGCCGGGAATGTTCCAGACGCCCCACCTCACCACGCCCGCCAGGACCGTCAGAGCGACGGCCGCCACGACGACGGTGCCGGTCGCGGTACCCGCCAGCCCCAGACGGTAGGACAGCTCGCGGGCCTGGCCGGCCAGTTCCTCCTGGGAGGGGTGTCGGCGCCACGGGCGCCCCTGGGATCGGACCTCTCCCATGGCATTGGCCCGGCGTCGGCGCAGGAAGCGCAGGGTGTCACAGAGCGCGCCCGGACCACGCCGGGCGGCGCGGGTGGCGGCGGCGAACTCGTGCACGATGGCCGTGATGGTGGTGGCCAGGGTGATCGGCAGGTCCGCCCCGGACAGGGCCGTTCGACGGAACATCGGGGCGATGTCGGCGGGCACCCGCACCCGCATGGAGATCGAACGTCCGTGCGCCCACCGGCGCAGCCGGGCCAGCGGAGCCCGACCGGGCAGTGGGGGCGTGCTCTCGGCGGCCGAGGCGATCAGTCGGTGGTCCATGCCCACCGCGAACACCAGGGCCGACAGCAGCAGCCACGGGGTGAGCGCGCCTCCACCCAGCATGCGGTGCAGGAGTGTCGAGAACGGATCCAGGGCGGCCACCGCGAGAAGTGCGTTGAAGTGCAGGTGTTCCAGGTACACGAGCGATACGGCCAGGATCGGCGGCAGCCACATCCAGTTCCCGTAACGACGACGACCCACGACGGCCAGGCCCAGGGCACCGGCGATCAGCCCGGTGACGACGGCGTGGCCGGAGAAGATCGCCAGCACCTCGCCCTCGGGCCCGGAGATGGTGCTGCCACCTGGCAGGAACAGGCCCGTGGACCCCGTGTTCGGCACGGAGAACTCGGTGAACAGCCGTTCGGCCAACTGGAACCCGGCCCCCGAGGCGGCGCCCAACAGCAGGAAGTCGGCGGAGGCCATGCGGCGCATACGCCGACGGGCCAGGAGGGCGAAGACCAACAGCGGCGACAGCTTCGCCACCTCCTCGACGGTGACCGCCACGTAGGTGTAGCCCAGAGCGTCGTACGGCTCCAGACCGGCCAACCCCACGATCGCTCCCTCCAGCAGGGCCACCGGCCACAGTAGGAGGGCTCCGAGGGCCACCACGCGCGCCAGGGTCGCGAAGGACACGGTGCGCGAACGCGCCAGGAACGCCAGTTGGAACAGCAGGACGAAGGTCAGGAGCAGGGCGGGCAGTGCCGGTCCGAGTTCCGGTGCGCTCAACGGTGCCACCAACAACAGCACGACCATGAGCCAGTTCCAGCCGCCGCGCGCCGCCCGCAGTGAACGTACGGCCCGGGGGGATCGCACTCGGGCGCGTTCGGCCCGCCGCGACAGACGTTCGTGCAGGTCGGGTCCGGGGCCGCGGTTCCGGGCGTGCCGGGCGCCGGGTTCGATGCAGTGGTACCGCTGGGCGGCGCTCAACAGCTCGGGGCGCTTGGTTCGCTGCGCCTTGGCCGCGAACTCCTCGCGAACACCGGGGATGTCGGAGCCGACGATCTCGCGGACGAAGTCGGCGGGTCCGGAGGCGACGGTGAGTTCGTTGGCGGCGACCAGTACGGCCGCGGAGAAGTCCTCGACACAGACGAGGAAGTCGGTGGGGGCGTTCCCCCAGCCCCGGATGAGGTCGACGAGGGTCTCGGTGTGCAGCGGCACCTCGGTGACGGCCTCGTAGGAGAACTCGCCACGGGTGCGGCAGACCAGGAGACGGTCCACGCCCAGGGCGCGGCCCGCGTCGACGATCCCGCGAATGAGGTTGCGGTCCCTGGGCACCGAGAAGGGGGTGGTGACCTTGCCTCCGGCCCGGACCCACTGCGGGTCGAACTCGGTCGGTCCGGCACAGACACGCAGCACGAGATCGCGCGCGAGCATGGCCTGTTCTTCCATGGGTGTCCTCGTACCGGGGGGTGGGGATCACGTGAGGCCGTCCGAGTCCGGCTGTGGTCCGGATGCGGGGACGGCCCGGCACGAGCATAACGGCGAAGGGTTCGCCCAGAACATGCGCGTTGGGGACTCGTGCTTGTGTTCGTCACCGAACGTCATGGATCGGCTGGTGACGGGGCTCTCGCCGACGTCGGTCCCACGGCGGGGCTTTTCCGGGAAGGGCGGGGGCCGGCTCCGAAGGCGTCCGCGCACAGCTGCAGGAAGTGGCGCGGCACCGGCAGGGACAGGGCCCAACCGGTCAGGGCCCAGCCCAGGTGCAGGTGTTCCATCGCCCGCGCCAACGCCGCGAGGCCGCTCCAGCGCGTGCCGTCGGCGGTCTCGTAGGTGAGCCGGTACAACACCCGCGGGTGGTCGGCGGCCGGGCGCATGCGCAGCGCCGTGGGTCGACGTGCCGCCACCCAAGCACCCACCCCGAGGCACATCCCGCAGTCCATCGCCACGTACAGGGTGCCCTCGGTCCGTCCCGGCCAGGGGCGCCACCGGGGCAGCCAG
>NZ_DYZD01000004.1 GCF_020741345.1 Nocardiopsis listeri
CCCGAGCCGCCTTCGGCCTACCGGATCGACATCGCGATCCGGCAGGCCAGCGCTCAGGAGCTGGCGGGGCTCGTCTTTCCCACGGAACTGTCCCTGGCCCTGACCTCTCAGGACCTCGCCGAACGCGGAGAGATCCCGGTACTGCAGGCCCCGGGCCAGAAGGCCTCCGACCTGGCCGTGGCGATAGACCGGATGGTCAACAGCGAGGCCTCCGACGTCCTGACGCGGACGCACTTCGCGCTGGACAAGGTGCGCGAGGCCGCCGAGGGACCGTCGGAGGGCCGGGTGGAGGCGGTGCTCACCGCGGCCGGGCGAGCACTCGGCGGAAGGGTCGAGCTGAGGACGGACCCGCAGGTCGGTTGGACGGAGGAGACCGCCGTGTTCGTCGGCGAGGCGCCACACGGCAAGCTGGTCTTCGAGCTCGACGACCAGGACGGATACGCGGGGGACGACGCCGCGCGTCTGGCCCTGCCCGGTATCGCCTCGGTGGTGTCCAAGGTGCTGCTCAGGGAGGTGCAGCATCGCTTCGCTCCCCGGCAGACCTCCGCGGAGCTCATCGCCCAACTGGTGGTGGCCGAGTCCTCCCGGGTCGACTCGTTGGCCGACCAGGCCTACCAGCTCGGCTTCCCGCTACAGCTTTCGCATGTGGTGGCCTGGCTCGAATTCACCGACCCCGGAGACACGAGCCAACTTCCGCCACGGGCCCTGCAGTCCGCGCTCGAACTCCACGCGCTCGAACTCTTCGAACACCGCGACGAGCTCTGGCACATCGCCTTCATCCGCGATGACGCGTTGATCGTCTCCTCGGAGAACCCGGGCAGAGGAGACCAGCAGCGCAGGCTCCGCGAGGTCGCGGCGGGCATCGCCGACCACGCCCAGACCCTGGCCGGTGGCCGTTGGGAGGCGACCGTGGGGTTGGGCGCCCCGCAGGTGGGGGCGTCCGGTCTGCGACAGTCCGCCTCCGAGGCCAGGATCGCCGCCGAGACGGCCGTGGCCTCCGGCAGGATCGGTCACATCGAGGTCACCGACGTCACCGGTCTCAGGCGCGTCCTGCTCGACTTCTACGCCTCCCCCACCAGCCGCAAACTGCTGGAGGACCTGTTGCACCCGCTGGACTCCCCGGACCCGCACAGGACCGAGACGGCCGTCAGGACGCTGTTGGCCTATCTCAGCCATCGGAACTCGCCGGCGAAGGCCGCTCGGGAGCTCCAACTGCACCCCAACGCGGTCAGCTACCGGATTCGCAGGATCACCAAGGATCTACAACTGGATCTGGACGATCCCGACACCCGCTTCGCCGTGGAGCTGGCCTGCCGGGTCCGTCTCCTCAGCTCCGAGCGGCGCTGAGCGGTGTTGGTTGTGCGCCACCGGAGCTTCGCCCCCTCGCGGCTCCCGGGACAGCGCTCGGACAGGGCCTCGAACCGTCCACCGCCGCATACCGCGTCGGGAGATCACCGTTGGGCCGGTGGCACAGAAAGGCACAAAGTCCTGTGCCGACGGGACAGACGGTCGGGCGCACGCGGACCGTAGGCTGTGGCCACCCGAATCGATGTGAGGAAGCCCACCATGCCTTACGCGCCCATCGCCGAAGGGGCGATCTACTACGAAACCGCCGGTAGGTCCACCGGGACGCCCCTCGTGCTCGTCGAGGGAGGGTTCACGCAGATGGTGGGGTGGCCACCGGAGTTCGTGGAACGGCTCGCCGAGGCGGGGTTCCACGTGATCACCTTCGACAACCGGGACGTGGGCCTGTCCACGCACTTCGGTGGACCGGAGGACCTGGACGGCGGCTACGGACTCGAAGACCTCGCCGACGACGTCGGCGCCGTCCTGGAGCACGCGAACATCCCCTCGGCCCATGTCGCCGGACGCTCGATGGGCGGGATGGTCGCGCAGATGCTGGCGATCCGGGCCCCGGAACGGGTCCGCAGCCTGGGACTGTTCTATTCGATCCCGGGGCGGGACAAGCGCTACATCCTCCACGGGGACCGCGAGGAGCTGAACTCGCCCCAGCCCCGCTTCCCCCTCGACGAACTGTTGGCGAACTCCTTGGCCGCCCACCGGGCGTTCATGCCGCACGGCGACGTCTGGGGCGACCAGCAGTGGTACGAGGACGAGACGCGGCGCTATGTCACCCGTTCCTATGAACGTCGCTACTCCCCGGACGGCGCCCCTCGCCAGTGGAGCGCCCTGAAGCGCGCGCCCGAACGCCTGGAAGACCTGAAGGCCGTGGACGTACCCACGGCGGTGATCCACGGCCGCGACGACCACGTACTGCACCGGTGCGCGGCCTGGGACATCGCCGAGGCGATGCCCCGGGCGGAACTGCACGTGTATCCGGGGATGGGGCACTTCTTCCCACCCGCCCTGATCCCGGACTTCGTGCGTGTCCTGGAGCGGACGGCCCGACTGGCGGAACGTCGATAGGAGGCGTCCCCGGGGGGAGCCGCCTCCTGCACGCCTCGTGGCGGGCTCCTCGCCGTTTCGGCCCGATCGACCCGCGTCCGTCTCACTCCACCCGGCGTCCTCGCGGGTCGGCCGGGCGAATCGAGTGGAACACGACATCCGGGACGCCCCGTGGCGGGGCGTCCCGGATGTCGTTCGACGCTCCCGCTACCAGTGGACCGTGGCCTTGGCCGCCAGGTGCCCGGCGTCGTCCACCGCCACCACCCGGGCCGCGTCCTCCCCGTCCGTCACGCCCACCGTGATCTCACGGTCGACGAAGAGCGGGGCGGTGGCGGTGAACGAGCAGCGGACGGGTGTCCTCTCCGAGCCTCGACCACCCCCGTCGCGGTTCATGACGGCGTCCAGCATCAGCAGCCGGGTGAGCGGACCGTGCACGAGCAGGTCCGCCAACCCCTCTTCCCTTCGGGCCCAGTCCCGGTCGTAGTGCACGCGATGGGTGTTGAAGGTGATGGCCGAGAACCGGAAGAGGCGCCGGGAGTCCAGTGTGTGCCGGTAGGACCGCTCCCCCACCTCGTCCACCTCGCGGGGTGGCGCCGGTGGGGCACCCTCCTCCAGGAACACGTCGTGCCAGATGCTCTCGACGGCCAATTCCCCGTCCACGAAGTACCGTCTCTCGATGTCGGCGAAGACGAGTCTTCCGTTCCTGCCGCTCTTCTCCGTGACGCGTCCGGCCCGCACCCGCTGTTCGACGGTCTCGCCCAGCCTGATCGGCCGGTGGAAGACGGTGTCCTCACCGGCGTACATCCTGCGCGGCAGATCGAACTCGGGCAGCACGTCGTCGCGCGGCGTCCCGTCCGGGCGAAGACCGTCCATGGTGGAGGAGAAGGGGAAGTACAGCCCTTCCCACCCCGGAGGCAGGGGATCGCCGAGAGACAGTTCGGGGAGCCCCGGGGCGAAGGTACCCCGGTAGTTCTCCGCCGGCTCGCGGTCCATGCGCTGGATCCGCCCCACGTCGTTGTCGCCCATCAGACGGTTCTGCTCTTCTTCAGTACGGCGATCTCCTCCGGGGAGTATCCGGCCACGACGGACAGCACCTGGTCGGTGTGCTCCCCGACCCGGTTGGCCTTCTTCT
>NZ_DYZD01000005.1 GCF_020741345.1 Nocardiopsis listeri
CCGGCGGGCTCCACGGTAACCACGACCGTGCTCGAACCCGGCCCGACATGCGCGAACATCCCTGGACCGTGCGGGCGACGAGGTACTGCCTGGGCGAGATCTCCCGGATCGAGGAGGTCCCCTTCGCCTACGTCCTGTCCTTCGCGCTGGGGTTCTGGACGCCGCCGCCGACACCCACCCCGAGGCACGCGAGCAACGGCGGCGCCTGGCACGGTTCGTCCCCGCCGATGGGGCGATCGCGGTCGAGGGAGGCGCCGAGGGCGAGACGCTCCACCTACTGGACCTGGCGCCCTTCCCCGACGACCCGGTACGCGAGCTTCTCGATGACGCCGCCGTCGCCCGTGACCTGGACCGATTGGAGCGGGGCCGGCGTCCCGACGGGGGCTGGGTGGTCGACTTCGGTAGTTATTCCGAGGCCGCGGCCCTGGAATGGCGCGGGTATGCGACCGTCTCGGCGGTGGCCGTTCTTCGAGCCAACGGCCGATGAGGCGCGAGGTCACCTGGGGGCTCACCCCGGGAGTGGGGTGGTGGGGCCGGGCGGGGGAGTTGAACCGCCTCCGCTACGGGGATACCGTCCGGGGTTCGCGACAAGGAGCGGAGCGCATATGACCAAGAGTTCCCCGGGCGGCGGGTTCGCTCGGATCAGGCGGGCGGTGTTCGCCCGCCACTCGAATCCGTGGAGCGCCTGGAGCCGGTGGGCCACCATCCCGCTGGTCCTGGTCCCGGTATGGACACGCAGTCGAAGGCAGGCCGTCGCCGTGGCCGTCTGGTTCGCCCTCAACCCGGTGGTCTTCCCTCGGCCCGCCCATGAGCGAGCCTGGTCGACGCGGGCGATGCTCGGTGAGGAACGGTGGATGCTGGAGCGGCCCCGGGACGCCGCCCTGGCCGTCAACGCCGCGGCCTCGGCCGCCGCCGTGGTCGCGTTGGTCGGGGCGAGGTACCGTCGCCCGTTGCCCACCGGAGTGGCCTGCGCGGCGCAGATGGCGCTCACGCTCGTGTACTGGGAGCAGATGGCCCGCTACCACGACCGTTCCCTGGAGGCGGGAGACCCCGTGGGGTGAGCGGGTCGACCACGACCCGGCAGGTACTCGCGGGGGGCTCCCCGGTGCACCGGCGCACGATGCCGGTGCGCCGGGCGGAGACGGTGCCTAGAGCCCTCGACTCAGGGGTGATGGCCCAGGGCGCGCAGGAGGTAGGGCAGGAGGCGGTCGGCGATGTCGTCGCCGTGGCCGTCGTCCGGTAGGAGGAAGGTGTGGCTGACCATGGGGCCGATGACCATCTCGGCGACGACCAACGGATCCTCCACCGGTGGGATCTCCTCGCGCAGCGCGCCGCGCTCCAGCAGGGCCAGCACCCGGTCCTGTAGGGGCAGGATGAACGCGTCGTGGAGGACGTCGGCCAGGGCGCGGTTGTGGGCGGCCTCGCCCAGGATGGCGCGCAGCAGGAGCCCGGAGGGGCCTTGGAGGGCGGCGGCCTTGTCGTGCAGCAGGGCGCCGAGGTCGCCGGGCAGGGTGCCGGTGTCGTGGTCGGGCCCCAGATTCTCGGCCCAGTCCTGGGCGGCTCCCACGACCAGGTCCTGTTTGGAGCGCCAACGTCGGTAGAGGGTGGCGGTGGAGACACCGGCGCGTCGTGCGACGGCGGCGGTGGTCAGGCCGCTGTAGCCGTTGACTCGGAGTTCGGCGAGAGTGGCGTCCATCAGCGCGCGGTCCCGGCCGGCGTCGCGGGGTCTTCCTCGGGGGGCGACCGGTGCGGTGGTCTCGGGCAGATGGTCCGTCGTCATAGGACGGATCCTATCGGCCGACACCTGGTTAAAACGAAACGTTTTCGTTTAGTATCCGTGGCATGGCTAACACCGAGACCTCCCAACCCCTGACACTGGCCACCGAGATCCCGCCGGTGGTCGCGCGTCTTCGTTCCACCTTCGACAGCGGCCGGACCAAGCCGATCTCCTGGCGAAAGGCCCAACTGCGGGCGCTGCGCCGGATGCTCATCGAAGAGCGCCCCACCTGGGAGAAGGCCCTGAAGGACGACCTGGGCAAGCCCTCCCTGGAAGCGCACACCACCGAGATCGGGTACGTGGTCAACGAGATCGACCACACCCTGAAGCACCTGGCGTCGTGGCTGCGACCCAAACGGGTGGGCGTGCCCATGGCGTTGGCGCCGGCCAAGGCGCGATGGGTGCGTGAGCCGCTGGGCACGGTGCTGATCATCAGCCCGTGGAACTACCCGGTGAACCTGGCGCTGGCGCCGTTGGTCGGCGCGATCGCGGCGGGCAACAGCGCGGTGATCAAGCCCAGTGAGCTGGCCCCGGCCACCTCCGGGGTGCTGGCCGAGTTGGTGCCGCGCTACCTGGACACCGAGGCCGTGGCCGTGGTCGAGGGCGGGGTGCCCGAGAGCACCGCGCTGCTGGAGGAGCGCTTCGACCACATCTTCTACACCGGCAACGCGGCGGTGGCGCGGATCGTGATGGCCTCCGCGGTCAAGCACCTGACCCCGGTGACGTTGGAGTTGGGCGGCAAGAGCCCTGCGGTGGTGGAGCCGGGTGTGGACCTGGCCACGACGGCGCGGCGTCTGGCCTGGGGCAAGTTCACCAACGCGGGCCAGACCTGTGTGGCCCCGGACTACGTGTTGGCCATCGGTGACACCGCCCAGGGGCTCCAGCGTGAGTTGGCGTCGGCGATCACCGAGATGTTCGGGTCCGATCCCAAGGCGAGCCCCGACTACGGGCGCATCGTCAACGAGCGGCACTTCGAGCGGCTCAGCGCGCTGTTGGAGAGCGGTGAGGTGGTCGCCGGTGGGCGCACCGATCGTGAGTCGCTGTACATGGCGCCCACGGTGCTGGGAGGTGTGGATCCCGACAGCCCGGTGATGGCCGAGGAGATCTTCGGTCCGATCCTGCCGGTGATCACGGTTCCGGACCTGGACGCGGCGATCCGGTTCGTCAATGAGCGGGACAAGCCGTTGGCGCTGTACGGGTTCACCGACTCAGAGGCCACCAAACGGCGGTTGATCACCGAGACGTCCTCGGGCGGGGTCGCGTTCGGGCTGCCGATCGCGCACCTGGCCGTGCCGGACCTGCCCTTCGGAGGTGTGGGTGAGAGCGGGATGGGCGCCTACCACGCGGAGACCTCCATCGACACGTTCTCGCACGTCAAGTCGGTGTTGGACAAGTCGTTGGCGCTGGACACGATGAAGCTGGCCTACGCCCCGATCACGGAGTTCAAGGAGAAGCTGATGCGCCGGATGATGTGAGGCGGTGCCGGTGTCCGAGGGCGGCCGGGCGGTCCGAACACGAGGGGGATCCTCCGCGTGTTCGGACCGCCTGCGTTACCTCTCGCCGGTCGGCCCCCACCCGGTCAGCCCAGGGAGCGGGCGTCGGAGTAGGCGGTGCCGGCCTCGACCTGGGAGCCCATCATCTGGTCGACGGTCACGAACTCGTAGCCGTCCTCGGAGAGGGTCTCCAGCACCTCGGGGATGGCCTCGACCGTGGTCTGGTGGATGTCGTGGAAGAGCAGGACGCTGCCCTCGTCGGTCTCCTCGGAGGCGATGTCCACGGTGGTCTCGGGGTCGCGGTGCTGCCAGTCCAGGGTGTCGACGTCCCACAAGAGCATGGGCTTGTCGATGGTCTCGCGGGCGGTGTCGCTGAGGGATCCGTAGGGCGGACGCATGGTGGTGGGCGCCTGGCCGGTGAGGTCCTTGATGGCCTTGTCGGTGCGCTGGAGGTCGTCCTTGATCTCGCTCGCCGACAGGGTGGCCAGATCGGCGTGGTCCCAGGTGTGGTTGCCGACCTCGTGGCCCTCGTCGACCATGCGCTCGACCTCGTCGGTGTGGGAGCCGAGCTTGGAACCCAGGACGTAGAAGGTGGCCTTGGCGTCGTTCTCGTCGAGGATGTCGAGGAGTTCGTCGGTGTGCTCGCCGGGGCCGTCGTCGAAGGTCAGGGCCACGCACTTGACGTCGGCGCAGTCGGGATCGGTACGTTCGGTGTCGGCGGCCGCGGGGAGGGTGGTCAGGGTCAAGAGCCCGGTTGTGGCCAGTACCCCGCCAACGGCGGCCTTATGCATCAAAGAGGTAACGTTCACGCGTCGAAATGTATGCGAAGTTTCGCGTGGGGGCAAAGGCGGGCCCAGGTCAGAGCCTGGGAGTGAGCAAGGACTCCTTGCTCCTCTCAGGGAATGGAATCGGGGTTCCGCCGCGCCCCAGGGGACGCGGAGCGGCCGGCATACGAAAGAGGGCCGGAGCGTCGTCCGCGCCCCGGCCCTCTTCGACCCCGGATCAATTCAGTCGAGCGTCGGTGACGACCTCGCCCGCCTCCATGCCGTCCAGCCCGAACAGGTCCTTGACCGTCACGAAGTGGTAGCCCTCCTTGTGCAGGCCCTCCAGGACCTTCGGGATGGCGTCCACACTGGACTTGTGGATGTCGTGGAAGAGCACCACGCTTCCCGTCTGGGTCTCGGCCAGGGCGTGCTTGGCCACGGCCTTGGTGTCCCGGCTCTGCCAGTCCATGGTGTCCACGTCCCACAGGATGAGTGGGTGGCCGGTGGCACTGCGCACGGTGGCGTTGAGCGAGCCGTAGGGCGGTCGCATGGTCACCGGCGCCTCGCCGGTGATCTCTTCGATGGCGTCGTCGGTGCGCTGCAGGTCCTTTCTGATGGCGTCGTCGGACATGGTGGCCAGGTCGTCGTGCTTCCAGGTGTGATTGGCGACCTCGTGTCCCTCGGCGGCGGTGCGCTCGACCACGTCGGGGAACTCGCCCACCAGTGAGCCCAGGACGAAGAAGGTGGCCTTGGCCTGGTAGTCGTCCAGGCTGTCCAACAGTGCCTCGGTGTGCTCGCCGGGGCCGTCGTCGAAGGTCAGGGCCACGCATTTGGCCTGGGCGCAGTCCAAGGTGGTGCCTTCGGTGGTGGCCTCGGGCCCCAGGTCCAGGCTCTCGGACGAGGCGTTGCCATGGACGGCGGCGTCACGGGCCTGGTAGCCGAGTTCGGACAGTGTCTCCTCGGCGGACTCGGGTTCGATGGGCACCAAGGCCTCGTCATCGCGTTCGGACCCTGGCGCCTGGTCGGGATCCATGCGTACGGCCAGGCCTCCGGCGGTGCTGAAGGCCAGGTCGGCCAGTGGTGAGTCGGCCCAGGCGTCGGCCACTTCCTGCGCCTGTTCCGGTTCGGTGAGGTCGGCCTCGCCCGGTGGCAGGGCCGCACTTTCGTCCTCGTCGGAGTCGTCGGAGCGGTCGGAGTCGTCGTTGTCCTCGGCTTCCTCGGTATCGCCGGAGGCGTCGGTCGGGGCCGGCTGCTCCTTGGTGTCGCGGCCCTCGTCCTCTTGGTCCTCGCTCTCTCGGCCCTGCTGTTCGGCGGCCTGGGCCTCGGCGTAGGCGGCGACCTCGCCGAGCGGCTCGGGCAGGTCCTCGTCGGTCAGTTCGTACTCGTCCCGCAGGACGTCGACCAGGTCCACGTGCGCCTGGAACAGGGCCTGTTCGTCACGGAACAGGGAGGTCCAGGGCAGTACCTGTCCGCCTTGGGCGTCATACCACAGCGTGGAGGACTCGGGGCCCTGCGCGGTGGAGTCGACGACGTTGAGGCGTAGGCCGATGACGTCGGCGGAAGCGGCCAACAGTTCGGTGTCCTGGTTCAGCTCGGGGCTGCGCCCCTCGGGAGCCTCTTCCAGGAAGGCGGTCTGGCGTTCGGCCATGGCTGTGCGCACCTGGATCGAAAGCGGGTGCGATTCGCCCAGGACCGGATACCGGTAGCTCACCGTGCTGTGGTCGGTTTCCACGGACACGGTGCGTGTGTGCAGGTCCGGTAGGTCTGCGGAGATGAATCCGATGGCTTCGGCGTAGGGCTCGGCTGTGTCCGCCGCCTGGCAGCCGGGGAGCAGAAGCAGCCCCAGGGCACTACAGACGGTGACTTTTCGTTGCAGTGAGGTGACAACCACGAGGGGACCATATCGAAGGAGGGGGTTCCTGAGTGGGACGCAGGGCGATCTAC
>NZ_DYZD01000006.1 GCF_020741345.1 Nocardiopsis listeri
CCCGCGTAACCCAGGTCCGTGCCGCTTTCGAAGCGGAGTTCAACGGTTGGCGGGCCGACGGTCGGCTGCTGAGGGCGATGGACACGGTGATGGCCTCCGCCGGTCTGTTTGATGCCCTTGTGCCCTCCACGGCCTTGATCAGGGCACTTCCCCCGGGAGCGATGCGCTCACTCGCTCAGGGCCTTTCCGGTTCGAGCGACCCCGGTAACGGCAACCTCGCGCTCAGCATCTTCGCGGCGGGTTTTGATCGTGCCTTCGGACAGGGACCGTTCACCGACATCCCCGCCGGGA
Organism: Nocardiopsis listeri; assembly: GCF_020741345.1. Classification (GTDB taxonomy): domain Bacteria; phylum Actinomycetota; class Actinomycetes; order Streptosporangiales; family Streptosporangiaceae; genus Nocardiopsis; species Nocardiopsis listeri_A. The sequence continues at coordinate 292 of NZ_DYZD01000006.1, forward strand.
ACGGGCACCGTGCTGTTTCGGCGCGTGATGTCGAGGCTGCGCTGGAGCGCTGGAGAGTCGGGAACACCCTGGTGAAGGGGCTCCGCGTTTTCCACGATCACGGTGCGCGGGTGTGGGGTCGCAAATGGATCGGTGCCCTGCCCGAGGCCGGCCGCGCAGCGGTCGTGGCCACTCTGCTACCTGTGGACGGCCCGCGGCAGAATTCGGTGCTGGACGGTCTGGGACCTCTGCCACGGCCCGTGCTGGAACAGGTCGCTCTGGACGTCCTCGGTGAGAGATACGACCAACACTTCAATGGCCGGCCGCTGCGGGGTATCAAGGTGGCCGTCCCAGGGCATCCGGACGTCCTGCTGACCAAGGATCAGGTGGACTCCCAGCTGAAGGAATGGGCCACCGAGAGCCTCCTGGTCCCCGCTGCGCAGCAGCTGGCCCGGTGGTATGTGCCCACGAACAGGCCCGGCCTCAGGAACACCGCGCCCGCTTCGACGGTGCCGCCCCGACAGCAGATGGCTCCGGGAGGCGCGGGAGCACCAGCCCCCTTCACGGCCGACCCCCACAATCGTCCAGCGGAGTTCGTGCCCGCCCAGGAGACGGAGGGTGGGCACGAGGAACGGGGGAACCCGGTGACCGCTTCCACCGATCCCGCCGACCTTCCCGAGCCCGTGCCGGAGCCGACGGACGCGATGGTCGGGTTGGACCGCGCATATCTCGACCCTGAGCCCGTGGTGGGAAACTCGGACCCGCGCCGGTTCGTACCCCTGAGTCCCGACAACTTCGACACCGACACCGAGCCGGCCGAGACCACGCCCGGTCCGTCCGTACGTGAGGCGACCCGAGTCGCGCCGCAGGACGGAAACGCGACCGCGCCGACGCCCCCGGTTACGTCGGGGCGGACGCCGCCCGCCACTGAGCCACAGCCGTCCCTGGCGGACTCGTGGGGCGGCGTGCTCAACCCGAAGTCCCGCACGGGTCGTGACGGCTCGGTGCATGGGGACGCCCATCACCAGGTGGCCCCTTCCGAGAACGGTACGGACACCCTCGGGACGCGGAACGTCACGGAGCCGGCCGAAAGCTCCCGCGACGAGGACGTCCCGACGGTCGTCGGCGATCCCGACCCGGTCCGGGAGAGGACCGACGCCGAGCACGAACGCGAACTCGCGCGTGCTCGACGGGGCAAGCGGCCCGACCCCGCCGCCGCCGAGCGACTCGAGGCCGAGACGCTGGAGGCAGAAGCGGAGCAGGCACGGCTGCGGGCCGAGACGGAGCGCGACCTCGCCGACGAGAGCGCGATCCGGACAGCGGCGGCCGCACGGGACGCCGCGCCCACCACCTCGTCGCGTGTCGAGGACATGACCACCGATGCCGCGGTCCGCGAGGACCAGGCGATACGGACCGACCGTCTGGCCGAACACATGGGCGAGCTGGCCCGCCGGGCGCGGCTGCGCGCCGAGGCCGCGAAGCGGGCCGCGGACCGCGAGCTGGACGAACCGACCCGCGAGCGTCCCACCGGTACCGGGCCCGAGGTCGCCCGTGCGGGAGGGGCGGAGCCGGACACTCACACCGCCCGCACACCTGGGAATGCCCGAGACACGAGCGGCGCTGAGGAACGGGCCCCCGGCAGTGAACCGGTTCCTCAGACGGCTCCGGAACCCGTCCCGGGTGTCCCGGAGGTGACCGAGGCGTCCCATGGGCAGGAGCCGGGCGCACCACAGCACCCTCCGGTGACCGGTGACGCCGCGCCCAAGGACCGTTCCGACGTCACCGACGCACCGCCCGCGCCTTCCCGACCGGCCCAGTCGGCCCAGTCGGCCCAACCGGCCGGAGCCGATTCGACGCGCGGCACGGAACCCCCGGTGGTCCCGCCGCGTCCACGCCCACGGCGCACCGGCCAGGACGGTCCCGACCCGGTCCGGCCGCCGGAGCGGCGGGACGACGTTTCCGGGCGGGCACGGAACCCCGAAGACCGGGAGGCCACCACGCCGCCGAGTCCGGACCCGGCCGCAGCCCCGTCCTCGACCCCACTTCCGACCCCCGGCCGAAGGCTGAACTACCTGCTGAGGAGCGGACAGATCGACTCCCCGCTCATCGGCCCCGCCGCCGACCGGATCGTCGCCCGGATTCGGGCCGACCTCAGCAGGGCGCGCGCCGACCTCAGCGGGCGGCTCTCCCACGGCGAAATCAACGCCATCGAGCGGCGGGTGCGCGCCGACTTCGCGCGCGACTCCCGGCCCTACTTCGCCCCAGGAGGCCACACCTTCACCATCCCGGGCCGTGGTGGCGAACGGAGGGTCATCCTGAAACTGTCACCGGAGGGCGATTCCTGGCGTCTCGCCCCCGAATCCGGCCTCGCGGTGGAGGAGGGGCCGGACAGCGCTCCCAGGGTGAAGACCAAGAGCACAGCGGAGCACAAGACCAAGGTGTCGAGGAAGGGCGCGGCGACCTCCACGGCCGCAGCCGGTGGGTCGTTCAAAATCACCGCCTATGGGCTGGCCCCATCTGATTCGGCGGTCGGTCCCGCGTTCAGCTTCTCGATCAAGGGGGCTCACAACCAGCGCTCCACCAATTACTCGGTCAGTGACGGAGCCGCCGGCAGGAGCGAGGTGTCACTGAAGGGCGACCTCGAGGAGTTCCTGAGCGATCTCCGGGTGGAACTGACCGTCGACCCGCCCGTCGACCCGCCCACCGACCCACGCGGTGGCTTCCAGGGGATGGCGGACCGGTTCCGGGACCACCCGGGCAGCGCCGACGTGGAACTGTCCGAGCGTCCGGTGGTCTTGAGCGTGGTCGAACCCAATGGGCTGAGCATGTCCATTCCCGGCGGGCTCAAGGACCGTGACGCGGCCGTCGACGCCGCCACCGATGCCCCGGAGCGCATCGTCTTGCCCGACCCCTTCGACAACGGGCCCCGCATCCCGGGTACACAGAACGGGCAGGGGACCCGGGTGGGCAGCGGGCACCCGCTCGCCGTCGAGCCCATCGATGGCCTGAAAGGGCAGATCCGCCAGCAACTCGGCGTCGACCGAAACAACCCCAGTAGCGCCGACCTGGACCGTGCCACGACCCCCGATGCCCTTGAGGAGAACCTTGCGTCGCTGGACCGCGGACCGACGCCGATGGCCTTGGTCGCCGACGTCCATGGTGTGCCGCGAGTCCTCTTCATGTGGTCGGTCCCTCGAGAGCTGACGAGGGTCGAGGACGCGCCGGGGAAGGCGTCCTTCAGCCGCAGCCGAAAGGGCGACAAGAAAGCGGGCCTGACGGCGAAGCGGTCGACCAACCTGACGATCGGCGCCGGGTTCGGTGCGGTCGTGACCCTGCTCCAAGGCACCCTCCGTCTCAACCTGCCCCACTTCGATGCCTCCTACAGAATCGACGCCGTGTCGACCAGGGCCCTCTCGACGGAGGGTGCTCAGACGGCCAAGGCGCATTCCAAAGAGGTCGAGACCTACGAGGTCGAGCGGGTCTTCTACGCCATGCTCTCCGGCGACGCCACACTGATGAGTTCGTGGGGCCGGTCGATCGAGCAGATCGCGGTCGCCGATGCCCGACGCATGGCCGGCCTGGACGAGCCGACGGACGAAGCGGGGGCGCTGCGCGTCCCCCGCTTCGACCACCTGGCCGTGGACCGTCCGGCCCACTGGGGCGGCACGACCCTCAGGGAGGTGGTCCACGAGGACGGTAGCCGTTACCGGACCGCGACGCCGGCGAACGGTGCCACCAACTCCGCGCCCCGGCCCACCACCGTCTATGAGGACTATGCGAGTGCGGTGCTGAACGGGATCGCCGATGAGCACCCGGGGATGGTGGTGCCCGATCTGATCACCGGGTCCAAGGCGTCCTACGCGCGCCGTCCGGGCGCGGGGCCGGACGGCCACCGCACGCCGCGTGAGCTCCCCGTTCTGCGCCGGAACTACCATCAAGCCATCGCCAACACGATCATGGTGTTGGACGCGATGACCCCGCACAACCTGGAAGGGCGGCTGGAGGAGTGGACGGGGGCCGGGATCGACCTGCTCCTGATCGAGACCACGAGCATCGACCCCACCCTGGCCAACCGAGGCGGCCTGTTCCGGCCCCCGTTCGTGCCGGTGCGACTGTACGCCGACGCCACCGGGCGCGTGTTCGGGGGCACCTCGACGATGGGGACCGAGTCCACGGTGGCGGGATCGGCCGGGCAGACCGACGGGCGCGAGCGCACCCACACCTGGACCGAGCAGCTCAGCATCGGGCTCCGGGGCCGGGATCCGGCGGTCGACGCGGCCGGCGCGCGAAAAAACGTCGGGATGTTCGACGCGACGGCTGAGGCCTCGCAGCCGCGCGGACGTACCCAGGAACACGGGGTCAAGGGGGCGACCGAGAGCACGGTCAAGACCACCGGCGACACCGATGTGTGGCGCTACGGCGTCGACCTCATGGCCAAGATCGGTAAGTTCCGCAAGGCCGACGACCTGGCCGTGATCGACGATGACGACGGCGGCGCCGCAGCCCGAGCCCGGGACGGAGTCGTGTACGACGGGCACGCCATCACCATTCAAGGCCCACGTGCGCGGTTGGAGGTGGAATCCCCGGCGGGACGGGACGTGGAGCACGTCGCCGACCGCACCACGGCCATTCATCAGTCCACCACGGAAGACGGGACCACCGACCGGACGGCGGGCCGGCGCCGTCTGTCGGACACCGAGGCCCGTGCGATCGTGTTGGGCACCGCGCGGCCTCCGGCGCCGCATCCGATGGACGGTGTGCCCACCGCGACCAGTACCGTGACCGCACCCGATCTGTACCGGCTGGGCAACCGGCTACTGACCGACACCATTCCGGGATTCCAGGAATTCCTGCGGCGTTCGCGGGGCGCCCATGACTACCTGCGCCAGCTGCTGTTGCCGCCCATGCTCGGCGGTAACGTCCCCCAGATGCTGTCGCGGTTCGGGCTGCGCAGCGGTCGGTTGCAGGTGGACACCGCGTGGCGGTGGCGGGGGCTGCCGACCCTGGTCCTGCGTGCCGCACGCGGCGACTTTCGGTTGTACGAGGTGATGCCCACGACCACGGTGGAGATCTCCTCCAGCGGGGAGGTGAACATCGGTGCGGCCGGTACCCGCGGCGGCCACTCCCGCTCACTGGGGTTCTCCGCCCGGTTCCGGCACAACCCCAACGACGAGGCTCCCCCGGGGGGCGGGCCGGCTTCCGGTACGGACACCGCGAGGAGCGGTCACCCCACCCTCATGCCGGGAGGGAGGTGGACCCCCTATTCGCGCTCGGCCACGGAGAACACGGCCATGTCGGTCACCGTCTCCCGGGCGACCAAGGTGACCCTGCAAGGCGGTGCCTTCCCCTACACCGCCGATCTGTCCTTCGACCAGGCGGCCGAGGTCAAGAAGGACTGGAAACTCGGAGTGACCGTGCCGCGACGCGCCTCCACGGCCTCACACCACGGCGTGCACACCGAGGTCCCCGGGGCCGAGTTCGGCTACATCGCCGAAGCCGAGGCCTACGCGGCCGACCTGGTCGACGACGCCGTGGGGACCGACACCGACGGCACACCCATCGCGACCGCGCTGCTGGGCCACCACGCACCCCGACCGAACTGGGAACCGCGACCCGGGTTCGTCGGGCTGGGCCACCACCGCCAAGGCCCCGATGCGGGACCCGTCGTCGACGATCTGTTCCGGCGGCTGTCCGCTGAGGGACTGGAACTGACGGGGACCAGCCGCGAGGAGCTGTTCCAGCGAGTCGGCGCGCACATCGCCCGAGGACTGGACGACGCCACCGCACGGGCCGTACCGATCGACGTGAAGGTTCGCTCCACGAGCCTGGCCCACGCCTCGTCTCAAGGCAAGATCACCTTTGACATCATTCGGGGGCGCGGCGAGGTCGACCGGGTGGGGGCCAAGGCCGACTTCGTCGATTCGCGCAGTCGCACCACTGAGATCAACGAATCACGGGGCAGGCAGAAGGACGGCACCGTCGGAGGCGGATTCGGGCTGGTCGGCACGGTGTCGTCCAGCGACGAGCAGCCTCCGTCGTCACAGACCCCCGACAAGCGATCAGTGACCCTCCTCCCCGGGATGGGCAACGCCTCGCGTCAGAGCGGGACCTCGACCACACGGAACACGGGGGACTCGACGACCGAGACGGTGGACACCCTCGTCTTCGGTCCCTACGCCGTCATCGGTACCGATGCCTCGCTGCGCCTGTACCTGGAGACCGAGGGCCATGTCATCGTCGCCGAGGCGTCCGCGGGGCGGATGAGTGAGCTCTATCCCGCCCCCTACCTCACCGGAACCGGCGAGTCGGCGGCTGAGGCGCTCCGGGCGGGTGCCCCGCAGTTGCTGCCCTCGCCCAACCAGAGGCTCGAACCGGCGGCCGGGGAATGGGCCGCTGACCGGCGCTCGGGCGCTCGGGCGCCTATGCCGTGGCTGGAGGCGCTGTCGGTGGCCGGCGACGGGGCGGCGATCACCGCCGCCGGGTACATCGCCACGGCGCGGGCGTCGGGTTGGCAGCCGCCGCAGGACGTGTCCGCACCCGCCCTCGTCCGTACCGCGCGGGACTACCTTGTCGACAAGATGGGGCCCCGGGCGGAGAACATCCATGTGGCTCTCACCGGACTGGCGCTAGTGGCGAACTTCGCTCCCGCCGCCGACGGCGGTAAGGGTCTGCCCAACCTGTTCCGGGACAGGCTGGCCACCTTCGCCGACCTGAGTTGGCGCTTGCACGCGGTGCCACGTGCGGAGGGGGCACGGTTGATCGATGTCTCGGTCGACTCCGCGCACGGAGGTTCCCGTAAGGGCGACCACAAGGATGAGACGACGGTGGACCGTCCCTCCACCACCACCGGTGGGGCGACCGGAGGCGCGATCGGATCCGCCCCCGACGAGCACCGGTCCATGGGCTTCGTGAACGACACCCAATCCACGTCCGTCTCGTCCGCCGCGGGTACCTCGAGGAACACCCGGACCGACCACCCCGGCCGACCGCCCGTGGGGAGCAAACGGGCCTATCTGGTGGCGGTTCCGACGACGTGGCTGGTGGCGGCGGAGTCTCCGGTGGCCACGACTCGCCACATGGGGTTCTCCCGCGATCAGGTCGGCATGGCCGAGGTCGAGTCGGAGGCCCTTGCCTGGGTCGACCACGACCAGGCGCGCGAACTGGGGGTCCTCGAAGGGGTCGAGGCGAACAAGGCTCTCTGGGACGGCTTGTACACGGCCCAGAAGGCGTTCGGCGAGGCTGAGAAGAGCTACTTCGACGCCCGTCAGAAGCTGCCGGAACTGGTGCGGGGAGTCCAAGAAGCGCATCGGAGCGGCGACGCCGGGCGTCTGAGCGAAGCGCGGGCGGCGTACACCGCCCAACGGACAACGGTGAACGGCCTGCACGGGGATCTCCTGCGAAATTTCGAGGTCTGGAACACCGCTCGCGCGGCGGCTCGGGAATCCCTGAGACCGACTGGGCCGGAGCGGACGCTACGCGAGGCCCACCCGGACCAGGAGGAGGGACGAACCCGGGCTGAGCGGGCGGCCGTCGATGCCCAGCGCGCGACGATGAACCGTCCGCGCGCCGAGACCGAGTGGGTCTACACCGACGAGGACGCCGGGCCTGCCAAGCCCGCGTCGACGGCCGAGTCCACGGCACGACCCGATCGGCAGGTCCCCCCGACGCCGGTACCTTCGGCACCCCCACCACCGCCTCCGCACGTACCGGAGCGACGGTCTTCGCCGGCGACCGAGGGGAGCGGGCCTCCGAAGGCGAGTGACGTGACGCCGGACCTGGCTTCGCCCTCGGTGCCTACCCTGCGGGACGCCTTCGACGAGGCGCTGAACGGCCCGCCGCCCGTGGTGGCCGCCCCCGGTACCGGTACGTCCCAGCGTTCCGAGGGCGGCCGAGCCCCTGAAGGGGAGGACCGCGACAAGTGATCCACGCCCCCGATCGGCCCCAGGCGCCGCCGCGTTCCATCGCCCACCTGCCCGACCCGACTTTTCACCATTTCCGAAGAAGACCGAAAGGACCAGTGGCACATGACCGAGAAAGCCGCGGGAGGGGATGTGTCGTCGGCACGCGCGTGCGAGGACTCCGATCCCTCCACTACGCAGGACACGGCGGCCGGCGCTGACGCCGCGCGGACGGCCGGCGAGTCCGGCCCCGCGGCCACATCCGGTGCCGCGTCCCCCAGCGACGACGCGCACCCCGGTGCCGCCGACGGGCTGCTCCCCGAGGGGGAAGGAGACGGCGTTTCCTCAGTTCTCACGAACGGGACGCTGGGCCGGTCGGACGCCGATACGGGCTCGGCGGTACCGGCCCCCGAGATCGCCGCGCAGTCCGACCCCCTGGATCCGCAGGGGACCGCGGCCGAGGCCATCCCGGACGCGAACGCCGCCGCTGTGGGCGCGACCGCGGCCGAGACCGACCCCGGGAGCAGTCTTGGGCGTCCGGGACGCCCGGTCCTCGCGTTCGCCGCGATCGCGGGGGTGGTGCTCATGGTCACCCCCTTCGCGGTCAACGAGACCTCCCAACGCCTGCCCGGCACCGAGTTCGATCTGGTCGACCAGGAGGGCGTGCTCGGCTACTTCGTACGGACGGACAACAGCGCGAGCGCTGAGAGCAACGCGATGGCCGCACAGCGCCCCTCTGTGCCGGGGTCGATGGCCGGAGTGGAGGAGCCCGCCCTTGACAGCGGCTACGTGCCCGAGGTGCTGTCACAAGAAGACCCGGAACAAGGCGGTGTTGAAGACACGGAGGGTCCGGGTTCCGATGACTCCGGATCGGAAGTGGGCGGTTCGCCCGATAGTGGATCGGGCGAACCGCCCGACGGTGAAGACTCCGACGCGTCGGGGGACGACCCGTCTTCGAGCCCGGGCGGTGAGGAGGAGGATGAAGACACCCGGGAATCCGGCTCCGGAGGGGAGCCCGGTGAGGA
>NZ_DYZD01000007.1 GCF_020741345.1 Nocardiopsis listeri
GCCTGCGGAGAAGGAAACCGAGGAGGAGCCCGAGGCAGGCTCCGCGGACGAGGCACGGCCGACCGAGGCCATGCCCGTGGTCGCCGCCGCCACGCCCGATCCTCCTGCCGGGGAGAAGCCGGAGGAGGAACCCGAGGCCACCGAGGACGCCGACCGGACCGCCGAGCAACAGTCGGCCCCGGCCGATGACGAGATGTGGCCGCAGCCTCGACGGTTCTCCGACTACGCGTCCGAACGCGAGGAAGAGGCCAGGAACGAGGCCGAGAAGGACGACGGATCCTCCTCCGCCGCCGCGACCGCCGCGACCGCCGCGGTGGCCGCGGGCGGGGTCGCCGGAGCATCTGCCGCTCCAGCCTCGGCTGAGGCCGCACCCGGTGCCCCTGGTGGCCCGACCGGCCCCGGCGGCCCCAAAGGCCCACCCGGTGGTCCGGGTGGCCCGAAGGGCCCCGGCGACAAGGCCAAGGGCGGTAAGAAGCCGAAGACCAAGAAGCCGCTGTGGTGGCGAATCCTGCGCGTGTTCCTCGTCGTCACGGGTCTGATGATCATCGCGGGCGCCGGCGTGTTCGCGTTCTTCTACACCACGGTGGAGATTCCGGACGCGGCCAAGGCCGACGCGGTCGAACAGGGGTCGACGTTCTACTTCGCCGACGGTGAGACGGAGTTCGCCTATCGCGGCACCGACCGCGAGGTGGTCGACTACGAGGAGATGGTCGCCGGTGGCGATCACGTCGTCGAGGCCGTCATCTCCGCGGAGGACCGGGGCTTTTGGACGGAGCCCGGTGTCTCGCTGAGCGGTACCGCGCGTGCGGTGTGGTCCACGGTCACCGGTGAGCAGGTGCAGGGCGGCTCGACCGTCACCCAGCAGATGGTGCGCAACTACTACGAAGGGGTGTCCCTGGAACAGACCGTGGCCCGCAAGGTCCAGGAGATCATCATCGCGATCAAGGTGGACCAGAACGAGGACAAGGAGTGGGTGATGGAGCAGTATCTCAACACCATCTACTTCGGTCGTCAGGCCTACGGCATCCAGGCCGCCGCTCAGGCGTACTACCACAAGGACGTCGGCGAGCTCACCCCGGAGGAGTCCGCCTTCCTGGCCGCCGCCATCCAGCAGCCGACCCGCTTCGGTCAGGCCGACGTGGAGACCACGCCGGCGATGGAGAACCGGTGGCAGTACGTCATCAACGGACTGGTCACGACCGAGGCCATCACCCAGGCCGAGGCCGACCGGATGGAGTTCCCCGCCCCTGAACCGGAGAAGCCCATGGCGGGCGCCGACATCAGCGGCTACAAGGGGTACATGCTCCAAGAGGCTCTGAGCGAGCTGGAGCGTCTGGGCTACACCGAGGACCACATCAACCGGCAGGGCTACAAGATCGTCACGACCTTCGACAAGGGCATGATGGACGCGGCCTATGAGTCGGTCGAGGAGATGGTGCCGCCGGAGAGCCTCCCCGAGGGGGTCAACATCGGTCTGACCACCATCGACCCCGCCACCGGTGAGGTCAAGGCGTTCTACGGTGGTCACGACTACGTCGCCAACCAGTACGACAGCGCCTTCCTGGGCGCCGCGCAGGCCGGTTCGGCGTTCAAGCCGTACGTGTTGGCCACCGCCTTGGAGCAGGGCTATGGCCTGAACTCCACGGTGGACGGTCGTGGTCCGCGGGACGTCCAGGGGTCCCGGGTGCAGAACGCGGGCAACTCTCCCGGCGGGGTCATGACGTTGACCCAGGCCACCCAGGTCTCCAACAACCTGGGCTTCGTGGAGCTGGCGCAGGAGGTCGGCTTCGAGGAGATCCGTCAGACCGCCTACGACGTGGGTCTTCCCGAGGGCAGTATCGACGACAACCAGCTGGTGCCGGTCATGCCGCTCGGAGCGAGCAGTGTGCGTCCGGTCGACCAGGCCAGTGGGTTCGGAACCTTCGCCAACGGCGGTGTGCACATGGAGGCGCACGTCGTCAAGGAGGTCGTGAACCAGGCGGGCGACAACGAGCGCCCCGACGTGATCGAGAACCGTGCCCTGAAGGAGACCACGGCCGCGGACGTCACCCACGCGCTGGAAGGGGTCGTCAACAGCGGCACCGGTACGGCGGCGCGATTGTGGGACCACCCGGTCGCGGGCAAGACCGGTACGACCGACGGCAGCGTCGCTGCCTGGTTCGTGGGCTACACCCCGCAGTTGTCGACGGCGGTGGGCGTGTACAGCGGGAACAACGAGAGCTTCAGCATCCCGGGGCACAACATCTCCGGTGGCGGTCTGCCCGCCTCGATGTGGAACTCGTACATGACTCGCGCGATGGAGGGCTACGAGCGCGGTTCGTTCCCGGACCCTGCGTTCGACGGCACCACGGAGAACTGGGCGCCGGACCCGGCCACCCAGGAGCCGCAGGAGCCCCAGGAACCGCAGGAGCCGCAGGAGCCGCAGGAGCCGCAGGAGCCCCAGGAACCCGAGGTTCCGGAGATCCCCGAGGAACCGGAGATCCCCGAGATCCCGGAGGAACCAGAGGAGCCGGGTATTCCGGAGGAGCCGGGCATCCCGGAGATCCCGCCGTCGACCCGTAGTGACGACGGTTAGCGTCCTCACGCGAAGAGGGCCCCGTACCGCGCCGGTACGGGGCCCTCGCCGTTGTCGGGGGTGAGAACCCTCAAACGACCGCCGGTTCTGTGTCCCAGCTGTGCAGGAACACCTGGGAACCGGGGGTGGTGCGGGTGAGGGCGTCCACTGCCAGCACGACCGCGGCGCTCGTCCAGGTGCTGCGCTCGATCGGCCAGCGCACCTGTTCGGCGAACTGGTAGCCGGTCCAGTAGACGCCGTCGTCGGGGTCGCGCAGGTGCTGGATCTCCCGCAGGATGCGTACCGCGGTGTCGGTCCGGCCCATGGAGGTCAGCGCGAGCACCAGCTCGGAGGACTCCGCGGCGGTCACCCACGGCTGGTCGCTGACGCAGCGCACGCCCAGACCGGGCACGACGAAGGTGTCCCAGCGCTCGGCGACGCGGGTCTGGGCGTCGTCGCCGCGGACCGCTCCGCCCAGGATCGGGTAGAACCAGTCCATCGAGAAACGGGAGCGGTCGGCGAACAGTTCCTCGCGCTCGTTGATGAGGAGGGCGAGCCGGTCGGCGGCGGCCTCCCACTCGGGGCGCTCCCGGCCCAGTCGGGTGCCCAGCGCGGCGCCGCAGCGCAGCGCGTGGTGCACGCTGGAACAGACCGTGAGCAGGGCGTGGTCGCCGGGCGTTCCGTCCTCGCCCCGCGCCCACAGGATCTCCCCGTGGTCGCCGCGCAGCGCCAGGACGAACTCCAGTCCGCTCTCCACGGTCCGCCACAGGTCCTCGGCGAACGCGATGTCGCCGGTGGTGAGCAGGTGGTGGAACACACCCACGGCCGGGTAGGCGGCGTGGTTGGCCTCGCGCAGATTGGTGACGGGTGTACCCTGCCGGAACTTGGCGGGCCAGCCGCCACCGGGGTGGCGGCTCTGCGACAGCCAGCGGTAGGCGCGGCGGGCGGCCTCGGCGTGCTCGGGCACGATCAGCCCGGTCACGGTCAGGGCCATGGCGCACTCAACGTGGTCCCACACGTCGGTGTGGCCGCCGGGGAACCACGGGATGGCGCCGTCGGGCTCCTGGGCGCGCACCAGGTAGTCGGCGGACCGGTACAGCTGTTCGGTGCTGAGGACCCCGGGGAGGTGCAGGGCGTCGGGGTCGTTGGGCGCGGGTGTGGTGGCCATCAGTCGGACACGTCGGTCGTGAGCGGCTTGCGCACGTACACGATGACGCTCTTGCCGATGACCGGGTTGAGGAGTCTCTCCGCGATCCGGGTCACCCTGGGGGCCTGGAGCATGTCCCAGACGAGCAGGTCGTGGTAGGC
>NZ_DYZD01000008.1 GCF_020741345.1 Nocardiopsis listeri
GGGGGGTCTTCGACCGGCTTCCGGAAAGCCTGCGCATCTGCTTCGCGCACGGCGGCGGATCCTTCGCCTTCTGGCTGGGGCGGTTGGAGAACGCGTGGCATCGACGTTCGGACCTGATCGCGACCTCGCAGCTACCGCCGTCGGCCTACCGGCACCGGTTCAGCGTGGACACGGCGGTGTTCGAGCCGACCGCGCTTCGCACGCTCGTCGACACCCTCGGCGCGTCCCAGGTCATGACCGGAAGCGACTACCCGTACCCGTTGGGAGAGCGCCCGGTGGGCGACGTCGTACGACGCTCGGACTTCCTCACCACGCAGCAGCGGGAAGCACTGCTCTTCAGGAACGCCCAACGGTTCCTGGGCCGGCCCCAGGACTGAGCGGCCCGTTGCTCCCGTCCTCGGTCGAGGACGGGAGCAACGGGTCAGCGGTATCGATGTTCCTCGACCTGTGCCGACGGCTCCGGGGCCGAATCTCCGCCCGAAGAGATCACGAACGCATCCGGCAGCGCGAACGCGGGCGACCGATCGGATCCTTCTCCCTGACGGGCGCAGGTTTCCGGCGAAGACCATCCCGCTTCGGTGCGAGCCTGAACGCGGAGCGGGAACCCTGATCACCGTGGAGCGATCTCGTCACACCCCCAGGTGACGGGGGAACCCCTCGATGCGTTGCGGAAACCGCGGGCGGGACCGCGGTGGTCCCCGCGGCTCCTGTGAGTGCATCCCCTCGTGGGTATGGCGGGACCCGGAGATGGTGGACGCCGTCCGGAGCGCGACGCTCAGCGGGTGATCCGCACACCACGCCCGGACCCTCAAGCCGCCCCGCACTCACCAGCACAGGACACGGACGTCAGCAGGGCGCATGCCCGCCTCTTTTGCAATGCGGACACTCACGTCAGCGGACCTTTGATCCGATGGTCAACCTGGCCTGGCCACGAGGAGAGCCTGTGCCAGGCCGAGCGGACCGGTCACCCGCCGGGGAGGGCTACCGGCCCTCCCCGGCGTGGCGTGTGAACACCAACGGCTTCTTCTCTTGCTCCGCAAGCCCTCCGGCGGCGTGAGCACGCCCTTCGCTTGAATCGACCACGGCCGAAGGACTCGCCCTCGAAGTGGTGGCCGCGCGTAGACCCCGAGGTGTCCACGATCCGACTCCTCGACGCCCGGATCCGAACACCCCTCACGTCCGCGGCCACGACGGTCGCCGCCTGGCGTCGATCAGGTGATCGAGTTCGGCACTCCCCCTGGCCCGAACCACCGACCGCAAGGACCACCGCGAAAGGTGCTCACCCCAGGTCGAGTGACGGGAGGCTCTCCCGGCCGCGCCCGAGCCCTCATCGCACTCGGACGAAACCCCGGGCCCACCTCGACCGCGCCGCCCGGGCGGCTCGTGGTCACGTCCTCGGAAGATCCCGGTCCGGCACGCGTGCCGACGAGGGCCGCTCGTGAGCCCCCTTGTGCTGCGAACACGCCTCCCGCCTCAGGAACACATGCGCTCGGTCCGCCGGCGATCGACCTGGGAACCGGCATGCCCCTGCCTCGAGGGATCCGATGCCGGAGGGTCTTCCGGCGAAGCGAAACAGCGGTTCCTTGTGACCCTTGACACCACAGAAACCTCAGACGTAACATCCCTCTAGTTGTCTAGACATATTGCGTTGGTCCAGTCTTCTCCCTCACTCCAGCGGAGGACCCCATGGCATCCCTGAAGGAAGCGCGTTACGAACTCGTCGAGGTACCGGAACCCTTCGGCCCGGTCACCCTCCACGTCGACCAGCACAAAGTGCTGGACTACGCCTACGCTCAGCACGACTTCGGCGACTGGTACTTCCGCGAGTCCCCGTTCGGCGGACCGGTCGGTCACCCCCTGGTGCTCGCCAACGACCTGTTGTTCCTCTTCTACCAGGGCTACGACGGCAACACCGCCCAAGGACTGCACACCCACGAGACACTGCGCTTCCACTCTCCGGTCTCGGTGGGCGAGACGGTGACCGTCGACGGCGGCTACACCGAGAAGTACGAATCCCGAGGACAGGGCTACGTCACCCTGGAGGCCACGGCGCGCGGCGCCGACGGCCGAGTGCTCGTCGAGCACGTGGGCAAGGAGATCATGCGTACCGTGGCCGGCGACATCGTCGGCAAGGGGCGATCCTCGGAGTCCACCCGGGAACGCTCGGTGAAGGCCGTCATCGACGAGGGCGTCCCCGCGATCACCGTCGCCGTCCACGGCGCTCCCGTTCGAGCCGCGATCCCCGCCCGCACCGTGACCTTCACCCAGGACCAGATGTCGGTGTTCTCCTGGGCCGGCAAGGGCTACGCCAACGTGCACACCAGCCTGGAGAAGGCCGCCCAGACCGGCCTGGACCGCACCATCGTGCAGGCCCAGCAACAGACCGGGCACATCATCGCCAACCTCGTGGACGTGTTCGGGGCTAGCTGGTTCACCAGCGGTGAACTGGACCTGCGTTTCGTCTCCCCCGCCTATGTGGGCGACGTTCTCACCACCACCGGCGCGGTCCTGGGCGAGACGGACGGTCGCCTCGAACTCGAGGTGTGGGTCGAGAACGGTCAGGGCGTGAAGACCGCCGTCGGGTGGGCTTCGGCCGCCATCGATGACGCCCCGGCCCGTCCCACCCAACTGATCTGACCGGCACGTTCCGGCATCCCCCCAGCAGAGGAACCACCATGACCAACACCACGTCACCAGCGCCACAAACACCACAGGAACGGGCCAAGCTCGCCAGGCGGGCCGCCATCGCCAGCCTCGTCGGCACGGCGGTCGAGTGGTACGACTACTTCATCTTCGGTACCGCCTCAGCCCTGGTCTTCGGCCCCCTGTTCTTCCCCAACCCGGACGACCCGATCCTGGGCACCCTGTCGGCGTTCGCGGTCTTCGGTGTCGGCTTCGTCGCCCGGCCCCTCGGTGCCGTCGTCTTCGGCCACTTCGGGGACAAGTTCGGTCGCAAGGTCGCGCTCATCACCACGCTGATGCTCATGGGCGTGTCCACCTTCCTCATCGGCCTCTTGCCCACCGCCGACCAGATCGGCCTGTGGGCGGCGGCGATGCTGGTGGTGCTCCGCCTCGCTCAGGGCTTCGCCGTGGGAGGTGAGTGGGGCGGGGCCTCCCTGGTCGCCGTCGAGTACGCACCGGAGAACAAACGCGGTGCCTACGGCAGCTTCCCGCAGATCGGCAACGCGGTGGGGCTGGTGTGCTCCACCGCCATCTTCGCCGTCATCTCCCTGCTCCCCGACGAACAGCTCTTCTCCTGGGGATGGCGGATCCCCTTCCTGCTCAGCGCCGTGCTGATCGTCGTCGGTCTCTTCATCCGGTTCAAACTCACCGAGACCCCCTCCTTCCAGGCCGCTCAGGCCCGTCTGGTGACCGAGCGCGACAGCGCGAAGGCCAAGGAGAAGATGCCCCTCGCCGAGCTCTTCAAGAACTTCAAGAAGCCGTTGCTACTCGCGATGGGCATGCGTCTCGGCGAGGCCGTCTTCGGCTACATCGTGCTGACCATCGGCCTGACCTTCGTGGAGAACTACACCGACATCCCGCGCACCCACGTGTTGATCGCCTCGTCGATCGCGGCCGGATTCGCCATCTACACCTACTACTTCTTCGGCAAGTACAGCGACCGCATCGGACGGCGCAAGGTCTTCATCGGCGGGTCCCTGTTCGGCGCCGCCGTGGTCTTCCCCTTCTTCTGGATCCTGGCCGCCGAGAACATCCTGCTCATGTACGTGATCTACACGCTCGCCTACGCCGTCGGCGTCGGCGCGGTGTACGGGGTGGAACCCGCGTTCTTCTCCGAACTGTTCGGCACCAAGGTCCGGTACACGGGTGTCTCCCTGGCCGCACAGATCCCCTCGATCCTGATCGGCTTCTGGCCCATGCTCGCCACGGCCCTGTTCGCCGCCACCGACGGCGACCCCTGGCCCATCGCGGCGCTGACCGTGGTCTCCCTGGGCATCGGTCTGCTCTGCGCGTACCTGGCACCGGAGACCAACCGGTCGAACATCGACGAGGTCGGGGAGGAGGTCCGATGAGTTCTGAAAACGTTCGACGCGATCTCACCGACCCCCTCTCGGTGGCGGAGGGGGTGGACCCCGAGGCGGGCCTGAAGGAACCGCTCTTCGAGAACCTCGACATCCCGGAGGCGCTCGGTCCGGTGACCGTGCGGATCGACGACCACAAGATCAAGCGGTTCGCCTTCACCCAGGACGACCACCACCCGTGGCACCTCGACTCCAGCCCCTTCGAGGGACGGCGCATCGCGCACGCGGCGCTGCTGGGCAACGACCTCGTCCAGTTGTTCACCACGGTCTACGCGGCCAGCAGGGTCGTCGGTCTGCACACCGAGGAACAGCTGTGGTTCGACTCTCCGGCGTTCCTCGACGAGACCGTCACCCTGGCGGGCACCTACACGGAGGCCTACGAGCGGCGCGGCCAGGGCTACGTCGTCATGGAGGCCACCGCCACCGGCCAGGACGGACGGAGCGTACTGCGCCACCGCGGGGTCGAGATCCTGCGCACCAGACCGGGTGACATCGCGGGTCGCGGTTCCTCCGCACCCGGAGCAGGCTCGCGCCGTGTCACCGGGGAGGTGCCCTCCGACGCTCCCGCGTTCGACCCGGCGGCACCACGACCGGGCCAGGTCCTCACCCCCCTGGTCAAGTGCATCACCACGGAACAGGCCGCCGTCTTCTCCCGTGTCGGCGAATACGTGCGCAACATCCACAACGACCTCGACCTCGCCCGGAAGGCGGGGATGAGGGTGCCGATCGTGCAGGGGCAGCAACAGTTCGGGGTGCTCGCCGAGCTACTGACCCGGGCCACCGGCACCGCCTTCTTCACCGGCGGCTGGATACGCGCCAAGTTCCTCAACACCGTGGACGTGCACGAACCGATCGAAGCGGGCGGCGTCGTCACCGCGGTCGACCGGGACAAGACCGAGTTCGAGGTCTGGGTGCGTCGGGCGGACGGAAAGCTCAGCACCGCGGGGTGGGCCGGCGCCCCCCTCCAGACACCCAACAGATGAGAACGAAAGAGACCATAATGACGGAGATGACCGGCGGAGCGTTCGTCGTCAAGATGCTGGAATCGCTCGGCGTCACCCACGTCTTCGGTGTGGTCGGCGGACAAACGCTCGCCATCACCGACGCGATCATCGACACGGACTCCATCGAGTTCGTTCACACACGCCACGAGAACGCGGCAGCGGTCATGGCGGACGCCTACGGAAGACTCACCGGCCGCCCCGCGGTGGCGATCTCCACCACCGGGCCCGGCGCCACGAACCTGCTCACCGGTGTCGGTGGGGCGTTCCGTGACTCCAGCCCCGCGATCATCCTCACCTGCAACAACAACGGTGAGAACAT
Organism: Nocardiopsis listeri; assembly: GCF_020741345.1. Classification (GTDB taxonomy): domain Bacteria; phylum Actinomycetota; class Actinomycetes; order Streptosporangiales; family Streptosporangiaceae; genus Nocardiopsis; species Nocardiopsis listeri_A. Next base: position 5,367 of record NZ_DYZD01000008.1, read on the forward strand.
CCACAAGGATGACGCCCAGAACGCGGACCACATCGACATCTTCCGCAACTACGTCAAGTACGGACGACTGGTCGCGCACTCCACGTCGATCAAGCAGGCCATGGAAGAGGCCTACATCAACGCCATGACCGGCAACCCGGGGCCGGTCCACCTGGACTTCGCCCGCGACACCATCGAGCAGCCGATGGAGAACCCGCCGGTCGTGCCCGCCGTGCACCCCGCGCGTTCCTGGGTGGGTGAGCGTCCGGTCGCGGCCAACGGTCAGGTCGAGGCGATCGCCGCCCGCGTGATCGCGGCCGAGAGACCGGTCATCTGGCTCGGCAACGGTGGGAACCGCGGTCAGGCGTCAGGCGAGGTCCTGGCGCTGGCCGACGCCCTGAACATCCCGGTCATCACCACGTTCAACGGCATGGGCGCGGTCCCCACGACCCACCCGCTGGTCTTCGGCGCACTGAGCCGCATGGGGACCAACCTGAGCACCCGGGTGATCGGCGAGGCCGATCTCGTGCTGGCGCTGGGCAACAGCCTCAACGCGGTCTCCACCACGCGCTGGCGCCGCAGGCTCCCCGAGGTCGTACAGGTGGACATCGACCCGGCCATGATCGGCCGGTACTACGCCGAGGTGACCACCGGAGTCGTGGGCGACCTCGCCTCCTTCGCCCGGGACCTGACCGCGGCCACCGCGGCGCAGGCCGAACGGGCCCGGGACTCCCGCGCCGACTGGATCGCGCAACTGCAAAAGGCCGAGCAGCAGTGGTGGGACCTCAGCTCCGGCGTCGAACCGGAGAACCCGGGCACCGTCTCCCCGGCCGTCGTCGTGCGCCGGCTCAGAGAGGTCACACCGGAGGACGCCGTACTGATCCCGGACGCGGGCAACCCCGGGGTGTGGTCGTTCCTGTGGGAGATGCCGCTCCCCTACCGCTACATCAAGCCGGTCGGGTTCGGGAACATGGGCTTCGCCCTCCCCGCCGCGATCGCCTCTGTGGCCGACGCACCGGAACGCCCCGTCCTGGCGCTGATCGGTGACGGGTCCCTCGGTATGAGCCTCGGTGAACTGGAGACCCTCGCCCGGGTCGGCGGCCCCGTGGTCATCGTCGTGCTCAACGACTCCAGTTACGGCAACATCCGTCAGGAGCAGGTCCTGCACTTCAACGGTCGTACGGTCGGTGTGGACTTCCAGGAGGTCGACTTCGCCCAGGTGGCCCGCGGGATGGGGTTGGAGGGGGTCCGGGTGACCGACCAGGAGTCGCTGGTGCACGCGGTGCGCGAGGGCTTCGCCTCCGGCGCGCCCCTCGTGGTCGACGTTGTCCTGGACCGCGAGGTGAACGCCTGGACCTACGAGGCTTTCACCCCCTACGAAGGCTGAGGAAGAGGAGACCGACATGGAACAGCAGGACACCGGGAAGGGCCCCGGGCCGCTCGACGGTGTGAAGGTCCTCGACCTCTCACGCTTCATCGCGGGCCCACTGTGCGCCCAGATCCTCGGGGACTTCGGCGCCGAGGTGGTCAAGATCGAGCGCCCGAGCGGTGAGGACTCCCGCCACCACGGCCCGTACTGGCAGGGCGAGAGCATCTACATGTTCCTGTACCACCGCAACAAACAGGCCGCGACCCTGAACACGCGGCATCCGCGTGCCAGGGCGATCCTGGAAGACCTGGTGCGGTGGGCCGACATCGTCGTCGAGAACTTCCGGCCCGGAACCCTGGAGAAGATGGGGTTGGGATACGAACGGATGAAGGAGCTCAACGAGTCCGTCATCCTCGTCTCGATCTCCGGTTTCGGGCAGACGGGGCCGGACTCCGAGCGGGCCCTGTTCGACGCGATCTCCCAGGCCTCGTCCGGTCTGATGAGCGTGACGGGCGAACCCGACGGCAAACCCACCCTGAGCGGGACCTACATCGCCGACTACACCACCGGGTACCAGGGCGCGATCGGTGCCCTGGCCGCGTTGACGCACCGAGAGCGGACCGGAGAGGGTCAACTGGTCGACATCGCCAGCTACGACACGATGTTCTCCGCTCTGGGCACCCGCCTGATCGCGGACCTCATGCTCGGGATGGAGATGCCCCGTTCGGGTTCGCGCGACCTGCTCACCGCCCCGGTGAACGTCTACGAGGCCGCCGACGGCCCGATCTACATTCAGGCCGGGACGAGCTCGTTGTTCCCGAAGCTCTGCTCGGCCATGGGCCGTGAGGACCTCTCCGAGGATCCGCGCTACGCCACGGTGGAGGGCAGGATGGACGACCAGGCCACCCTGGAGGCCGCCATCCAGCGGTGGGCCGAGGGACTGTCCCGGCAGGAGATCGCCCGTCGGCTCGACGCCGTCGGGGTGCCCTACGCCAACGTCGCCAGCATCCGTGAGGCCGCCGCCTCGCCACAGTTGGCGGCGCGTGGCATGATCGTCGAGGCCGAACACCCCTCACTGGGAACGATCCGCATGCCGAACAACCCCATCCACATGGAGAAGTCCCCGCCCACGGTGCGCAAGGCACCCCCTCGGGCCGGTGAGGACAACGACTACGTGTACGGGACCATCCTGGGGCTGAGCTCCGAGGAGATTCGGCTGCTGCGCGCAGAGGACGTCATCTGATGTCGCGCAGTGTCCTCTATCAGGTGATCTACGACGATCTCTTCTCCCAGATCACCTCGGGCACCCTGAAGGCCGGCTCGAAACTGGAGAGCGAGCCCGAGCTCGCCCGCCGGTACCAGGTGAGCCGTATGACCGTACGGCAGGCGCTCGACCTGCTCCTCGCCGACGAGCTGGTCACCCGCAAGCGCGGCAGTGGCACGTACGTGCGGGAGAACCCGCGCCGCGGGCGGCGTCTGAATCGGCTGCGCTCCTTCGCCCAGGAGCTCGCCGGTTCCGATGAGGCCGTCACCAGCCAAGTGCTCAAGGCCTCCGAGGAGAAGGCTCCGCAGGGGGTCGCCGAAGGGCTCGGCATGGAGGTCGGTGACGCCATGAGCCGGATCAAACGACTGCGGCTCGTCGGCGGTGTGCCGGCGGCGGTCCAGGACGCGTGGGTTCCCTACGCGGTCGCCCCCGGCCTGGCGCGGGATCCGCTGTTGGACGGTTCGCTCTACCGGACCCTGACGGAGAAACACGGCCTGAAGCTCCGTTGGGCGGACCAGACGATGACGGCGGCCCTGCTGGAACCGGGCGTGGCGGAGCCGCTCTCGGCGGAGGTCGGCGGAGCGGTGTTGCACTCTGTGCGCATCACCTACTCGGACACCGAGCGCGCCGTGGAGTACACCAACAGCTGGACGCTTCCGGAGTTCCCGCTCCTGCTCAGGGTCGACGCCGAATGAGCGCCCCCGAACCCACCGTGGTCTCCGTCGACGTCGGAACCTCCGCGGTGCGCTCCGGCCTGTTCGGCCTCTCGGGCGAACTGCTGCGCTCCGCGCGGGTTCCGCGCACCTCGGGGGCGGGTGACCTCTTCGACGCCACCGAACTCCTCACCGACGTCGGCGAGTCGCTGCGCAAGCTCGCCGTGGACTCCCGCCCCCGTGCGCTCTGCGTCTCCGCGCACATCGGTGGTGTCGCGGTGGACTCGCGCCTCGAACCGGTGCTGCCCGGGGGCGGCTGGTCCGACACCCGCGGCCTGGACCTGCTGCACCGGATCCCGGATGCGCGACGGGAGAGCCTCCTCCTCAGAGCCGGACGCCCCGCCCTTTCGGGCGGGGCCGCGGCCCTCGCCCTGGCGTTGGGCGAATCCGACCTCGGAGAACGGGTTCACGCGCTGCTGAGCCCCAAGGACTTCCTCGTGGCACGGCTGACCGGTCGTCTGGCCTGGGACACGGTGGACGCCGCCTACACCTTGGCCTCCGACGTGCGCACCCGGTCCTGGCAGGTCGACTCGCTTCATTCTCTCGCAATCCCGGATCACTGGTTCGCACCCCAGGTGGAACCGACGGCGGTGGTCGGGGAGGTCCACGCCCGCGGAGCGCGAAGTACCGGTCTACCGGAGGGGACCCCGGTGGTCTCCGGAGGGCCCGACGGTTCCGTCGGCATCGGCGTGCTGCTCGGTGAGAACCCCTCCGGGATCGCGGACGTGGCCGGGACGACCGATGTCCTGGCCCGTCTGATCGACGACCCCGCACGTGCGCGGCACGGCGCCGTGGTCAACCCCGCCATGGTCCCCGGGATGTGGACGGCGGGGGGTGCGACCGGGATGAGCGGCGGTGCGGTGGCCCGGTGGCGGTCGCTGGTGGGAGCGGTGGATGAGGAGGACCTGCGTGCCGTACCCGTGGGCGCTCACGGGCTACTCGTCTACCCCGGCCTCTCCGGGGAGAGGTTCCCCCGGTGGCGGCCCGACGCGCAGGGAGCGATCCTGGGCCAGGGCTCCCGGCATGGGGCGGCGGAGATCCTCCGCGCAGCCCAGGAGGGCGCCGGGTTCACGGTGCGGGAGGGGATCGATTTACTGGATCCTCATCGTGAACTGCCCGTACTGTTCGCGGGGGGTTCGGCCCGCTCGGCCCATGTGGCCCAGCTCCGTGCGGACATTCTCGGACGGGAGGTGCACGTCGCCGACGAACCCGACGTGACCCTGTTCGGAGCGGCCGCGGTCGCACTCGTGGGGGTGGGTGAGGTACCGGACCTCGACGAGGCTCGTGAACGACTGGGACTCACCTTCGACGTGGTGACACCGGACGATCGGCGCGGCTCCCGGTACGACGAGGTGTTCGACCGGTGGACCGCCGCACGTGAGTCCGGCCCCTCCGCCTTGTAGCCGCCGGACCGTGCCGTCCCCGGACCGGCCGGGGGCGGCACCACGTCTCGTACCGGGTTCGGTGAACGCGAACTCACCAGACCAAGCCCTGAGGGCTTTGAGCGCGTTCTTCGACCGATTGCGCGGACCCCGTACTCCTGCTCCAGGGACTCCTCCAGCGTGGACGGCCCGCGGGCACGGCGCAGCGTGTCCGTGTGGAAGGGGTCACCGAGCAGCCTCCCCTACACCGCGACCGTGTCCGATTCTCTACAGGACCACGACCGTCGCCGCGCCGGCCTCGCCACCGCCGTCCGCCGCGCCTTCACCCCCTGAGCACGCGCACTCCACCGGCCTGGCCGGATCGGTCACACGTTCAGCGGAGAGGCGGGCGCTCCCGGGTCAACCGGCGCGCCCGGTAGCGCTCCTCATCACGGCTGAAGGCCGACCAGTGAGGCGCTGTCCCGCCACAGAACGTCCCTCACCCTGTCGTCGCGAGCGAGCTTCGAGGGCTCGAGCCAAGTGAGCGCATCGCGCCGAACAGCCGCGTAGTAGCGCCCGGCGGGCGGGTTCACCCTCCCCAGTGCGATCGCGCCCAGGTGGGCACCGCCCGCCTCTTTGCTGTTGTAACGCCGCACCATCCGGCGGAGGAGACCGCCGAAGACCCGCCAGGCGATGTTGGCCACCGCAGGTGCGTTGCGAAGCAGCCCGGTTCCGGGCGTAGGGCCCGGGTCGTATGCCAGGACGGTCACATTCTTGGCCACCACCTCCGGCTGCAGCGCCAGCGCGCGCACAGCCAAGATCGTGCAGAGATTCGCCGCGGAGTAGGCCCTCCCGGCCGCCACACGCGGCTCGGCGTCACGGTCCGGGTCGCGGTCGGGGTGGGCCAGCAGGGCGGCATCGGCGTGACGAGGCGGGGGGAGCATCGTGTCCTCCTCCGGGTCATGCGTACCGCTCGTGGTCAGCGACACCACGGCTCCATCGGCCAGCCGGGGCGACAGCAACCGAAGCAGGAGGTAGTGGGCGAGGTAGTTGACGACGAAGCTCGTCTCGAACCCGTCGGGGGTGCGCCCATCACCGTTCGGCTGGTTCTCACCGGCGTTGAGAACCAGGGCGTCGATCTCGCTGGTACCGAGCCGGTCGTTCACCCCCTCGACGAAGGAGCGCACGTCCGCCAGCCTCGTCAAATCAAGACGGACGGACTCCGCACCGGCCGGTCCTCGTCCGCGTGTTCCAAGCAGAAGGCGTGTGTCCGGGGTGGCGAGGATCTGTCGCGCCGCCACTTCTCCGATGCCGGAGGTCCCACCGGTCATCACAATCGTTCTCATCAGAGAAACACCTCGATAGCACTAACATGAGTGGATACTCCGGTTAGCATAGTGAGTGAAGACTCGACTTAGCAAGAGTGCCGACATCCCCGCAGTAACGTGAAGCGACGAGGCAGGCGTTTGACGGAGATGAGACCGATGGAACGACAGACCCCGGAGACCACCCCTCGGCGGACGTCGCTGCGCGCCGACGCACGCCGTAACCGTGAACGAGTCCTGGAGGCCGCCGACGCCGTCTTCTCCGAGTTCGGCCCGGCCGCCTCCACGGAGGAGGTGGCCCGACGGGCGGGCGTCTCCATCGGAACGGTGTTTCGACACTTCCCCACGAAGGAGGCGCTGATCGAGGCGGTCGTGGTCGGGCGGCTCACACAACTGACGGCGGAGGCCGAGCGGCTTGCCGACGCCGTGGACACGGACGCGGCTTTCCTCGCCTTCTTCCATCGCTGGGTCGAGCTCTCGGCGACGAAGCACCAGTTCGCGGGGGCACTCGCGCACTCGGGAACCGACGTGCAAGAGATCGGGAACACCCATCCGGACGTCGGCCGGAGGCTGCATGACGCTGTGGGCGTTCTGCTCACCCGGGCACAGCGCACCGGTGGCATCCGGCGGGACGTGGGTGCCTCAGAGGTCATCGCACTGATGGTCGGAGCGTCTCGGGCGCACGAACACGTGGGCCTTGACGCCGACCAGCGCGCGCGTCTCCTCTCGGTGACCATCGACGGTCTGCGCAGGCCGCGATCGGCGACGTGAGCCGCTCCGGAATCGCTGGAGGGCGCGGGAGGACGCGAACGTCCCCCAATGGCGCCCAACCACCGGGAAGCCCCCTCAACGGAACCCTCTGACCTGGTCAAAGGATTGTCGAAGCAGGTCGATGTAGTGCTTGAACCACCTCGACTCGGTAGAGCTCACCGCAGACCGCGCATCAAAACGGCCCTGTTCACCCCACTCCTTGATCAACCGACCCCGGCGCTCCTTGCGGTGAGAACGAGCCGCTCCCTGCGTGCGCGACCGCGCGACCGAAGGGCTCGAGAAGCGCTTCGGTGAGGTCGAGGCCCTGCGCGGGGCGTCCCTCGCGGTCGAGCCCGGCACCGTCCTGGGGCTGCTCGGCCCCAACGGAACGGGGAAGCCCTCCACCATCGACATCCTCACCACCGCCCTGCGCCCCGGTGCAGGCACCGCACGGCGTCGCCGGGCACAACGTCGTCTCCGAGGCCGCGAAAAAGGGGACACGGTCCGGGACGAACCGGATGCCTTCGGACAGCGCCAGCAGGGCGGACACGTGCTCCGGTTCGACGACGCTGCGAGCCGGCCCTTCCCGCGCATCGGCACTCGCCACCGGGCCGACCTGGGACTATCGCGCGTCCAGCCGGGCCCGGTTGTCGGCGGGCCGGACCCGTACGTCTTGGAGCCCTGCCACGCCTTCGGCGATCTGCTGTCGTTGGAGGTCGAGGTCGTGTTGCGTCGCGAACCCGTCGGTGCTCTGCCTCACTCCGGGAATGTCGTTCAGGCCGTCGAGGAACGTCGCGAGGGCCCGCTCCTGGTCACTGGAGAACGGCGCGCCGGGAACCGACCGAGCCGCGAGAGCGGAGAAGCCGCGCGGGCATCCCCTTCCAGTGTGAGAAGTGAGGGGTCCGCGTCAGCGGTTCTGGCCAGGCGGGAAAGCGGGCGCCGCGGCGGACAGTCTGGGGGTCGGCACCCCGAGTCGTTGTGCTTTTGCGAGCACGTCGCGGCAAACGACGCGAGGTTCTTCCGCGTCGGGGTCGGCGTGCGCTTCGAACGCTCGGCGTACGATCGGGACCCTCTTGGTCGCAACGGAGAGGGCGACTGCGGGCAGCCAGGACGGCAGCCGGAACGACAGCGTCGTGGTCCGGTGTCGGCGGAGGTCGACGCCGCGAGCCTCGATCACGGGGAGCAGCTCGCGTCCGACCAGCATCGCCTCGCGCAGGGCGGCCGTGTCGCCGATCAGGTCGGCCATCGCACCATGTCGGAGCGCCTGCGAGAAGAGACCGGCGTCGGTGGCCGTGTGCAGAAGGAACCAGCCACGGATATCGGCCTGCTCACGCACCCGGAATCCTGCTTGGCCAAATGCGGCGCGCGCCGCGAGCTCGCGTTCCGTCAGCGCCTCGTTGAAGCTTCCGAACAAGACCGCGGGGAGCAACGTGGCGCGAAGGCGGCCTGCCTCGTCATACCCGCCACCTCCCTGCGGAGCGCCCCACGCCACCTGGTCCGGCGGCAATGGAGCGACGACGTCGAGCGGTTCCTCCCACATGTTGCTCAACATCAGAACTGTCGCGTTCCCGATCCGGGTCGACAGGAACTCGATCGCGCCGGGAAGACGATGGTGGGGAACACTGAGGACGATGAGGTCGAAGTCGTGCTCCGGCGGGAGCTCTTCGCGGTACCGCGGCGACCACGTCTGGCGGACCCACCGGCCGCTTCCCTTCCGGCGCGAATCCAGGATGTCCAGATCCAGCCAATCCCCATACGACTTCGCGCGCCCGGGCCGCACATAGAACTCGACGTCATGGCCGGCACCTGCGAGTGCCCAGCCGTAGGCGGCGGCGACGACGCCCCGGCCGAACATCAGGATCCTCATGCCGCCTCCGCGCAATATGATCAACCGGATATCATCTCCGCTTGGACGATACGGAGACGATCTCCGCTTGTCAAACCCGAGGTGACCATGAACACGCCCAAACCGCTCCGCGCAGACGCACAGCGCAACCGGGACGCGCTCCTTCGTGCCGCGCGCGAGATCTTCGCCCAAGAACAGACCGATTTCCCGTTCGAGGACGTCGCCCGCCGAGCCGGCGTCGGGGCAGGAACGCTCTATCGCCACTTCCCGAATCGCGACGCGCTGATCGCCGCCGTGTTCGAGGGCGAGGTCGCTGCGCTCCGCGATCGTGCCCAGCACCTGCTGGAGACCAATCCACCCGACGAAGCGTTGGCCGCCTTCCTTCGCGAGATGGTCGACCACATGTACAGTCAACGGGGTCTTGCGCGAACTTTCTTCGCCGCTTCGGAGATCGCAGGAGGCGATCTCTCCGACCAAGGACGGGTGCTCGAAGAGGCGGTCACCGCGATGCTCGGCCGCGGTGTCGAGCAAGCTGTGCTCCGTGACGACATCTCTGCAGGATCACTGATGCTCGCTCTCCACGGGATCGGCTTCGCGTCCGTTCATTCCGAAGGTCGCGTGGAGGCCGATGGCGTGGTTCGGCTCATGATCGACGGGCTGCGTCGCCGCTGAGGTCCGCGAGGCCGAAGGCCCGTGGACCACCAGTGGTCGGATGGACGGCCCTGGAGTGCCTGGTTCCCGAGAGCGGTGACCGAACTCCCGACCGACTTCTGGTCGCGTCGCTCCGCGGTGGGGCCGGCGGCCCCGCACCCTCCACATGCCTGCAGAGGAACCGCGCACTCGGCTCCCCGCGGCCACAGCGGTGAAACCACGCCGGCTGCCGCTCCCCGGAGGGCCGGCACCCGGGCAGGCACCGCTTCGGCGAGTTCAGTAGCCGGCGTAAAGACGCCTCAGGCCGGTCGCCGTCTGGATGGGAACCACGCCATTACCGAGGGCGGGATCGGTGACCCGACCGCCCGTCAGGCCCATGAGCCGTTCCCCGGAGGCGGGAAACGGTCTCGGCTCGGCCCACCGCGCTCGTTGCGGACCGCGGGGACCGGGGCGGGGCTCCCGACGGCCTGCTCCCATCAGCAGGTGCGGTTCGTCGACGGGTAGCGCGGTCAGCACATGTGGGCAAACGGCCAGAGTGGGCGACAGCGAGCCGGGGAGGCCCTCTCACCCCTTTTGCTCCAATCGAAAATAAGGGCTCTTGGTGTTCATCACGGAGCCTTTCAGGAACACGGGATGTTCGTGCAATGCCCCCTCACCATGGTGAAAATGAAAATAGCCTTAGAGGCCCTGCATGTCCTTGTTTCCCTGGAAAAACAGCCGGTCCTCCTGGAGGTTCCACGGACATGGTCCTTTCCACTCGGTGACGGAGACCCCCGCCTTGCACACAAGAAACCATCGGTGAGCTCCAGTCATCCCCGAGGACCCGTCCTCCTTACCTCTCACCCACTCTCTGATCCGCCACTCGTCACCCAAAACGCATGACGAACACCTCCGAATGATCGAAGACCAGGGATGCCCCCAACGAGCCATCCACACATCTCCCAGGGGCCTGCCCCAAGAGCAGGGATCCTGTGACAAGGAAGAAAGTAGGCGCCTGGACACCACGAGCTCCGAGCACCCCAGCGCACCCACCCGGGAACAAGCCGTCCGAGGGGTGATGAAGCGGCACCCACGGGGCAATCCCTTGGATTTCGAAGACGGCGACCTCCGGCAGGAAGCCCGGCACACCCGAGAGACCCCGTCCCCGGGAACCTCTTTTGTTTTTCCCTAATACGGGTGCCCCCAAGAAAGTAGTAGTATGACCGGAACCAACCACGGGGAGGAACCACATGGCACGCAAGGAAGTCATCACACTTGTGGACGATCTAGACGGATCTGAGGCTCAGGGCACAGTTCGGTTCGCTCTGGACAACAACGTCTATGAGATCGATCTGTCAGAGGCCAACGAGACGAAGCTTCGCGAAGCTCTCACCCCCTTCCTGGAGGCAGGCAGGAAGCAAAGGGACACCCCAGCCAGATCCAGGGCCTCTACGGCTGCCCGGTCCATCCAGTCCCGAGAGGAGATACAGCGCATCAGGACTTGGGCCAAGGAGAACGGCTACCCGATCAACGAACGGGGCAGGATTCCCCACAGCATCCTGGAGGCGTACCGTTCGGGCAGGAGTGCTCCCACGGCTGGAGTCCAGGGCAAGGCCCTGAAACTCCTGTCCACGGGCTCCATGTCCTCTGAGGGTCCTGCCAAGGCCACGATGCTCACCGACTCGGAGTTCACCAAGTGGGCTCAGCGTCTTCTGGAGGAGGAATCCGAGCTTCCTCAGGGCGACATCAGCTCTGTGGACTTCACCCGGCTCCGGGCTGACTTGAGGACCAAGGCATAGATGGCCCTGTGAGACGCTGAGGACCACGCAGCACGAAGAGAAGGCCCTTCCTGGACCACGTTTGTGTCCATGGATGGGCCTTTCCGTATTTTCGGGGGCGCTCCAGGGGCTTCCCCAGAGCTCTCCACCACTCTCGCTGTCAAAGGTGCGCACCGGCCTCTCGCCACTCGCAGACACGGCCCCCATGAAGCAGACGAAAGAAACCGAGCATTGGAACCTGGAATATGACACCCTACATTTTCATGCCGCTTTTGAAAATCTCCCCACAATCCTCCTCCTGCAAGAAGGACGGGATTCGGATTTCGAGAACCCCGAGGAATCCTCTCACGAGAAGCACTTGTCGAATGGTTTCAGGATCGCAGGCGCAGACGATGCCCTCAAGAAAATCGGCATGAAGCCGGAGCCAAGACCAAGAGGGGTTAAGGAAGTCAAACGAAAGGCCGACCAAGAGCCGCAACGCACTACGGCATCGGGACCACGAAGCCTCAGCCGCCACCATCGAAACCACCCCACAATTCCTTGAGTTCCTGGCGATCCTTGTCCACTAGAAATTCCGGGATGAACTGGAGTATCATGAACAAGATCCGACCAGCAAAGAAATAGAGCGAATCAGGCAAGGCACCGAGAAAACCAGGGATTCATTGAAGCCCGAAAGAAACGCGTTGAACCTGAGCGTGATACCGCCAAAGATATGGAAAACCGACTCTCGACCACCCGGTCCGCCTTGAGGCCTTTTTAAGCCTTCCGGAACCGAGCACAAGCGTCTTCTCCACCCAAGGCCCTGACATTTTTACTTCAACGGTGGACTCATCTTCTCAGATTCAGATAAATCTGAACCATGCATGGGGTCGGGCCGAGCTCCCCCGAGCTCGGTGGGTGGGGTTGCGCATGTTCGAACCCATCGGAGGAACCATCCGGTCGACGTCCGTCCCCCGCGGGTCCGGGCGGTGGCTCGTTCCTGGCCGAGGACGGACGGCTCACAGCCGACACGCGTCCGAGGACCCCGGTCGGGGTGGACCGTGGTGTCGTGATCGCAGCCACCACCGGATGCCCCTACGCTCATCCGGTTCCTGGGGTGGTTCGACTCAGATATCGAGGTGCTCCGCGCGCCCAGGACTTGGTGGACACACGGCGTTCCGGTCTCAGGCCGCGGCGAAGCGCAGCTCGGTGATCGTGAACAGGTCGATCCCGTGGCGGGCGTGGACCCGGGTGTTCCGAAAACGCGACCGCCCCCGCACGCGAACACCGACGTCCCACAGGTTCAAAGTGAGCACGGACCGCTCCGGGCCCCCGGCCAGGACGTGGAACGGCCCGCCGACGTCGTTCGCCTGATCGGTGAGAGAGCAGCCCTGCCGCACCCGGGGGTCAGACCAGCGCCGGCGACAGGCTCCCGGTCCCTTCCAGCCACCCCAGCTGCCGTGCCCGGCTACCCATCTGGAAACGGCTGCGAACACCCAGGTCCTCGTACAGCTCGGAGATGTGGCGGCCGAGTGTTCGGACGGAGACACTGAGCCGCTGCGCGATCTCCCGGTCGGACAGACCGGCCTCCAACATCCGCAGGATGTCCGCCCGGATGCGCTGTTTGGTGTCCTCATAACGGCTCTCCTGCACCGTGGAGTAGGGAGCCCCGGTGTCCCAGAGAGCCTCCCAGAAGCAGTGCAGGACCCCGATGAGCTCGCGTTGGCGGAGCACCAACGCACCACCGCCCTCTTCGGGGGCACCAGTCGACACAAGCGCGGTCTCCCCGTCGAAGACGATGACCTGGTTGGGAATGCCCGTGTTGGTTCTGACCTCCATACCCGACCCCGTCATCTCGTCCAGGTACTTGTGCATGTACCGGTGGCCCAGACAGGCGTGGGGGTACAGCGAGCGGACCGAGACACCGCGCCGCAGGGCTTGCTCCGTGCGCAGGCTCCCCTCGACCGCGATCCTCTCGGGCGGGACGGCGGGGTGCATGACCGTGATCTCCTTCTCCGCCTCCTCGGTCAGCCGGGTCACCTCGGAGCGGACCGCGTGGAGGTCGCCGATGATCTCCATCCCGGCCGTCCCGGACACAGGCACGTCCGAAAGCCGGGCCGCGTGGGAGAGTTTGGAGCGTATCTCGGAGAGTCGGAGACGACAGTGTTGAACCTCGGCCTCAATCGGCCCCACCACGTGCGCCATGGCGACCGCGGGGCTGTGCGGACGGAGAGTGGCGCCGTCGAGGAAGAGGAAGTTCCGATCCCGGAGCGCCTCGACAACGGATACCGCGGTGTCGAGATCGAAATCGAATTCCCGGGCTAATGATGGGGCGTCCACTTGCCCGTTCTGGATCGCCCATTGGTAGACGGAGAGATGGGACTCCTCCAGGAAGAAATCAGCATCCTCGATGACTCTTTCACTCATGGCGGACCATAATAGGTCTGGAGGATGGCCCGGTCAAGACAGAAATCGGGCACCCGGTTTCAATCGAAATCAACACCCAAAGAAACTCCTCGCGCATCTACCCGAAAAGTGAAGAAGGTGGAACCCCTATAGGGGTCCCACCTCTTACTCATGACCGATCGTTAGATGATACCGGCCTCGGCGAGCTCCATCTCCATTGTCACACCTCCTTCTCGACATCTGTTCATGAAAAGGTAACACCATTCGGCGTTTCCCTCTCTCGGCGAGTCAAATATGACAAGCCCAGGATCCGGGGTCAATGCATCCTCCGTGGCTATTCTCAGACGTCATACTCAAGACATCCGGCACGGTTCCCCGCTGAGGGGCCGGGCCTGATGGGGCGGCGCGAAGGCGTCGGCGCGGGCCCGCCCGGTTCCGGGCACAGCGCGGTGGTCGGTATCAGGGGCCCACCAGATCACACGTCCGAACTGACCAGCGTCCTTTCCTGAAGCCGACCCCACAGGCCATCGACCGAAGGAGGAAGCTTGCCGGTCGTAGAGCGCGGCGACCGGTGCAGGAGGTCCGCGTGGGGGGTCAGGTCCAGGCCCAGGAAGGCGCCGAGCCCCGTGAGTCCGCCGTCGCAGACCCGCGCGTAGTCGGCCACGTACAACCTGGAGGTGTCCTGGAAGAGCGGGTCCTCCATCAGCGGCTCGTGCCAGGCCCTCCACTTGTCCAGGGCGTCCTCGCGGGTCCGGGGCCGCCAGGGGCGGTCTCCACGCCAGGCCAGTACCGAGTCCGCGACCTCGGAGGGGTCACGGACAAGGAGGACGATGAGTGGGTCGTCGAACATGCGCCGGGGCACGGACAGGTCCAGGAGGTACTCGTTGTACTTGTCCCCGACGCGCTGTACCGGCCCGTAGCTCTCCCGAACGATCCACCGACAGAGTTCGTCGGGATCCTTCCACGCACCCGACGCGACCTCGGACGACGCCCTGGCCAGGACCTTGCCTACCTGCTCGGTCCATGCCCGGGCCCCGTCACCGTAAGGGGGTTTCCGGTGGAGGGCGCACAGGATCTCCTCCGTGCGCAGGTGTCGGCCTGCCAGGTCCCGTGCCCGACACCAGCGGTCCAGCAGGTAGGGAAGGCGTCCGTTGATCGTGAAGCTTCCACCGCTCCGGGCGAAGGCCCGTTCGAGGACGGAGGCCAGCCCCGTGGTCCCGGAACGCTGGGCCCCGACGAGGAGGACCGGGCGTTTTTCCCGCACCGTCACCTCCCCGCACCGTCCGTGGTCGTCGCCGTGGCGCGGTGGTACCACTCCGAGAGGAGCTCCATGCACACCGCACTGGCCTCGACACCACCGGTGGAAAAGCCCTCGCCCCAAGGCTCGTCACGTTCTCCGGCGGTCAGGATGCGGTCGGTCCGCCAGTGGGTCTCCAGGCTGACGTAGCCCTCGAAGCCGTCCTCGGCCAGCCGACCCAGGATCTCGGCCCAGGCGAGGTCGCCCTCCCCCAGCCTCACATAGGAGTCCTGGCCGGCGGGGTCCTTGACGTGGACGTGCCGGATCAGGCCGCGCACCGCTTCGTACTCTCCGGGGAAGGGGGAGGGTCCCCACCCGCTGAACACACTGTTGCCCGGGTCCCACAACACCCCGATGTCGGGGCGGTCCAGTACCTCTAGAAACTCCAGCAGGTGCCGGACGGAGGGGGTGTTGGTCCTGGTGCCGGTCTCCACCACCAGGAGTACCCGTGGAAAAACCCCGTCCAGGAGCCTGCGGGCCGCGTGGCCGGCGGCGACAGGGTCCGGGTCGCCCTCCCGGTAGAAGGCGAAGATCCGCATGGTGGGCGCCCCGATCAGTTCCGCGCGCCGCAGGCACTCGTGCAACAGCCGGGAAGCCTCCTCGAACTCCCGGTCGGTGACGGGCAGGGCGTGTTTGAAGACGGGGGAGGCGAAACCGGCGACCTCACGGCCTTGCCCACGCAGCACCCGCGCCACCTCGCGCAGCCGTCCGTCGCTCATCAGGTGAGGTGCGCGGCCCCACGCCGAACGTATCTCCACCCCCGGGAACCCGTGCCGGACGGCGAGGTCCGCCACCACCGCCGGGTCCTGGGAGATCTCGTCGCCGATGACGGCCAGTCTCATACCGTGTCCCCTTCCCGTTGCCCCTGCACCGGCACCTCCGTGCTCTGGGCGATACGCGCGCCGACCGTCGACCGCAGGAACCGTTTCAGGGTCCGCGCGTCGTCCTCCAGTGCCCCGGCCCGGGACTCCACGGTCACCCAAGGGGCGGTACAACCTGCGGCGTACAGCTCGTACAAGGGTTCTAGGTCGTGTTCGTCCAGGGGGCGGTGCCGGTGGGTGGTCCCGTCGAACCCCTTGACCTGGATCGCCCGTGTGAAGGAGGCGAGACGCCGATCCGGGGCGCGCCGCCCCCCGGGCGATCGGAACAACCCCAGCGTGTCCACGACCAGTCCGAGTCCCAGCTCCTCGCACAGGTCCAGGAGACGGGGGATCGGTGGTCCCCCGGCATGGGTCTCGACCCACACCTCCGGGGCCGTGGAACGGAGCCGTGCGAGGTCGGCCTCGACCTCCGGGCCGTCCGGGTCCTCCACACAGAAGACCTTGACCGGCAGGTTCCGTTCGCCGATCTCCCGGGGAACGTCGTCCTTGGGGGTGCCGTCACCCAGGTGGGCGCCCAGGCCGACGAAAGCCGTGTGCAGCCCGCTCTCGGCAACGGTGTCCAATCCCAGGCCGATCCCGTCGCCCTCCCAGCGGTGCCCCTTCCCCACCCGGACGTCGACGCAGGTCAAATGAGACTTCCTGGTGTGGGCGACGAGTTCCGGGGCGCGGGCCCGTGGCAAGGAACCGGTACTGACCCCGATGTGGACGGAGCACGGAGGGCTCATGGTGTTCCCCCGGTCTCGATGACGTCGCGAAGCATCTCCAACAGGGCGGTGGTGTCCCTGGCCCGCCGCATCGACGACAGGCCCAGTGGGCGCCCGTTCAGTACCGCGCCGGCGAACTCGCGGTAGACCAGGGAACGCAGCTCGTGTACGGGTCGCCGTTCGGACCGCACATCACTCCCCCCGATCCTTCCTCGGACCGACCCGTCGCACACCTCCAGCCAGTCCTGTCGCCCCAGGAGGGTGAGGCGCTCCATCCGGTGCTCGGCGTCGCTGGTGATGAGTGCGCGCAAGCGGTGACCGTCCTCGAACTCCACTCTCGCGGACAGGGTGGTCTCCACTCCCGGTGCCGCGTACCGGGCCTCCTCCACTCTCACCGAACGGGGGGTCCCCAGAAGGAGGCAGGCCAGATCGAGGTAGTGGATGCCGAGGTGGGTGACCACCCCGCCCCAGGAGGTGGCGGGGTCCGCTCGCCAACCGTTCCGGTAGTGCTCGGGAGGGCGGGGCCGGGAAATGATCAGTTCCGCCCGGGCGGGTCCGAAGTCGTTCTCGAACACGGCCTCGGGCAAGGCGTGCCGGTGCTGGAGCATCACCGCGACCGTGAGCGAGGAGGCCTCGGCGTGCCCGACCAGGGTGTCGAACTCCTCTAGGGTCCGTGCCACGGGTTTCTCCACCACCAGGTGTCGGCCCGCGTCCAGGATCTGGTGGGCGAGGGAGCCGCGTTCACCCGGGGGCACGCACAACGCCACGGCGTTGACGGAGGGGTCGTCGAGGAGCCCGCGCAACGACCGGAGTTCGGGCCCGTCCTGCGGGGTGCCGCCCGGCGCGGCAGACGCCCTCATGTCCGTTCCGGCCAGGAGGGTGGCGCCGTCGGACCCGTCGAGGACCTCGGCGTGCTGACGCCCGCTCGAACCGAGCAGCCCTATCACCCCGATCTTCAGGGTCGTCGGAGCGTTGGAGTCACGAGTGTTGGAGGGGGGTGGTCGCAAGTCCATGGGCGTCTCCTGTCCTGTGCTGCGTGCGGTGGTCCGTTCCGTTCGTGACGGGACTCGTACCGGGTCCGGACCGGGCGAAGGCGGCACCGAGTGCGTGCACGGTGCCCAGGGCCGTGTTGGCCATGCGCACCAGGGGGTCCGCCCCCACACAGCTGGACCTGATGCGGCCCAGGATCCGACGGCGGTCCCCGGACCGTCCCGCCGTCCGGCCCGCGCCCCAGGCCGCGGTGATCGCGGGGCCCCAGCCCTTGCCGTTCCGGTGGGCGATGACGAGGGAAGGCTCGAAACGGACCTCGTGCGCCCGTTCGCGGAGCTTGTCCACCAGGGCGTTGTCACTTCCGCTGCCGGTCGAGCCGAAACCCCCGGCACCGGTGAAGTCATCGGTCTTTACCGCGCTGTTGCCTCCGGCGAAGAAGTCGACCGGATCGCCCGGGCTCAGGTTCGCGTACCGAAGGTCGTACCTCGCCTGGCGGGCACGGGAGAGCAGTCCGAGGTCGAAGGGGAGCACCCGGCCGGTGATGGCGACGGCGCCGTCGCGCATGTTCTCGGCGATGACCGTCAACCAGTCACCGCGCGGTACGGCGTCGTCGTCGAGGAAGGCCAGCACCTCCCCCCGGGCCTGCGCGGCGGCGATGTCCCTGCTGCGGGAGGCGCCCACCGCGATCTCGTTGCGGAGCACCCGCACGGGCGCCCCGACGGTGACGGGCAAAGCGTCAGGGTAGGGGGAGGATGAGCCGTCGTCCACGACGACGGCCTCGACGAGCCGGCCCACGCACGGGTCCAGTTCGTGGGCGGACTCCGCCAGGCCGGAGAGGCAGCGGGCCAGGTCCTCCTCGCGGTCCTTGCTCGCAACGATCACTGTTATCCGTACCATTGGCGTTTCCAATCCTCGGCGAGGGAGACCCAGGTCTCCGGCAGGTCGGTGGGGAGGTAGGTCCGCCGGATCTCGTGCGGGGCGCTGTCCCAGGGGCGTGCGGGGGATTTGACGGTTCCGAAGCCGAGGACGGAGTCGGGCAGCACGGAGCTGTGGGCGACCTCCCCGTAGGGATAGGCGAAGGAGCGGGGGTACCGGCCGAGCACCGCCGTGATCCGATCGAAGGAACCGGCCACCTCCCGCTCGGCCTGGGCGCGGGTGAGCTCGGTCAGGTGGGGATGCGTGCGCGTGTGGGCGCCCAGGGTGTGCCCCAGACCGACCATGCGGGCCGTCTCCGCCCAGTCGAGGTAGGTCCGGCGCGGGGCCAGGCGGGCACGTACCCCATCGGTGAGCGAGGAGGCCTCGTCGATCCTGTCGGTGACGCAGAACAGCGCGGCGCCGACCCCGAACTCCGCGAGCAGGGGCGCGGCCCGGGTCAGGTTGTCCCGGTACCCGTCGTCGAACGTGAACAGCACGGTCGGGGCGTCGGGCGGTGCGATCCTCGGTCCCACCAGGGCCGGGTCCAGTGCGGGACCGAAGTGGGTCAGCACCGTCTCCAGGGCACGTCGGAACGCGTCCTCGGTCAGTGCCGTGTAGTGGTCGACCCGGGGGTGCACATGGTGGAAGTACAGGACCAGCGGCCACCCCGGAGCACCCCCGACCCGCGGGGATCGCGTACTCACGCCCCGGCCACCGCCGTTTCGGGGGGCGTGTGCCAACCCAGCTCCCCCAGCACCTGGTCGGGGACCAGGATCCCCTCCTCGCGGACGGCGGCCTCGTGGGCCCGCTCCATCTGGTCGGGGAACCAGTGGCCGTCCGGCACCGCCCCGTCGTGGCCCCGCAGGACGGCTTCCTCGAGCGAGGCCACAGCCGCACCGGTGTCCGCTCCGAAGGTGTCGGCGGACAAACCCAGGAAGAGCTGGGAGCATCCCATGACGCGGCCCGGTTCCTTGCGTTGTTTGGCGACGTTGGGGCTGACCGTGTTCCCGGCCAGGGCTCCGGCGAGGATCTCCACGATGAGGGTGGTGCACAGGCCCTTGTGGCCGCCGAAGACCGGGATGGACCCGCCCTGGTCCAGCAGGGAGGGGTCGGTGGCCGGTTTCCCGTCCGGTCCGGTCAGCCAGTCCGGTGGGACGTCCGCGCCCCGATTTCCGGCGTCGCGGATCTTCCCGGCCGCCACCACGCCGGTGGCGTAGTCGATGCAGAACGGTTCGTCGTACGCTCCCTTGGAGACCGGAGTGACCAGGCAGACGGCGTTGCTGCCAAGGGTCGGCCGAGCGGCGCCGGGCGGTGCCACGGACGGGCCGGAGATGTTGAGGATCAGCCCGACCACCCCGTGCCGTTGGAAGGGTCCGCGGTAGGCGGCAAGCATGCCCACGTGGTTGTTGGAGTGGACGTTGGCCACCGCCACCCCGTGGGCGGCGGCGGTGCGGGCGCACCACTCCGCGGCCTCGAAGGCCGCAGGCTGTCCGAAACCTCCACCGGCGTCGAAGGAGGCTCGGGTGGGACCGTGGTCGGTCCGCTCCGGGCCGGCTCCGGGACGAATACCCCCCTCACGCATCCTGCGCAGGTAGGTGGGCAACAGGGCGACCCCGTGGGAGCGGTGACCGCGCACCTCGGCGTCGACCAGCACCCGTGCGACCTCGTCCGCTATGCCCGGTGCGACCAGGTGCCCGGTCAGGGTCGCGTACACGGCCTCGTGCAGGCGTTCGGGGCTGAAACGTCCGGAACCGACGTCGGCGTTGGGGGCGGCAACGGCGGGTTGCGCGCCGAAAGCGCCGGGATCGTCGGCCAGGCTCCCGCCAGGAACGAACCGACCGCCCCGCAGCTCCCACCTGGGAGCCCCTGTCGGCACACCCGGGGCCTCCGTCCCCTCGGTGACCACCACCACGGTGTCACCGGGGCGCCTGGCCTGTGTGCCCGGCCGCGCCTCGGCGTCGATCACGATCGTGCTGGGCGGCGTCCCCTCGGGGAGCCGCACCGGCCCGATGACCGGACGCACCACGTCCACCTCCCCGTAGCTGGGCGCGCGGCGCGTCAGCAGCAGGTCGACCACCGCCCGGCGCGCGTCGGCGCCGAAGGTCCTGATCACAGAGGTCACGCCCTCGTCCACCTGTAGGTCGGCGCCGCGGAGTACAACGCCGCGAGCCCCGTCCCCGTCCGAGGTGTGCACCACGTCCCGCAGTCGGATCATCATCGCCTCCTCTGTTCCGGTAGCGGTGACGCCTCAACCGCGGGACATGAACTCAAGACGGTTCCCCACGTTGTCGAAGACGTAGAAACGCCGGTATCCGGGAAATTTGTCGTCCCAGGTCACGGCGTGGCCCCTCTCGTCCAGTCGCCGGCCGAGGGCGTCGAGCTCGCGGACCAGGATTCCCGGGTGAGCCTTGCGGGCGGGCCGGAAGTCCTGCTCCACTCCCAGGTGGATCTCCAGGGAATCCGCGCGTACCCACAACCCGCCGCGGGCGGCCAGGACCGGGGGCTTCTCCACCTCCGTGAACCCGAGGTCACCCAGGTAGAAGGTCCGGCAGTCGTTCTCGCTGCCCGGCGGGATGGCCAATTGCACGTGGTGCAGACCGAAGCCGATACCGGTACGGGGCTCGGCCGTCTCATACGGCTCGGGAGAAGGGAAGGATCCCATGTCTTCGTCATCCTTTCGCTTGGTTCGGATCGGGGTTCTGGGAGGTCTTCCTCCTGGCCGTGCGCAGTGCCAAGCCCCGATAGGCGAACGCCGCCGCCAGGGTGGTGGCCGCCAGCACGACCCACGCCCAGAACCCGAGCGGGATGATCAGGAAGGTGTAGGCGAGGGGGCCGAGCAACTGCTGGCCCGTGGTGCCCAGGGAGAAGGCGGCCAGGTAGGAGGACCTGGCGTCCTCCGGGGCGAGGTCGTAGGAGACCACCCAGGCCGACGTGGTCTGGCCGATCTCCCCGATACTCAGCAGCACGACCCCGGCGCACAACAGGACGACGGTCCACCAGGAGGAGGTCCAGGCCGCGCCTCCGAACAACAGGTAGGAGCAGGACAGAGCCACCGCCGCCCACACCACCGCGGAGGCGGCCCGGGGCACTCCCTCGATCCCGCGGCCGAGCCGGACCTGGAGGCCTACGACCAGTACCGTGTTCAGCCCGAGGAAGAGCGCCGTGATCTCGGGCTCCACACCCTGGGACAGCGCCCACAGGGGCAGGGCCACGACCAGGCCCGTCATGTGGAAGGCGAGCAGACCGTTGAGGGCGGTGAGGGTCAGGTACCCCGGGTCCCGGAACGCCGGAGGGGCCTTGCGTTGCCGGCCCCCGGTGGCGGAGACATCATGCGACCTTCTGATCCACCACAGCCCGGCACAGTTGACCAGGTAGGTGAAAGCGCAGGTGCCGATCAACAGAACGGCCCCGCCCTCCCCGAGAAAGGCCAGGGCCAGGGCGGTCATCCCGCTCCCGACGGCCATGCCCGCGTTGCGGGCGGCCCGCACACGGGCCATCACCAACACACGTTCCTCACGGCCGAGGACGGCCGCCACCACCGCCTGGTTGATCGGTGGGATGGCACGTCCACCCACCGCGGTCATCGTGGCCACCACCGCCAGCCCCAAGATGCCGTCGACACCCATGAGGATCACGAACGCGCACGCCTGCCAGGCGTTCAGCGCGATGAGGGCGGTAAGGGGACCGACCCGGTCCGCCAGGCTCGACACCGGGACGACGCAGACCAGGCTCACCCCGACGGACACGGACATGACCAGGCCGACCTGGGCCATGGGCAGGCCCAGACCCACGGTGTAGTGGATCATCGAAACGGCCATGAACATGCCCATGCCACACGAATTGACCAGGGCGGACACCAGGAACACCGCCCCGGGGGACGGTCTCAGTGACCCGCGGGTGGTAGGGATCAATCAAAACACCAGCTCACGGGCCGCGACCCCCGCGTCACCGCGGTAGAAGCGGTCAACGGAACCAAAGGTGCACAGGCTGCGGCCGGGTGCCCTGTCCACGATGAGCACACCGTCGAGGTGGTCGACCTCGTGTTGGACGACACGGGCCGCGCGCCCGCGCAGGAACCAGTCCACCCGTGAACCCTCCGGTGTGGTCGCCCGGTAACGGACGTACCGGCTGCGTTCGACGACCCCGGATATACGCGGCACGCTGAGGCAACCCTCGAAGTCCGCCGCGTACTCGGGCACACCGTGTTCCTCCGCGGCCACGGCCTCCCACGAGGGGTCGAGGTGGATCACGGCGTCCCGGTGCCCCACCCGGTCGGCGATCTGGCACATGTGGGCGGCGTTGAGGACGACCATCCGGATCGATGCGCCGATCTGCGGAGCGGCCACCCCCAGGGCGTCGCGGTCGAGGAGGACGGCGGTGAGGCGGTCCGCCAGGTCCTCCAGCTCGTCCCGCACCACGTGTGCGGTGGGCTCACAGACCGTTCTGAGCACGGGCGCGCCCAGCGACACCAGGGAAACCGAGGACGCGGTCTCCACGGGCGCAGCCCCGCCGAAGGACGGCACAAACCGGGGTTCAGGCTCCGGAGAGGGCACCGTCATGGTCCTCACCCACCCTCCGTGCGAGCCAGGCCTGGGTGGCGAAGAGTTCGAACCGGGGAGACTTGCCCGCGGCCGTCATCATCTCGGCCAGCGGGACCACTCGCACCCCCACCCGCCGCTGACCGGCGACGCGGGCGATCCGTTCGGACATCTCCTCCTTCTGCTGGAGGGGGAGCTCCGTCTCCGGGGTGCAGAGGACGTCCAGCTCTCCGGCCCGGGCCTGCAGGACCCGCCACCGGGAGAGCGGCAGCGAATCCAGGTACAGCTCGACCTGTTTGACGTTGACGAAACGGCCGTCGTCGGTGGCGATGAACGATCGCTGTCTGCCGGCCAGCCCCGATATCCGGGACAGGACCCGGCCGCAGGGGCACCGCTCCGACAGGAGGGTTCCTCGGTCCTCGGGGCGGTAGCGCGCCATGACCGAGGCCCGGTTGACCAGGTTGGTGATGAGCAGCGCTCCGTCGTGGTCTGTCTCCACCACGACCTTTTCGTCGTTGACGTGGTAGGTGCCCGCGGCCTCCGGGCACTCCCAGGCGATCATCCCGAACTCCTGGAGCCCGTACAGGTCCATCGGACGTTCCTGGAAGATCTCGGCGCAGACCCGGCGTGTCCCCTCGTCGAGGGAGTCACCGTGCGACAGCACCCGCGAAGGGGCGGGGAAAGCCGACAGGTGCTCGCGTAGTTTGCCCGCGAACAGCAACAGTTCCATGGGCTGGGCCCACAGGACCGGGGCCGCGTAGTCGCGCAGCAACCGCGAGACGTACTCCGCGTTCTCCCGGTCGATGCGGCCGGCGTTCAGGCGGATCATGCTCCCTCCCCCGGCCTTGCCGGGGAAGTCCACGAGGGGGTGTGAGGGGTTGCCGGAGATCCGCAGAATGCGGTCGGAGACGCCGATGCCATAGGCGTCGAACGTCCGCAGCCTGCTCGCGGCGGCGTGTACCAGGTGCTCTTCGGAGTGCTCGAACACCGCGGGCCGGCCGGTCGTTCCGGAGGTGCGCACGCGAATGACGTCGAGAGGATCGACCTCACCGGTGCGATAGTCCTCCATCCGCCGGACGAAGTCCGACTTGCGGGTCACCGTCGCGGTGCGCGGCCACTCGTCGTCGACCTCACGGTAGGCGGCCGTCGAGCGGGCCCGCTCGCGCAGCTCGGCCAGTCGCTCGGAGCGGTACGCCTGGAGGGCGCCCGCGTCGAACTCGGTGTGCCGGTAGACGGAGTCGTAGAGGTCCCAGGCCTGCCCCTCGGCTGCGGTGACCCGCATGTCCTGCGAATCCCACCAACGTTTACGCGGTGATCGCGATGCGCTCATGTGCGGCTCCAGGGGCTCGTTCTCTCGCTCCTCCAAGGGCGTGTCCGGCGACCGCCCCAGAAGACACCCGTGCTTTCGACCTGTGGCTTTTTCCGCTCACCGACACGACGGACCGGAGGGGCGAGTGGGTCCGCGCCGGTACGTGCGCCGTTCTCCGGGGAGGGGGAACAACGGTTCCGCCTTCCAAGGGCTGCCATCAGGAGCTCAACAGCGTGCCTGGGCAAGTCTCGTGAACGCCGATCCCGTGTTCAATGGTTCGCCGATGTCCACTCTTTGACGACATGGTTCGGTCAACCACCGGGGAAGGCGGGGTAGCGAGTTGGTGCGTGATAGCGGGTAAGGCTTCACAGCGGGTCGTGGCATGCTCTGGTCGTGACGATCAAGGTCAATCGTGCGCTCCTGGCCCATCCCTGGCTCACCTCGCTGGTGAAGGTGCTACTGGACGAGGGGTACCTCGGTCTGCGGCGCGACCACCCCCATCAGGCCCTCACCCCGCCGCGCAAGCCGAACAAGAGCGCTCTGCCCGAGTTCCACGAACGGTGGAAGTGCCACCGCCACGCGCATTCCTCAGGTCGGATCACCGTCGAGAACGCCTTGGCCGACCACAAAACCTGGAAGCAACCGATGCGCCGGGCCCACCGACGGGAGAACCTCCCGGCGACCCACCGCGCCATCACCGGGATTGGTCTGCGACCGGACCCCGAACATCTGACAAGCACCACGGACGGGACCACCATGTCCCACCCGCTATCACGCACCAACTCGTTATTCCGACAAGGCCGTGCACCGGGCCTTCCTCTCCTGCGGCCAGGAGGCGTTCCATGAATGCCACACCCACGCGGCTGCTATTGATCGCGCGTGCACCGGAAGGACGCTGCCCAATTTGACCTTCGAGTCATATCGAAGGTTTACGGTCGTGGTATGGATATGATGCGTATTTCCCAGCTCACCGAGCGTTCCGGCGTGCCGGCCACCACTTTGCGGTTCTACGAGAGCGCAGGGCTTTTACCCGCCGACCGCTCCCCCGCCGGCTACCGCCTCTACGGTGAGGATGCCGTGCAGCGTTTGGCGTTCATCGCAGCGGCCAAGCATCTGGGGCTGCCGTTGGGGGAGATCGGCGAACTGCTGAGAGTGTGGGAATCGGGAGCCTGCCGGGAAGTGAAGGCCGACCTGCGTCCCCGCATCGCTGCCCGAATCGCGGACGCCGAGAACCGAGCAGTCGAATTGTCGGCGTTCACCGCCGTACTGCACGGGGCTCTGGAACACCTTGATGTGCTTCCCGAGCGCGACCATCGCTGTGACGCGCAGTGCTCCCTCCTCTCCCCTGGTCGCACCACGTCCGGCGCGCGGCCACCTTCCTCAGGCGGTCTCGGGGCTGGGGCTGAGCGGTGGCGCACACAGGCGGTGGCCTGCTCCCTGGGCGAGAGCGTCCCCGAGCGGGCCGGGCAGTGGCGGCGGCTGCTGTCGGGAGCCCGCCGTGAGGAGATCGAGGACGGTGTGCGACTGCTCCTGCCCTCTGAACGGACCAGTGAGATCGCCGCCCTGGCCGCGACCGAGCAGCAGTGCTGCCCCTTCTTCGACTTCCGCCTCCACCTCGACGGACCCGTCCTCGGCTTGGAGGTTCGAGCCCCGGCCGAGGGCGCCGGCATGCTCGCCGAGCTGTTCACCACGGTTCCCTGATCGGCCCCGGTGGCCGAGCGTCCCCGACCCCGCAAGGGACATGTTCGCTGTCGCGGTCACCCGGCCTGGTCGAAGGGACGGAACGCCACCAGGTCGCCATCCACATAGGAGGCACCGGCGGCCAGGGCCTGGTGGGCTTGGCCGCCCCGGACGCGGCCCGGGGCCGGAACACGCCATCAACCCCGTGCCGGCGGCTCGTTGGGATCTCGAACAACGACCTCACACCACCGGGCACCTCCACACCGATGCGAGTCGACCTCTCGAGGAGGTTGTGGAGCCCGATTCCGGACCATGAAGGGCTCCTCTCCTTGCTCGGGTGATGGCGGAGGCCCGTTCTGTTCCTTCGGCACGATCCCGTACGAGCAGGGTGCGTCAGCGCGACCCGGCGCTCCGGGGCGCGAACAGGGCGGCGGCGCCCAACAGCGGCACCGCGGTGATTCCGGTCAACAGCCACAGGGTCGCCGGCTCCAGGCCGTCGACGTCGGTCAGCAGGTTCAGGGCCGAGAACGGCAGGGCGTGGGCGAAGACCGCGGGCCACACGCTGCCGAACCTGGCCACGACGGCGCTCAGATACAGGCCCAGCGGAAACAGTCCCACGGTGGAGACCAGCGCGATGTCCCAGGGCAGGACTCCCTGGACTGCCATGGTTCCGTGCAGGGGCACGTGGAAGAGCACCCACACCGCGGAGACCACCGCGGCCGAGCGCCAAAACCCCCAGGAGTCCAGGGCACGCTGCAGGAAACCCCGCCACGCGGCCTCCTCCCCCAGGGTGCTCAGGGAGAACAACAGCACGGCCGGGATCAACAGGACCGCGACCTGTGCCAGGGCGGGCCATGGTTGTGGTTCGGCCGCTCCCAGGGCGACCACGGGCAGCACGCTCAGTGCGTAGACGGCGACCAGCACGGCCACCGCTGTGGCGCCACCGCCCAGGAGACGGCGCCATCCGCCGGGGCGTAGGGACCACCACGTCGGGAGTCCGCCTTCGAGGGGCACCAGGCGGAGCACCAACAGGGAGACGAGCGCCGGCAGCCAACGGCCGACGATGACGAACCACTCGGGGATCGGTACGTCGAGGAGGAGGAAGGCGCCGCAGATCAGGGCGATCGAGAACAGGACCAGGAGGGTGAACAGACCGGCCGCTCGCAGCGGCCGCTGATTTGTTCGCTGCACAAATAGGGACGTTAGCATGGCGCGATGACGGAACAACGACGCAGACGTGGCCCTCGGGGGGACATCAGCGCCGAGGATCTCCTGGTGGCGGCCGAGCACGTCCTGAGGTCGGGCGGGCCCGGGGGGCTCAGTCTCAGGTCGGTGGCGCGTCGAGCCGACGTGACACCGACCGTGCTGTACACCTACTTCGACGACATGGCGGATCTGCGCAACCGGCTCGGCGACGACTTCCTCGGTCGGCTCGACCTGACCCTGTTGCGCTCGTTTGCCCCGCGGGAGGCGCTGCGCCGTTTCCTGCACCACCTGTTGGCCGTCTTCCACGACTCCCCCGGGCACGTGGCGCTGTTGGCCTCCCAGCGGGTGATCGGCCCGCACGCGTTGGCCCTGAACGAAGCCCTCCTGGGGTTCTTCGTCGAGGTCGTCGGGCACACGCCCGAGCGGGCCGCCGCCCTGACCATGTTCGCCACCGAGTGGGTGCACGGGCGCCTGTTGCTCTGGCCGTCCAATCCGGTCACGGAGGGCTTCACCCGGGCGATGTCCAGGATCGATCCGGCGCAGTTCCCGCGTACGACGGCCTCGCTGTCGGCGTCCGTCGAGGACGAGGGGGTGGAGTTGCTGGTGTCGGCGGCCGTCCCCGAACCGTCCGGGTCCGGCTGATCCTCGAAGAGGAGATCAGGCCTCACCGGACCCGGGCGTCCGTACCCCCGACGAAAGTCGGTACCGCGCATCGACCATGGCGACACCGCACGTCGAAACCGCGCGGCCGAAGGCACAGGCGGGAACGTCCCGGCGGTGGATGTGGAGGCGGGTGCGGCGCTTCTAGCGTGGACAACGTCCCCGGCGGTCACGGAATCGACCGCTTTCCCGAAGCAGAGAGGCAATGATCATGACCCTGGAGAACCTTCTGGCCGAGGCCTCCACCGAGACCCTCTTCGGCCTCGGATTCGCGGGGGTGTTCCTGGCCGTCGCTCTGGCGGTGGTCGTGCTGGTCGTCGCCGCGGTGTTCAGCGTCCTCTTCTCGCGGATCGGTTTCGGGATGAAGGTCGTCTGGTTGATCTTCGTCGTCATCGCACCCGTCATCGGGGCGCTGCTGTGGTTCCTCATCGGCCGCAACCACACACCGGTCCGCCACTGGTGAGGGACCCGGTGGGAGGCCCCCTCCGGGCCCCGTTCCGGCGTCTCACAGGGCGTCGAGAAGGTCCTGACAGGCCCGTGAGCACGCGCGGCACGCCTCGGCGCACACCCGACAGTGTTCGTGGTGTTCGGCGTGTTCCTCGCACTCGCGCGCGCAACGATCGCACGCCTGCACGCAGGCTTGCAGGACCGACGCGACGAATCCGTCCTCTTCGGCGGTCCTGCGCACGAGCACCCTCTGCGTGGCCTCGCACAGGTCCGCGCAGTCCAGGTCGGAACGAGCGCAGGAGACCAACTCGGCCACCGTCTCCTCCCGCATGCACGCGTCCGCGCACACCACGCACACCTGGGCGCAGAGTCCACACGCCTCGACGACGGCACGCACCTTCTCCCCCACACCCTCCGGATCGTCGGGATGGGCGTACAGCATCTGTCCGACCACGCTCATAGGTCGATACCTCCTTGTGCCGTGCCTTGGTAGGAGAAACGCAGGGTGAAGTGGTCGAGGGAGGCGGGCAGCTCGTGCCGACGCAGTGGCGGTGCCTCGTCCACCCGGTGCAGCGGACCGCCCCGTAGCAGCGCTCGCAAGAAGAAGGAGACGGTCATCGGAACCAGGTCACGCCCCGGACATCCCGCCGGACCGTAGCCGAAGGGCAGGATGGCGGGTTCACGTTCGGCGCGTCCGTCCGCCCAGATGGCCGGTTCGAAGGAGTCGGCGTAGGGCAGACGGCTGGCATCCCGGTGGAAGTAGCCGCTCATCACCAGGAACGCCGTGCCCGGTTCGATGGTCCGCTCACGCCAGGTGGTCTCGCGCAGGCTCTCCCGGATCACCATCAGCGTGGTCGGCCACAGCCGGACGGATTCGCGCAGGGTCGCCCGCAGCAGCGGCAGGTCCAGGCCGTCCTGGGTGAGACCTTCCACGCGGGCGGTCTCGGCCGTGGTCCCCTGGGACGTCAACAGGGCCAGGGCGCGGAAGGTCGCGATGGCCGCCGAGTCGAAGGCGAAGAGCCAGTGGGCGGCCTGGTCCTCCGGACGTTCCTCAGAGCACGGCCGGCCCGGACGTGCGGCCAGGGCGTCGGGGTCGGCGCGGTCGACGTCGGCACGCACCCGGTCCAGGAACGAACCTCTGGTGCGCCGGTCCACCGGCGACAGGTACGACCGGTTGGCGCGGGCCCGTAGGCGCCGCAGCAGGTCGGTGGTTCGTCGATCCCGCGCCGCGAACGCCCCGAAGACCACCCGGCGCGCGAGCGCGTCGAAGGTGCGGGAGAACCTGGCCCAGTCCAGGACACCACCCAGCGATCCGGCGTTGCGCAGCGCCGCCACCAGGGCCCGTGCCTCTTCGTCCGCGTGCGCGGCGATGGTGCGGGCCTCGGGGTGGATGGTTCGGCCCAGGGCCAGGGCCTGCTCGTTGGCCTCTCGACGTCGGGGCCGGTCCTCCTGCGCGAAGACCAGGGCTCCGTGTGGTTGGAAGTGGGCGAGCGCGCCGCGCTTCTCCGCTCCTACGGGAGAGAACGGGTCCGGTGTGCCGCGCAGGAGCACGCGCACGTCCTCTGCCGCCAGGACCAGGGCGATGCGTCGGCCCGTGTAGCTCAGGGGCAGCGGGTCGTCGCCGTGCCGTTCGCGGAGCGCGCGCAGTGTCGATATGAGTCTGCGGTCGCCGCCGGTGGCCGTGGCCAGGGCCTCTCCGACGGGGCGGCGCACGACGGCGCCGCGCGCGACGACGGGCAACAGGACCGACGACAAGGCCCCCAGGGTCTCCCCGGGGTTCGTGCCGTTCGCTTTGTGGTGCGACTCGTTCTGCATGGGTCGAGGCTCTTCCTGGTTCGCCGTCACCGGCATGCGCGCTCGTGTGGTCTCGTCCGGCCATGTGGTCACACGTGGTCACGGGGCAGGCTCTCGGTCCATTGCCGGGAGAAGATCCGTTCCCCGGACTCGTAGGCGTCGAGGGTGGCGTGCACACGGAACTCCTCCTCGGTGCACTCCAGGGCCGTGTAGGTCTCCGTCCTGGTGTGCCAGTCCCCCCGGGAGAAGCACATCGTCCACGCCGTTCGGCCGCACACCGCCGTGAAGTCGTCCCCCACCGCCTCGTAGGTCTCGTGTGCCTTGCGGGTGACGTCGAGGTCGACCTCCTCCAGGTGCAGGACGCCTCCGTCCTTGACGATCCGCAAGGTGAACCGGTTGTCCACCAGGTCACGGTGCACCGACCAGTCGTGCTCGCCCTCGCGGGTGCGCCTGGTGCGAATCGCGGGTGTGGCCTCGGGTGGGCCGAACACCTCCTCGTGCGAGTCCTCCTCCGGAACCTCCTTTCGCACCGGCAGGACGAGGGCGCTGTTCTCGGGATGGACCGACATCAGTGCCGGCCGCGGTGGTGGCCAGGCCAGCGGCCAGTAGGAGGTGGACAGCGACAGTCGTATGCGGTGGCCGGGCGGAAAGGCCTGGGCGACACCGTTCATGGTGAGCTCCACACGGTAGGTCTCCCCCGGCACCAGGGGTTCGGGGCGCTGGTGCCCGTTGCGGTGGGTCAGGTTGAGCAGACCGTAGGTCACCCGGGTGGCGCTGCCGTCGGGTGCCACGTCGCACAGACGCGCCGCGACCATGGCGACCGGTTCGGTTACCGAGAGTTCGAGGACGACCTGGACGGGCCCCAGGATCTCGACCCGCTCCTCCAGGGGTTCGGTGTCGTAGACCAGGGAGCCTCCGTCCTCCTCTCGTTGGTCGTAGGGCAGGTCCGGCGGTGCGCTGTAGGAGGCCCACTTGCCGGCGAACTGCCCCACCGACAGGGGCGAGAGGATGCTCTGTTCCGCGGTGCTGCCCTGTTCCCCGTGGACGCCGAGCCGGTTCTCCGACAGCGTCAGGGAGCGGTGTTCGACACGGTCGGACGGCCAGTGGGGTTCGTGGATCCAACGTCCGGGGCGTTCCTCGTAGGAGGTGGAGGGCGGGACGCTCTCCTGCATCCAGAGCCAGAGTCCGGTCTCCTTTTCGACCCCGTTGTCCTCCCCCTTGGTCCATCGGTCGAGCCAGCGCACCACCTCCTGGAGGTAGCCGATGGCCGGTCCGGGGACCCCCATGTGCGGGTAGCGGTGGGACCAGGGGCCCACCAGGCCCTTGACCGGGGTGTCGAGGTTCTCCATGAGTCGCATGACCGCGTTGGAGTAGCCGTCCGCCCAACCACTGGAGGCCAGGACCGGGCACCGGATCCGGCTGTAGTCCTCGCTGACGGAGGCGTGCCTCCAGTAGCCGTCGCGGCGCTGGTGGCGGAGCCACTCGACGACCCAGGGGCCGTTGGCCTCCAGCCTCTCCAGCCACATGCGCCGCCAGGCCGGGCCGACGATCTCCGGGTCGGGTGGGCAGGTGCCGTAGGCGAAGGTGGTTCCGGACTCGGCCAGGTTGTCCGAGAGCAGGCAGCCGCCCATGTAGTGGAAGTCGTCGGCGTACCGGTCGTCGGTGAAGGAGCTGATGGCGATGGTCCGCAGGCTCTCGGGGCGTCTGGCGGCGACCTGGAGTGCGGAGAACCCGCCCCAGGACAGTCCCATCATCGCGGTGTTGCCGTCGCACCAGGGCTGCTCGGCCAACCAGGCCAGGACCTCCTCGGCGTCCTGCTGTTCGCGCTCCAGGTACTCGTCGATGAGCACGCCCTCGGAATCGCCCGTGCCCCGCAGGTCGACACGTACGCACGCGTAGCCGTGCCCCGCGATGTAGGGGTGGTGCATGGAGTCGCGCACCGCCGTCAGGTCACGCTTGCGGTAGGGGATGTACTCCAGTACCGCCGGTACGGGCTCCCGCTCCGCCGACCGTGGTCGCCACAGTCGCCCCGCCAGACGTACCCCGTCCGACATGGGTATCCAGAAGTGGTCCTCGATCCGGATCTCACACGGCAGATCCTCCACCAGACGCATACGCACCTCCCTCAGTTGCCGGTGACGCCCTCGACCCGTTTGTGGCCGCCCTCGTCGTCCTCGAACTCGAACCGCAGGCCCTTCACACAGCGTTCGTACTTGGCCTGCATCTCCAGCTCGCTCGCACCACCGATGATGATCTTGGCCAACTCGAAGCTGTAGCTGTCCTGGGCGAGCATCTCGGAGAGGCGTTGGCCCACGCTCGGAACGATGCGGACCCTCACACCCGACAGTTCCTTCTCCAGGGCCTCCACCTCCTCGGTGGTGGGCACCCGGGTGACCAGTCCGTCCCGGAAGCGTCGGTGGTACCACTCCGCGGCGAAGGAGAACTCTCCCTTGAAACCGTCGGCGCGCGCGGGGTCCTCGTTCAGTGCCAGGCAGAGCATGCGTTCGTGGTTGGACACGCCGTCCACGAGTTCGAAGAGGGCGGAGTGGCTCTGGGAGAGGCGGGGGTTGATCTCCACGATGCCGAGGTCGTCCTGGAGCAGGTCGTAGAAGAACTCGACGCTGAAGGTCGAGTGGTCCAGACCGTGTCGTTCGATGACGCGCACGGAGATGTCCCTGATGTGTTCCTGGACCTTCTCGGGAAGGCTGGAGGGGTACTGGTGACGCAGGAAGGACGGGTTACCGGGGAAGTCCACCGAGTCCAGAACCGCGTACACGTTGACGTCACCGTTGTGGACGTAACCCTCGGCTGCGGTCTGGAACCCGTGCAGGGCGCCCTCGGCCAGGCAGTGGTGTCGTCCCGCCGCCGCGACCTCCGGGGGCAGCTCCACCCGTTCCAGGACGCTCTCGAAGGGGCGACCGATCCTGTCGACGCTTCGCCGAATGCGGGCCGCCGCCGTCTCGAAACCCTGGTCGTCCTCCACTCGGTAGGCCAGTTCGGAGGAGGCGGACTTGATGGGCTTGAGCCACAGGGGGTAGTCCAGGCCGTGTTCGGGGGTGTCCGCGTCCAGGTCGACCAGGGAGAAGGGCGGATGGGCTTGGGTCACCTGCGCCTGCAGGAACCGGCTCCAGTACTTGTGCTCACATCTGACCACCGCCTCCAGGTCCGCTGCGGGCAGCCCGCGCTCGGCACACAGGATCGGCACGAGCAGGGTGATCGGAAAGTCGCGGTAGCCGATGATGGCGTCCACCGTGCCGTCGAACCCGTCGAGCACGGCCCGGGCCGCGGCGAGGGTCTCCTCGATGTCGATCTCGCCTCGTTGCAGTTCCTCGATCCCCAGGAGCTGGTGGAACCGGCAGTCCCGACCGGTCGGTGTCCTCGCCAGCAGTTCCCGGTTGCGTTCGTCCAGACCCATCACGAACACGTTCTTCACGTCCTCGCACCGCCCTTCGTTCGTCGATGTCGATCGGGGGACGTGAGGGGATGTCCTCTGTACTGGCGCGCCTACCCGTGCCCCACCCGTCCCATACGTACACCGGTGCGCCGTTTGCCTTCCGATGAAGGTGGGGGCGACCGTGCCGGTAACAGTGCGCAGGTCGGGCCACCGTTTTCCCGGCCAGGGTTCCGGGTAGCCGACCCGCTACGGCCTCCGCGGCGGCACTCGCGGCCAGGACCGCCCCCTTCTCCCTCGTCGACGACCCGTCCAGACCGGGAGGACACCATGACACGGTTCGGATACTTCCTCGCGACCGAGGAACACGGCCCTCAGGAGTTGGTACGCCAGGCCAGGGCCGCGGAAGACGCCGGCTTCGACGCCCTGTGGATCTCCGACCACTTCCACCCCTGGCTCGGCTCCCAGGGGCAGAGCTCGTTCGTGTGGTCGGTGGTCGGGGCGATCGGGCAGGTCACCTCCCTGCCGGTGGCCACCGCCGTCACCTGTCCGACCACCCGGATCCATCCGGCCATCGTGGCCCAGGCCGCGGCGACCTCCGCGGCCATGACACGCGGCGGCTTCGGCCTCGGTGTGGGTACCGGAGAGGCGCTCAACGAGCACATCCTCGGCGATCCCTGGCCGCACGCGGCCCGGCGGCTCGCGATGTTGGAGGAGGCCATCGAGGTCATGCGCGAGCTCTGGTCCGGGCGGACGGTGAGCCACCACGGCGAGTTCTACACCGTGGACACCGCGCGCCTGTACACCCTTCCCGAGGAGCCTCCGCCGATCCTCATGTCGGCCTTCGGGCCGAAGGCCACCGCGTTGGCCGCGCGTGTGGCGGACGGTCTCGTCCAGGTGGCCCCGGCCCCTGAGACGATCGACCGTTTCCGGCGGGAGGGCGGCGCGGGCAAACCCGTCCAGGGCGGGCTCAAGGTCTGCTGGGCGCCGAACGAACAGGACGCGGTGCGCACCGCCTACGAACGCTGGCCCAACGAGGCGTTGTCCGGTGAGGCCCCGCAGGTGCTGCCCTCGCCCCGCCACTTCGAACAGCTCACCCAGGGGTTGGTGACCCCGGAGATGGTCGCCGAGGAGGTCACCTGTGGTCCGGACCCCGAGCGGCACGTGGCCGCGATCGAGACCTACCTGGAGGCGGGGGCGGACGAGGTGTACGTGTGCCAGGTCGGGGACGATCAGGACGGCTTCTTCGGGTTCTACTCCGAGGAGGTCCTGCCCCGGCTGCGCGGGGCGCGCTGAGGAGGGCCGCGTCGTGCCCGCGCTCAGGGGTCCGGAGTCCGGCCGTGGTTCGTGGCCCGGTCAGCCGACGGCACGGCTGCTGTTCTCCTGTCCCTGGTCGATCTCCTCCAGGAGTCGCTCGGCATCGGTGAGCAGGGCACCCTGGATCGGCCACCGCTCGTCGTCCCAGGAGCGGAGCATGCGTTCACGTTGCTCCACCACCTGGTCCAGGGCCTCCGTCACCAGGGCCTTCAGCGCGTCGGAGGGGACGTGGTTCTCCGGTTCCTCCGCGTCCCGAACGAGCGCGAAGGCCCGCGAGACCCGTTCCATCACCAGTGCCAGTTCTTGGAGGAAGGGGTCGTCGGGCGCGGGAGAGCGGGTGCCGGAGCCCAGGGCCTCCCGCAGGGTCCGCACCAGGGACATCATGTGCTGGGAGGCGCGGCTCAGGGCGTAGATCCAGTTCCGGTAGGTCCTGAGCCGCCCGACCGGTACGCCCCCTCGCCTCATCAGGCGCCTGGGATTCAACCGGAAACGGTCCTCCTGGCGGCGGACCGTCTCAAGGGCGTTGCGCGCGGTGTCGTCGAGCCTTTCGGAGGCCTGGTCCCAACGGTCCAGGTCCAGCCCCTCCTCCCCGCCACGCAGCCCTTCGGCGACGTCGCCGCTGAGCGAGGACAACCCGTCCGCGAAGTCCAGCACGGCGTTCTCGGCGTCCCTGAAACGAATGGCCGGAGCCATGAGGGTGTTGACGATCAGGGCGCTCACCGAACCGACACAGACCATGAGCAGCAGCGACCCCAGGTCCTCGACGTCGGTCGCCGCCCCGCTCGCCAGGGCGAAACCGGCGATCACCGCGATCTGACCACCCTGGCCGCCGAAGTACCTCAACTGGCCCACCAGCAACGCCACCACGATGGCCAGGGCCAGCGACCACAGGTGCGTTCCCACCGTGAGACCGATGGCCCCGGCCAACAGCGCGCCGAGGAACACGGCCACCACGTAACGGCCGGAGTTCAACACCGACCCGTACACGGTGGGCCGGACCACCAACAGCGCCGCGAAGAGCGCGAATCCCAGCTGGGACTCCTCCCCCAACAGGACACCCACCGCGTAGGCGACGACGGAGGCGATCGCGGACTTGAGGACGAAGAGCAGGGTCTCCCGCTCGAAGCCGCGCCTGCGGTAGGCGCGGCGCAGCGTTCTCGTCAGATGCTTTTGGAACATCTCCCCTCCGGCAGGGTGTCTCCGTGTCAGGTGGGGGTGAGTCTGACCCACAGCCGGCCTTCCACGATCGACGTCTCCAGGGGTTCCACCGGGGCGGTCGCGGGCCCGTGGACGACCGTTCCACCATCGAGTCGGAACTCACTCCCGTGCCAGGGGCAGCGCACGCACCCGTCGGTCAGCTCCCCTTCGGCCAGGGGCGCTCCCATGTGCGGGCAGGTGCCCACCAGCACCGACACCGAACCTTCCGTGCGGGCCACCACCACCGGAACGCCCTCGATGTCGTCGCCGGCCGGGTCTCCCTCAGGGAACCGCTCCAACGGCCCCAGGTCGTGCCACCCCTCGGGCACCAGATCGACGAGGTGGTCGGCGCTGTTGGCCCCGCCCGCGCGGTGGTAGGCGATGTGCCCGCCCAACGCGCCACCGAGACCGATGGCGCCGAGGCCGGCCAGGGCCAGCGTCCTGCCCCGGCCCCACCTTCCACGGGCACGCGCCAGGGAGGAGGCGCCGAACAGCAACGTCCCCACCCCGTTGACGGCCGCGTGCACCACCCCCACCCGCTGCTGGCGCTCGTGCTGCTGAGCCCAGTCGGCCAGCCCACTGAGCACGGCGGGTGAGACGGTCAACAGACCGATGTCGACCAGGGCGCGGGCTTCGCGGCGGTGGTCCCCCGGCAGCAGGTCCAGCAGGACGGCGGCCGTCCACGTGCCCATGGGCAGGTGGATCAGGATCGGGTGGAGCGGGTGCCCCAGTGGGACGCCGTTCAGGACGTCGCGCACGGTTCCCGAGGGCAGCCGTCCGGCGAGGCCCTTCAGACGGGCGACCATCGGGTCGAGACGATCCTCGCGTTCGATCTTGCGGATGCGTTCACCGAGTCTCATGGTCGCTCGACTACCCGGACGACCGCCCCCACAGTCCCTCCCCGAGCGACATCCCGTGAGCCTTGACCGGTATTTTTCCGCGCTCTGGGAACGTGCGGGGCTCAGTCCGGGCCCGGCGTCTGCCCCTGGTAGAGGAGGCTGCGATGGCCGTCGACCGCGTATCTGGCGCCCCCACCGCCATGGGTGTGCAGGACCAGGACGTCCGTATCGGGACCCACGGTGTCGACGGGCACCCGGGCTCCGTCCCAGGGCCCGCCGATCACCTCGAACATGGCGTGTTCACGGCCCCACACGAAGAGCACCACGATGGCCAGGACCGGGACCGCGCTCGAGAGGAGGAACATCGTCTCCCCCGTCCAGGTCCAGATCATGTTCAGCGCGACCATGCACAGCAAAAGGACGCAGACCGTGACGGCGCGGCCTCTCTGGGACGGCCCTCGCCTCGGGTGGGCGCTCATGTCCACGATCGACCCCTCCTCCTCCCGCGCCGCGCCCGGCCTGGTTCCTCAGTCCTTTCGCGCACGTTCGGGATCGGTCCAGGCGGAGGCCGCCACGTACGGATGGTGCAGGTCGAAGGCCGGGCGCTCGGACCGGATCCGCGGCAGCGACGTGAAGTTGTGCCTGGGCGGCGGGCAGGACGTGGCCCACTCCAGCGAGCAGCCGTAACCCCACGGGTCGTCCACCTCCACCAGCGGCGCCTTCTTCGCGGTGACGTAGATGTTCCAGAAGAAGATCAGCGTCGAGGCCGCGAGCACGAAGGAGGAGATGGAGGAGATCTGGTTCAGCTGGGTGAACCCGTCATCGGGCAGGTAGTCGGCGTAACGACGGGGGAAGCCCGCCACGCCCAACCAGTGCTGCACCAGGAAGGTGCCGTGGAAGCCCAGGAACAGCAGCCAGAAGTGGAACTTGCCGAGCTTCTCGTTGAGCATCTTGCCGGTGAACTTGGGCCACCAGAAGTAGAAGCCCGCGAACATCGCGAACACCACGGTGCCGAACACCACGTAGTGGAAGTGCGCCACCACGAAGTAGGAGTCGGTGACGTGGAAGTCCAGCGGCGGCGAGGCCAGGATGACGCCGGTGATGCCACCGAACAGGAACGTCGCCAGGAAACCGATCGAGAACAGCATCGGCGTCTCGAAGGTGAGCTGCCCCCGCCACATCGTGCCGACCCAGTTGAAGAACTTCACACCGGTCGGGACCGCGATGAGGAAGGACATGAACGAGAAGAACGGCAACAGCACCGCGCCGGTCGCGAACATGTGGTGCGCCCACACGGTGACCGAAAGCCCCGTGATGGCGATGGTCGCCGCGACCAGGCTCTTGTAACCGAAGATCGGCTTGCGGCTGAACACCGGCAGGATCTCGGTCACGATGCCGAAGAACGGCAACGCGATGATGTACACCTCGGGGTGACCGAAGAACCAGAACAGGTGCTGCCACAGGATGGCACCACCGTGCGCCGGGTCGAACACGTGGGTGCCGACCATGCGGTCGGCGCCCAGGGCGATCAGGGCACCGGTCAGGAC
>NZ_DYZD01000009.1 GCF_020741345.1 Nocardiopsis listeri
GACCCACTGGTAGCGGCCGGTGACCAGGCCGCGCACGGCCCGCTCCATCTGCTGCGGGGTGCGGGGCGGCTCCACCGAGATGGTGGGCACCTCCTCCGGCACGGCACCGTGGTTGTGGAGTTGCTCGGACAGGGACGCGGCCTGTTCCTTGGTACGGGGCACCAGGACGCGCCACCCGAACAGCGGCCTGGTCTCGTACCAGGACTGTTCGGCCTGGCGGGCGACCGGGGCGCCGACGATCATCATCGCGGGCGCGGTGACGTGGTGGTTCTTGGCGTCGGTGGACTTGAGTTCGGCGACCAGGCGAGCCAGCGTGGAGATCACGGTGGTCTGCTTGGTGGTCCCGCCGGCGCGAACGACGGCGACGGGTGTGGTGGCCGGACGGCCTCCGGCGATGAGGGTCTTGCAGAGTACGTCGAAGCCGGGGCCCTGGTGCTCGGGCGCCTCGCCCACGGGGGCGTCCGCGCCGAGGATCACCAGTGGCGCGTCGCCGGCCGCGACCTCCTGCCAGTCGACCTCCTTGCCGCCGTGCGGGCGGGCGTGCAGGACGCGCAGCTCGGGCACGTCCTCCCCCAGCAACGAGATGCCGGCGAAGGTGGGCACCGAGGTGATCGAGGAGACACCGGGCGCGACCTCGACCTCGATGTCGGCCTCCTTGCAGGCGGCGACGAGTTCGGCTCCTCGGCAGCCGAAGAACGGGTCCCCCGAGTACAGGCGCACGACCCGCTGTCCCTCACGGGCACGGGTCAGCGCCAGGGTGTTGATGTCGCCGCCGCACTCGGCGGCCTCCACCACGGACACGTCCTCGCGGCAGTGGGTGAGCAGGTCCCGCCGGAAGGCGGCCAGCTCCTCCCCCGCGGGCTCGCGCGGGGGGATGACCACGTCGGCGCGACGCAGCAGCTCGGCGCCGCGCAGCGTCAGCAGCTCGGCCCCTCCCGGACCGGAGCCGACCAGGGCCACGTGACCCGGCTCGCGCGTGCTGCGACGCGGTTCCTCCGGAAGGGGGTTGGCGTTGGCGTTCACGTACTCGCTCCTCGTATGTGGGTCGCCCGCCTCCCGGGGTGCGGTCTCCGGGACGGTTGCGGATGAGGCGACCCGCGCGGGTCTTCCACGACAGCGGCCGGCGCTGTCCCGGATGGTCTCTAGGGGGTGTCCCTTTCGGCGAAGGCCTCCGCGACGATGCGGTCGGCGCCCTCGGCGATCATCTGTCGGGCCAGGTCGCGACCGAGCGCGACAGCGGTGTCGAGGTCCTCCGGGGAGGAGATGTCCACGGTGCGCTCGCGGCGAATGGCGGTGGAGCCGTTGGTGGCGACCACGGCCGCGCGCAACCGTAGGACGCCCTCGCCGTACTCGGCGAAGGCACCGACCGGGGCCGCGCAACCGGCTTCGAGTTCGGACAGCACGACGCGTTCGGCGACGACCTCGGCGCGGGTGGGCGCGTGGTCGACGGCGGACAGGTAGGAGAGGTCGCCTTCGGCGCGTTCGGTGGAGCACTCCACGGCCAGGGCGCCCTGGCCCGGGGCCGGCAGCATCCGTTCGGGGTCGAACACGTCGGTGACGGCGTCGCGACGGCCCACTCGGCCCAGTCCGGCGTAGGCCAGGATGACGGCGTCGAGTTCACCGGAGGTGACCTTGCCCAGGCGCGTCTCGGCGTTGCCCCGGATGGGCACGTAGACCAGGTCCGGACGCAGCGCGGCCAGCTGGGCGACGCGGCGCGGTGAACCGGTACCGATCTTGGAGCCGGCGGGCAGGTCGTCGAACTTGAGCCCGTCGCGGGCGCACAGGGCGTCGCGTGGGTCGTCGCGTTCGGGGATGGCCGCGAGGACGAGTCCGTCCGCGGGGGTCGTGGGCAGGTCCTTGAGGGAGTGCACCGCGAAGTCGATGCTGCCCGCGGCCAGTTCGTCGCGCAGCGCGTTGACGAACACCCCGGTGCCGCCGAGCTGGGTCAGGTGGGCCTTGGTGACGTCACCGAAGCTGGTGATCAGTTCCAGCTCGATGGCCTGACCGGTCCGTTCGGTGATCGTGTCGGCGACGATCCGGGACTGACTGGTCGCCATGGTGCTGCGGCGGGTGCCGAGCTTGGCGGGTGTGGCGCTCATGCCTTCTCCTGTGCGGTCCGCGCGGTGTCGGGCCGTCCGGTCTCGGCCATCCTGCGCGGAGCCCGCGGCTTCTCTGTGGTCTGTGTGTCGAGGTCGAACAGCCGGCGCAGCGCGGTCTCGTAGGACTCCCCATCCGGGGACGCGGCCAGTTCCTTGACCCTCACGGTGGGTCGGTGCAGCAGTTTGTCGGCGATGCGACGCATCGCGCGACCGATCTCCTCGCGGGTACGGTCGTCGAGGTCGTCGGGCAGTCGGCCGTTCAGGCGGGAGAGCTCGGCCTCGACGACCTCGCGTGCTTGGGAGCGCAGGGCGACGACGGTGGGCGCGACCTGCTCGGCGCGGCGCACCGCCCGGAACTGGTCGACCTCCTCTTCGACGATTCCGCGCACGAGTTCCAGGGCGCTGGAGCGGCCGGGGTCGCCTCCGCCCTCGACGTCGTCGGAGGAGGCCGCCTGACGCAGGTCCTCGATGTCGACGACACGGACGCCGTCCTGCTCACGAACGGCGGGGTCGATGTCTCGGGGCAGCGCCAGGTCGAGGAAGACCAGCGGTCGGGTGCGCCCCTGGGTGGCGGCGGCCACCTGGTCGGCGGTGAGGACGTATCCCTGGGCGCCGGTGCAGGAGATGACGAGGTCGACGTCGGGGAGGGCGTCGATGGCGTCCGTGAACGGAACGGTGCGCGCGTCGACGGTGTCGTAGGCCTCGTTGAGGCACTCGGCGAGGCGGGCGGCGCGCTCGTGGGTGCGGTTGGCGACGATGACCGTCCGGGCGCCCTGGCGAGCGACCGTGTTGGCGGACAGGGCGCTCATGGAGCCGGCGCCCAGGACCAGCACGCTGGTACCGGTGAGCGGCCCGGAGGGCAGCACGGCGCTGAGGGAGCGCGGAGCCTTCTCGCTCGTTCGGGAGGTGTCCTGTCCGGACATGGGGCAGCCCGCGGGCGGGGTGACGGCGGAGACCGGCATGCCGGGGTCGGGGGTCACCGCGAGATCGCGGGTGGCGACGCTGAGGCCGAAGGCGACCATGTCGGCGCCGGCGTGGTCGAGGTGGGTCTCGGTGTGGGCGCGCTTGCCCACGCGAAGGGCGCGCTGCCCGAGGTCGTTGAGGACCCGGCCGACGGTTCCGGTCTCCTGCCCGTCCTTGAGGGCGTCACGGACCTGGCCGAGGATCTGGCCCTCGCCGACCACCATGGAGTCGAGGCCACAGGTGACGGAGAACAGGTGCTGGACGGCGCGGTCGTCATAGTGCACGTACATGTGCTCGGAGAGTTCGCCCAGGCTCACGCCGGTGTGCCAGGACAGCAGCTCGGTGATGGCCGCGACCCCACCGTGATAGCCCTCGACGTCGGCGTAGATCTCCGTGCGGTTGCAGGTGGAGACCACCATCGCCTCGTTGATCGCGTCGGAAACGACCATCTCCCCGACCGCCTTGCTCCGCGTCTCTCCGTTCAACGAGACACGCTCGAGTAGCGTCACCGGCGAACTCCGGTGGCTCAACCCCACGGCCAGGACACTCATCCGCACTCCTATGCAGGCACCATTGCAGGCTTTATGCCTCTCCATGTTCGGGTAGGACCGAGGACCCCCGCCATCAGCCCCCCGAAACGCGGCGCACGCTCGCTCTTCGCCACCGCCTGTACGGGTCCGAAGGACCCTGTGTCTATGTCACTTCCAGCCCTGCCCGTTCCGCGTTCGGGCCGTCGCCGTCGGCCCTTCGCTGCGCGTGGAAGGCGAGGATCTGGAGTTCGATGGACAAGTCGACCTTACGCACATCGACCCCGTCCGGCACATTCAGCACGACGGGGGCGAAGTTGAGGATGCTGGTCACGCCCGCCTCGACGAAGCGGCCGGCCACACCCTGTGCGGAACCGGCCGGAGTGGCGATGACCCCGATGGACACACCCTTGTCACGTACAACCTCCTCCAGGTTGTCAATATGCCTCACGTCCAGGGACGCGACCGACCGTCCGACCACCTCCGGGTCGGCGTCGAGCAGTGCCGCGATACGGAACCCGCGAGTGCCGAACCCCCCATAGTTGGCCAACGCGCGTCCCAGGTTGCCTATGCCGACGATGGCCACCGACCAGTCCTGGGTGAGACCAAGTTCACGCGAGATCTGGTACACGAGGTACTCGACTTCGTACCCGACTCCGCGCGTTCCATAGGACCCCAGGTGCGACAGATCCTTGCGGAGCTTCGCCGAGTTCACACCCGCGGCTCCGGCCAGGTCCTCGGAGGAGACGGTGGCGGTGCCGCGGTCCTGGAGTGCCTGCAGGGCGCGCAGGTACACCGGGAGTCGGGCGACGGTGGCCTCCGGGATGCCCCTGTCCCGGGGGCGAGGCGGGCGACTGATCACAGGCGGGCGCTCCAGGGGGAGGTCGGTTCGGGCGGGGTTGCGGGCCGCGCCCGTCCCCGGCCGTGTGGGTCACCGGATCCGTGCGCTTCCCCCGACCTACGTGATGTTCGGGGCCTCCAGATTACGCGCTTGTGAAAGCACGCACAAAGTGGGGTGGCATGTGATGTCCATCGGAGGAGTTCACACAAATGACCGCCTCGCGTCCACCCGGAAAGACGGGGATCACAACCCCGCATTCCGGGCGGACGGAAATGCCCACCGCCCCCATTCGGGACGTTCGAGGGGCGAGGGGGACGAACGACACCGGTGGGAGAAAGCGCGCGACGCAAAGGCTCCGGAAGAAGACCGGGACGGGACTCGCCAATCGTGGACGGAAGCGGCTCAGCCGGAGAGCGCCGAACGCAACCGCCCCTCCGACACCCGCCAGAAGTCGTGCCGACGACCGTCCACGAAGGTCACCGGGATCTTGTCCCAGTACTCCTCCCGGTCGGCCGGCGGGACCGCGTCCAAGGACTCCTCGGCCCGGCCCACCCCGAGCTCGTCCGTCACACGGGTGATCACCGACCAGGCGTCCTCGCACAGATGGCATCCCTGCCGACCCAGCATCACCACGCGCGCCTTGCCCGCCCAAGCCGAGGTTTCCGTCATGTTCCGCTCCGATTCCACGCCTGTGTCCGCCCCTCGGTCATCGGTTCACCCACCGGCGAAGGGTGGTAGGACCTCGATCACAGTCCCGTCCGTGACCGCCACCTCAGCATGCGCCCGCCTGCCCACCGGACGTTCGTCCACCAGGAGCGAAGAAGACCCCAGCACGCGCTGGAAGCGGTCGTCCGGGTGCAGCCGACGCGCCGCGTCGAGAGCGGTTTCCAACGTGTCCGCATCGAGCGTGTCCTCGGCCGTTCCGGCCGCGTCCTTCGCCGACGCCCAGTACCTGATAGTGCACTTCGCCATCTGTTGATTATCCTTGGTGTTGCTCGGAGGCGACGTATTCAACAAATCTCCACCGGGGGCAATGGCGCCTTCGATCGCCCGCCACGCGCGGGCCGACGAGAAGAGACGCATGAGCCATCTGCTGTTACTGACGAACTCGAACGAACCGTCCGACCACGTCCTGCCCGCTCTGGGCCTTCTCCTGCACTCGGTGCGGGTGGCACCCGCCGAAGCCGGCGCCCTTCTCGCCTCGGGCGCCACCGGCGGATCGAGTGCCCCCGTCGACGCCATTCTCGTCGACGCCCGCACCGACCTCGCGGCGGCCCGTAACTTCTGCCGCCTCATCGACACCACCGGACTGAACTGTCCGCTGCTGGTCGTGCTCACCGAAGGGGGCGTCGCGGCGCTCACCCCGGACTGGCAGGTCGACGACTTCGTCCTGGCCGGCGCGGGGCCCGCCGAGGTCGAGGCACGCCTGCGCCTGGCTGTGGGCGCCGCCGAGGCCGTGAGCGACGACCCGGACGAGATCCGCCGCGGTGACCTGGTCATCGACGAGGCCACCTACATCGCCCGGCTTCGCGGCCGCATCCTCGACCTCACCTTCAAGGAGTTCGAGCTGCTCAAGTTCCTGGCACAGCACCCCGGCCGGGTGTTCACCAGGGCCCAGCTGCTCCAGGAGGTGTGGGGCTACGACTACTTCGGCGGCACCCGCACCATCGACGTCCACGTGCGTCGACTGCGCGCCAAGCTCGGCTCGGAGTACGAGTCGCTGATCGGCACCGTACGCAACGTCGGCTACCGGTTCGTTCCGGACACGGCGAGCCGGTCGGTCCCGGCGGTGCCGGACACCCCCGCCGAGGCCGCCGAGCTGTCCGCGGCCCGCTCGACGGACACAGGGGCCGGGTAGGACCCACGACCTTCGCCGTCCCGGGGCGTCCGCGTCGACCCGTGGACGTCCCGGAGTCGCGTCCGGCACCGCTCACCTGGACGAACGGTGAACGTCCCGGGCCCGTGGTAAATCGAACGCCAAGGGGGGCTCGAACTGAGCGGACGCAGAGTTTAGGATCGGTGAGGCACCCGGCGGGTCACGGCTGGCGCGGCGGAACCCCTGGGCGCGGACCGAGCCACACTGGCGCGCCATCGCAAGGAGTGAGATCGCCCCGATGCCCGTCCCCGCCGCGACGACCCCCTCATGCCCCTCGTTCGTCCGAAGAACACCCGCGATGTTCGGTGCCGTCTTCATCGGCTCCACCCTGGTCCTCACCGCGGCGCCCGCCGTGGCCGCGCCCACACCGGTGACGCTGGCCTTCACCT
The DNA here is from genome assembly GCF_020741345.1 of Nocardiopsis listeri. Classification (GTDB taxonomy): domain Bacteria; phylum Actinomycetota; class Actinomycetes; order Streptosporangiales; family Streptosporangiaceae; genus Nocardiopsis; species Nocardiopsis listeri_A. The sequence goes on from NZ_DYZD01000009.1 coordinate 6,696, forward strand.
TCGACTCGGTGGAACTGCCCGCTGGGTCGGCGGCCCCACCGAACACGCTCAACGTGACCAACGGCGGAGAAGAGCCGGTTTGTCCGGTCGCTCTGAGCGTCGAAGCCTCGGAGTACGAGGCCGAGAAATTCAACAGTGCCCTGGTGCCGGCGAGCAACGTACCGCAGCCGGTCGGTGAGGTCACCGGCACCGTCCGCGCCGACGCGGAGGTGACCGCCACCCTGACCTACGGGCCGGCGAACCCCGAGGCCGAACCCGGGCAAGAGTGCGCCGACGTGGACCCCGCAGGGCACCGGACCGTCACATCCGACACCTGGTCGATCAAGGTCACCGAACCGGAGCCGAGCCCCACACCGACGGAGGAACCGACCGAGGAACCCTCCGAAACCCCGACCGAGGAGCCCTCGCAGACCCCGACCGAGGAACCCTCCGAGACTTCGTCACCCACGCCCACGCCCACTCCCACGAGCAGCCCGACCCGGACCCCGACCAGTTCCCCCACGGACGGCGACGACGAGGAGTCCGCCTCCTCCACCCCCTCCGACCGGGCCTCGAACACCCCGTCGAACCCGCGGACGACGCCGCCGAGCACCCCCGACCGCACACCGCCCCGGAGCAACGTGCCGACGAGCGGGGCGGACATCCCCGACCTGCCGCGCGGTGAGGCCGACCTGCCCGAACTCCCGCCGGGTTCGGCCGAGGACCTGGCCGAACTCCCGCTGGTCACTCCCTCCTCCGACGACGAGGACACCGAGACCGAGATCGCCGCGGACCACAGCGACATGGGTCCGTCGGTCACCCCGGCGATCCTGCTGGCCGCCCTCCTGCTGGCCCTGCTGCTCGCCGCCCCGCTGTCGCCCACCCGCAGGGTCCGACTCGCGGTCGGCGGTGGTTACCAGGGCAAGCGCC
>NZ_DYZD01000010.1 GCF_020741345.1 Nocardiopsis listeri
GCCGATGAGCACCGAGTCCCACCGCCCCCAGGTGGGTGAGCCGACCCTGAGGTCCACGACCATGTCGAGCGCACGTCCGGCCGGGCAGTGCACGAACTTGGCGCATCCCGGAGGGGTGGCCGTGTAGTGGACCCCGCGCACCACGCCCTTGCGGGAGCGGGTGAAGCTGACCTGACCGGGCCGGAAGGGCCGGCGCCCGAGCGCGCGCACGAAGTCGGACTCCATGAGCGAGGACGCGAAGCATCCGCGGTCATCGGGGAACACGGGGAAACCGAACTCCACGGCCCCCTCCACCGAGAGGTGGCGAAACTCCATGACGTCTCTCCGATGAGCTGTTTCTTCGAGCTGGGACGAGTGTGAACGGCTGCGGGTCGTCCGGCTTCGGAAGGGGCGGGTCAGGCCTGGCGGCTGCGCTTGCTCAGGCTGAGCCCGACCGCGATGCCGACCACCACGCCGATCGGGATGAGGATGTGCGGGCCGAGCACGAACAGGCCGGCGACGCCTCCGATCACACCACCGGCGACCGAGGTGGCGGACATGACGACGATCTGCTTGGTGTTCTCGTTCATGACGGAGACCTTTCACTTCTGCTGCGGAGACTACGGAGATCTCTGAATTCTCATTCTCGATCCACTTTCATGATGTCGTTCCGCTCGTGTCTGTGCTTAGGGTGAATGTCATGTCAACGGAATGACAGTTGTCATTGGTCTGATGCCCGAAAAGTCACTAGTCTGACCGAAAGTCTAATCCAGGAGTAATCGACGGAGTCGACGTGGCACATTTCGTCTTCATGGCCCCCCCGGCCACAGGACACATCAACCCGACACTGGGCCTGGTCTCGGCGCTCGTCCGGAGAAGACACCGAGTGAGCTATTTCGTCACGGAGGAACACGAGGGCCGGGTCAAGGAGGCCGGTGCCGAACCGGTGCCGTACGAGACCACGATGCCCGGTTCGGGGGCCAAGCCCCTCACACTGAGCGGGTTCGACGTCACCCGAGGCCTCCTGGCCGGGCTGAGGGAGACCCGGCACCTCTCCGAGAGCCTCGACGCCTGGTTCACGCGGAACCGACCGGACGTCGTGGTCTTCGATGGTCTGGTCGCCTGGTGGGGCCGGCTGCTGGCCTACCGGCACGGCATACCGGCGGTGCCCTCCTGGCCCAACTTCGTGTCCAACGACGCGTGGTCGCTGACCGACGAGTACGTCAAGTTCAACAAGCTGGACCCGAGGCTCTACGGGTTCATCCTTCGCATTCGGAGGATGGCGATCAAGGAGGGGCTCACCCTGGTCGAGCTCATGGACTCGCTCGGCCGTGGTGTTCCCGAACACCTCGTCTTCCTGCCCCGCGAGTTCCAGTTCGAGGGACACACCTTCGACGAGAGCTTCCGTTTCGTCGGACCCTGCCTGCGCGAGGGGCGAGGGGACGAGGGCTGGACGCCCCCGCCGGGCCGCCCCGTGCTCCTGGTCTCCCTGGGCACCCTCTACCACAACCGGCCCGACTTCTTCCGGGACGTCGTCCAAGCCTTCGGCGACTCCTCCTGGCACGTGGTCCTGGTGATCGGAAGGCACGTCGACCCGGCCGTTCTCGGCGACATCCCGCGCAACTGCGAGGTCCACGCGACGGTGCCGCAACTGGAAGTGCTCGGGCACGCGCGGCTGTTCCTCACACACGCGGGGATGGGAAGCGTCATGGAGTCCCTGAGCTTCGGTGTCCCGATGATCGCCGCGCCCCAGATGGGCGAACAGCGCGCCAACGCGGACCGCATCGAGCAGCTCAACCTGGGAAGGGTCCTTCGGGAGGGTTCGGAGGACATGGTGGAGCACCTGCGTCGACTCGCCGACGAGATCTCCACCGACGACACGGTGCGGACCTCGGTGGAGGACATGCGCCGCGCCTTCGAACGGGCCGGTGGGGTGGAGGCCGCGGTTCGAGTGGTCGAGGGCGCGGTCAACGCACGAGTTCGATGACCTTCCCGAAGTCCTCCATGGCGGCCTCCATCACCGTGTAGTAGGTGATGCCGAACCTGTCGGTGTGGCTCTCCAGCTGTTCGGCGATATCGCGTGGGCGGCCGACGAACACGGTGGGGAGTTCGAGGACCTGATCGATGGTCAGGTCGGGTCCGTACCGTTCCCTGAGTCGGTCGGCGGCGGCGCGACGATCACCGGTGAGGACGGTGGCCTTGCTCAGCACGTTGAACTCCACGCCATCGGGCCGGTAGGAGGTCTCCGCCCGCACGAGGTCGACCCTCTTCTCCAGCGTCGGTGCGTCGACCAGGCCGGTTCTGCCGTATTCAGGGCGAAACCTCGCTCCCGTGAAGCCGACGATCTCCGCCTCGTGGGAGGCCAGGCGCAGGACGCGTTCGCCGTGGCCTCCGATCATCAGGGGCGGGTGCGGACGCTGTGCGGGATGGGGAAGCGCGTCCGAGTCCAGGAATTCCCGTAGACCGGACAGAGTCCCCTCCAACCGCCGGACCCGCGACCCCGGACTCCCGAACTCGATGTCGGCCGACACGAATTCGTGCTCGACGTAACCGGTTCCTATTCCGATTTCGAGCCTGCCGTCGAGGAGAAGATCCGTCGTGGCGACATCTCGGGCCAAAAGGGCGTGATTGTAGAAACAGCCGTTGATTACATAAGCGGCGATCCTTGGTCGGCTGGTGGCCGAACCGGCCGCCACCGCGGAAGGAAAGGGAGACATCAAATTAAGGTGATCGGGAACCCCGATGACGTCGTATCCCAACGCTTCCGCCCGTGCGCACTTCTTAGCCCACTCCGCTGCGGTGCAGCCGGATGAGATCAGTACGACGCCGAATCTGAGTCGTCTATCGAGCATGTGGACCAGTATTCCAATCCACCGCCTACGTGTCCGCCACAGGTGCACAAACAGGGGTTCTAGGGGGCGATGTTAGGGGTTGTTGGCGCACCACGACGACGGGCAGGCTCAAACCGGACAAGAACCTCTGTGTGCCATTCGTTCTGTGCTCGCCGGAAGGTGGAGATGGTGCAGCAATTCACGCTCGGCGGATCGGGTTTCCGAAGCGACGAGGCCGGAGACCTCCCGATAGCCGTCGTCGGCATGTCCTGCCGGGCTCCCATGGCGCATGGACCCGATGAACTCTGGTCCCTGATCGGTTCCGGGGTCGACGCGGTCCGAGAGGTTCCCGAGGGACGTTGGCCCGACGGCCCTGGGCTGCCCGGGTTCGTCACACGGGGCGGCTTCCTGGACGACGTCGAGTCGTTCGACGCACCCTTCTTCGGGATCTCCCCGAGGGAGGCCGCCGAGATGGACCCGCACCAAAGGCTCGCCCTGGAGCTGGTCTGGGAGGCACTGGAGGACCAGGGAACGGACGTTCGTTCCCTGCCCGCGACGGGTCTCTACGTGGGAGCGATCGGGGACGACTACGCGGTTCTCCGTGAGGCCTCCGGCACCGGGGTGGACGCTCGGCACGCGGTCACCGGTGCGGCGAGGAGCATGATCGCCAACCGCGTCTCCTACGCCATGGGGCTGCGTGGTCCGAGCCTCGTCCTGGACACGGGACAGTCGTCCTCCCTGGTGGCCGTCCACATGGCCTGCGAGAGCCTGCGTTCCGGTCAGTGCGACCTGGCCGTCGCGGGGGGCGTGCACCTCAATCTCTCCGGTCGGGGCACCGCTCGTATGGGGGCCTTCGGGGCTCTCTCTCCCGACGGCCGCTGCTATGCCTTCGACGAGCGGGCCAACGGCTTCGTGCGGGGAGAGGGCGGCGGATTCGTCGTGCTGAAGCCCTTCGCCCAGGCGATGGCCGACGGTGACCGGGTCTACGCGGTCATCGCGGGCAGCGCCATGAACAACGACGGGGGCGGGGACGGTCTGACGGTGCCCAGCGCGCCCGCGCAGGCGGCGCTGCTCGACTCCGCCTACCGCAGGGCCGGGGTGGAACCGGGGGCGGTCGGATACGTGGAACTGCACGGCACCGGCACCCCCGTCGGGGACCCCATCGAAGCCGCCGCCCTGGGCGAGGCCCTGGGGGCCGCCCAGGAACCGGGCTCACCACTGCTCGTGGGATCGGTCAAGACCAACATCGGTCACCTCGAAGGCGCCGCAGGGATCATCGGGCTCCTCAAGACCGTTCTGTCGGTCCATCACGAAGAACTCGTCCCCAGCCTCAACTTCTCCCGGCCCAACCCGCGTATCCCCTTGGAAGAGCTCAACCTGAGGGTCGTGACCGAACGCATGCCCTGGCCGGCTCCGAACGTCGCCGGGGTCTCGTCGTTCGGCATGGGCGGGACCAACTGCCACGTCGTCGTCACCGGTGCCCCGGAACGGACCGAGACCGTGGAGAGGGCCACGGAAGGCCCGCAGGCCGTGGCCTGGACGGTCTCGGCCCATGGCCCGAACGCTCTCAAGGAGCAGGCCCGACGCCTCGTCGAGGCCGCTCCCACGGCGCACCCCTCGGACGTCGGACACTCACTGGCGACCCGGCGCACGGGGCTGACCCACCGGGTGGCGGTCGTGGGTCGGGACCGCGAAGAGTTGGTACGGGGACTGACCGCCTACGTGGACGGCAGACCTGACCAGAACGTCCACCAGGGACGTGTTCGGGAGGGTGGGACGGCCTTCCTCTTCACCGGGCAGGGAGCCCAACGGCCGGGTATGGGGAAGGAACTGCACGCCGCCTTCCCCGTGTTCGCGGACGCCTTCGACCGAACCGTCGCGCTCTTGGACCGGCACCTCGACCGTCCCCTGAAGGACGTGGTCTGGGCCGCCCCTCACACCGAGGCGGCGGGCCTGCTGCACGAAACCCTGTACACGCAGTGCGGCACCTTCGCACTCGAAGTCGCCCTCTACCGCCTCTACGAAAGCTGGGGGGTGCGTCCGGGGCACCTGTTGGGTCATTCGATCGGTGAGATCGCGGCCGCGCACGTCGCCGGTGTGTTCGACCTCGCCGACGCCTGTGCGTTGGTCGCCGCCCGCGCCTGCCTCATGCAGGCCCTACCCCGCACCGGCGCGATGGTGTCCTTCCGGGCGTCGGAGGCCGAGGTGGCCCCGTACGTGGCGGAGTGGACGGAGGTCGTGGACATCGCCGCGGTGAACGGTCCGCGTGCCACCGTCGTCGCCGGAGGGGCGGCCGCGGTCGAGGAGATCACGGCGTCGATGAACGCCGACGGTGTCAAGAGCCGCCGTCTGAACGTCAGCCACGCGTTCCACTCACCGCTCATCGACCCCATGCTCGCGGACTTCCGCCGGGCCGTGGAGGGCTTGACCCTGCACGAAC
>NZ_DYZD01000011.1 GCF_020741345.1 Nocardiopsis listeri
GTCTGGGCCGCCTGGACCGGTTCGGGCCAGTCGCCCTTGGTGGGCGTCTCCCACCGGGGAACGTCGAACTCCGGTTCCTCCTGGGGTTCCTCACCCCAGGGCCGTTGCTCCGGGACAGGGGTGTCCCGCACCGACTCCAAAGCCGGTGCGGGTACGCGCCCAGGTTGCTCCGACTCCCATGTGGGGCCCGGTACCGCGGTGGGGACCGCGGGGACGGACGACTTCCCCAAACCGTCCGTCCGTGTCGTGTCCTTTCCACCCGCACCGAACCTGCCTTGGAGCAGAGCGCCCAGTAGGAGGAGGACACTCAGTGCGCCGAGTCCCAGGGCGATGTACACCAGGGCGGTCTCGGCGAACACCAGTGCGGCCGCGATGACGGCGATGGCCGCCAGCACCGCCACGGTAGCGAGGATGCTAAGGATCACGGGTCGACCAGGGCCTTTACACGTGTTGAGCCGGAGTCTTCAGTTGTTCGGAGTCACATGCCGCTGAAGGGTCAGCGACGCTCGTGCGGGGCCTCGCCAGGGTGGAATCCGCCGTGAGGGGCCGGCTCGGGGTGACCGAACGGGTTGCCGCCGGGGCCACCGGGACCGCCGTGCTGCTGCATGGCGGGGGCGCCACCGGTTTGGGGGGCCATCGTCTGGAAGCCACCCGTGGTGTTCGGGTTGAGCTCCACCGACTTGGCCTTCTCCTCTTCGTTCTTCAGCTCGTTGAGCTGACGCTCGAAGTAGTCCTTCAGACGGCTACGGTACTCCCGCTCGAAGTCCTTGAGCACGTTGACCTTGTGCTCCAGCTCCTCGCGCTGCTGGACCAGGCTGCCCATGACCTGACGGTGGCGCTCCTGGGCGTCACGGTCGAGGTTCTCGGAGCGGGCGCGGGCCTCACCGATGATCTGGTCGGCCTGGCGACGCGCCTTGCCGAGGATGTCCTCGGACTCGTTGCGCGCGCGACCGAGCGTCTCGTCGGCTTCGCGGCGGGCGTCGCTGATCGCCTGGTCGGCGGTCTGCTGGGCCAGGGCCAGGACACGGGCGGCCGTGTCCATGTTCTCCTCGCCGCCCATGGCCAGGTTGGCACCGGTCATGGCCATCTGGGCCTGCTGCGGCGCGGGCGGCTGGGGCTGCTGCTCGATGGGCGCCTGGGCCTGGACCGGCTCCGGACGCATCTGCTCCATCTGCTGCTGAGCCTCGGGCTGCTCCTGGGGCTGCTGGAAGTCCTGCATGCCGGCGTTGGGGACCTTGCCCCGCAGGCACTCGGCGAGCTTGCCGCGCAGTTCCTCGTTCTCCTGGATCAGTCGGTCCAGCTCTGACTCGACCTCGTCGAGAAAGGCGTCGACCTCTTCTTCATCGTATCCCGGACGTAGCCGGGTGGTACTGAACTGCTTGTTCCGCACATCGGCGGGTGTCAGCGGCATGTTCGTCTCCTTGGCGCGCTTGGAGTCTGTCCGTAGGGACGCTACCTGATCGTGACCTTACGGCAATCCAGATCATGACCAAGACCACAAATCGGAATCCGGGGTTACTTTTCCACCCCTGCCGTCCTCATCACAGGCTCGCCGCCATCCCCGCCAGGAAACTCTGGAGGATGATGATGGCGAAGAACAGGATCAACACACTCAGGTCGAGTGCGATGCTCCCCAGCCTCACCGGCTTGATGAACCTACGGAGGAACTTCAGTGGTGGGTCGGTGATCGTGTACACGATCTCAGCGAGCACGAGAACGAACCCGCTGGGTCGCCAGTCCCTGGAAAAGGACTGCACCATCTCCAGTACCACCCTCGCTATCAGCACGAAGACAAACAGCTGAAGGAGGAGGGACAGCACTGATAGGACGATACTCACGGTCGTTCCCCGACCCAATCTCTGGACAAATGTGACGGTCTAGCTCTGATTGAAGAACCCACGCTCGGCGATCCGCGCCTTGTCTTCGGCGGTCACCTCGACGTTGGCCGGGGACAGCAGGAACACCTTGTTGGTCACGCGTTCGATACTGCCATGGAGACCGAAGATCAGACCAGCCGCGAAGTCGACCAGACGCTTGGCGTCGCTGTCGACCATCTCGGTCAGGTTCATGATCACCGGCGTACCTTCCCGGAAGTGCTCTCCGATCGTACGCGCCTCGTTGTACGTGCGCGGGTGGAGCGTGGTGATTCGTGCGAGGTCGGCGGTCGAGGCCGTCGTGGTGGTGCCACCGCGTCGTTCACCCGTTCCCAGGTAGTCGCCGGTGTCCATCACGGCATCGCCTCGTGTTTCCTCGCCTGCGGGAGAGTCGGCGTCGCGGTCACGCTGCTCCTCCACAACCTCGTCGAATTCATCGAACTCATCATATTCGTCCGCATAACGGTGATCGTAACGGTCGTCCTCCACGAGACCGAGGTAGACCGCCATCTTGCGCATCGCGCCGGCCATCTCACATCCTCCGTCGTTCCCGCGGCCTCGACCGCAGCCGACTCCTCCGTCTTCACCCGTCCTGGCCCCATCGTCGCGGGGCGGGCACCCTTTCGGGCGAACACCACAGACAGGCCCCAAGGTCTATGTGGGGACATTACCCCACGTTCGTGCCTCGGGCGCCGAGCAACGCCGCACCAAGCCGCAGGTGTGTCGCGCCTCTTCCGATGGCGGCTTCCAAGTCCCCGCTCATCCCCGCGGAGACCATCGTCGCCCGAGGGTAACGGTCCCTGATCCCCATCGCCACCTCGTAAAGACGGGCGAAGGCGGCGTCCGGATCCCCGCCCAGGGGTGCGACGGCCATCACACCTCCGAGTTCGAGCGCCTCGTGTTCGGCGATGGCGTCGGCCAGGGCCGGAGCGTCGGCCGGGTCGACACCGCCGCGCGGTCCCAGCACACCCGCTCGGGCGTCGTCGTCGAGGTCCACCTGGACCAGGCAGGTCAGGCGCCGATCGGCCGCCGCCGCCCGCTCACCGAGGGCCCGGGCCAGCTTGGCCCGGTCCACCGAGTGGACGACGTCGGCGTAGGAGGCCACAGATTTGGCCTTGTTGCTCTGCAACTGTCCGACGAAGTGCCAGGTGAGATCGAGGTCGGCGGTTTCGGCGGCCTTGGGCGCGGCCTCCTGGTCCCGGTTCTCACCGACGTCGGTGACGCCCAGGGACGCGAGCGCGCGCACGTCGCTCGCGGGGTGGGTCTTGGTCACCGCCACCAGGGACACCTCGGAGGGCTCACGATCCGCCTTCGCGCAGGCCGACTCGATCCTGGCCCGCACTTCCCGGAGGTTGGCGCGGATCTGCTCTGTGCGCGCGGGGTCGCTGTGTGACACGTCTGTTCCTTCTGTTCCCTGCTGTGGTGATGGTGTTCTGTGTGGCGTCCGGTGTACCGCCTCGGCCATGGAAGATCGGCCGATTCCGGCAACGGGGGTTTGGTTGCCGCGAAGGCCGTACGGGTCAGTCCCGCCAGATGAAGGAGGCGAACCGACCGGTGGGGGCGTCGCGGCGGTGGGAGAACAGTTCGGTGCTCTCCAGGGTGCAACGGCCGTCGGAGGTGATGTTGTCCACTCCCGCGCCGCGCAGCTGGGCGGTGACGGCCGCGAGCATGTCCACCCCGGTGGTGCCCTGACGAGTGGTCGAGGCCGCCTCAGGCGTACGTTCGGCGGTCCGGGCCTGAAGCTCCGGCGGCACCTCGTAACAACTCCCACAGATCGTGGGCCCGAGGAAGACGGTGATGTGGTCGGTTCGGGCGCCCTCGGCGACCATGGCCTCGATCAGGTTCACGGCGATCGCCTGGGCCGTACCGAGTCGACCGGAGTGCGCGGCGGCCAGGACACCCGCCTCGGCGTCGGCGGCCAGGACGGGCAGGCAGTCGGCGGCCATGGAGGCCAGGACCAGATCGGAACGGGTGGTGACCACCCCGTCGCAGGTGCCCACCCCACCGGGTTCGGTGGCCACGAGCACGTCGGCGCTGTGCACCTGGTTCATCCACACCGTCCGGTCGATGTCGAAGCCCAGGTCCTCGGCGGCGCTCCTTCTATTGGCGAGAACCGCCTCACGGCTGTCGCCCGTGCCGAGTCCGAGGTTGAGCGAGTCGAACGGTGGAACGCTGACCCCGCCCTTGCGTTCGGTGACGGCGGCGCGCACGCCGCTCCCCAGGTCGATGACGTTGCCCATCGGTGTGTCCGTGGTCCTTCCCTCGGTCCCACCGGAGGACGGCGGATTCCGGCCCCGGGGGCGGCGACGGCCCCGACGCGAAGGTCGGGGCCGCTGACACGTCGATGGTATCCGGTGGGTTACTTGAGGAACTCCGGCACGTCCAGGTCGTCGGGGTCGTCGAAGATGACCCGACGACGAGGCGTGGGAACGTCGCCGCGCCGCTCGGAGGTGTCCGAGACCGCGTGGATGGGACCGGACTGGGCCTCCGGCTCCGGCTCGGGCGCCGAGGGCTCCTCCGCCGGGACCGGCTGCGCCGTCGGTGCCGCCGTGGGCTCCGGGGCGATGGGCGCGGCCGGGGCCTCCTCGTAGGAGACCCGGTGGCTGTTGCCCTGGTAGGACTCCATGCCCTGGTAGGAGTCGGCGCTCTGTTGGGGCTCCGGCTCGGGACGCGACGACACCGGCGGCGTCTGCGCGTACCGGGGCTCGGGGTGCGCGGGCTCCGGGCTCACCCAGGATCGGGCGGGCTCGGTGGACCGGGGTGCCTCGGGTTCCGGCGAGGCCGGTCGGGACGGGGCCGCCCACGGCATGTTGGTGGCCGACGCCCCGCTCGCGCCCTCGGCGGACGGAGCGGCCGTGGCGGACTCCTCCTTGCCGGACGTGATGCCTGCCGTGGGGGCGACGGCCTCAGGAGGGTCCACCGGCTGACGCTCCCGGGTCGCCGGCACGATGACCTCGGGTTCATCGAAGCCCGCAGCTATGACGGTGACCCTCACCTCATCACCCAGGGCGTCGTCGATGACCGCGCCGAAGATGATGTTGGCCTCCGGGGCCGCCGAGTTGGCGACCAGTTGCGCGGCCTCGTTGATCTCGAAGAGTCCGAGGTCGGAGCCGCCCTGAATGGACAGCAGGACCCCGTGCGCCCCGTCGATACTGGCTTCCAGCAACGGTGAGGAGATCGCCAGTTCGGCCGCTGCCACGGCCCTGTCGTCCCCTCTCGCCGATCCGATACCCATCAACGCCGATCCCGCCCCGGACATCACCGACTTGACGTCGGCGAAGTCGAGGTTGATCAGTCCCGGCGTGGTGATCAGGTCCGTGATGCCCTGGACACCGGAGAGCAGGACCTGGTCGGCGGCCTTGAACGCGTCGAGGACGCTGACCTGACGGTCGGAGATGGACAGGAGGCGGTCGTTCGGGATGACGATGAGGGTGTCGACCTCCTCACGGAGCATCGCTATCCCGGACTCGGCCTGGGTCGCGCGCCGCTTACCCTCGAAACCGAAGGGGCGGGTGACCACACCGATGGTCAGGGCTCCCAGGGAGCGGGCGATGTTGGCGACGACCGGGGCTCCTCCTGTGCCCGTGCCACCGCCTTCGCCTGCCGTGACGAAGACCATGTCGGCCCCCTTGAGGACCTCCTCGATCTCCTCACGGTGATCCTCCGCGGCCTTTCGGCCGACGTCGGGGTTGGCTCCCGCTCCCAAGCCGCGGGTGAGCTCACGGCCGACGTCGAGCTTGACGTCCGCGTCGCTCATCAGCAGCGCTTGGGCGTCGGTATTGATCGCGATGAACTCAACGCCCTTGAGCCCCTCTTCGATCATTCGGTTGACGGCGTTGACACCGCCGCCGCCGATGCCGACGACTTTGATGACCGCGAGGTAGTTCTGCGGTGCTGCCACGACGAGGGGCCTTTCCGCTCGCATGAGCCGTTCCGTCTTCGCGTCCACGAGATGGTTCCGCGGGTGCGCCGGCGGTCCGGCATCCGGTTCTACTGAGTGCGTTTCGGGTTCACCCACCTCCCGGCTCGCACGGACCGTCGGCGGGGACCCCGGGTCACCGGTACCGTCCCCCGGGCCTGTGGCCTCGACCGAACGGTTCCTGCGTATCCCGAAAAGCGTGTTTTACTACGTTGTTGATGGTGGTTGTGCTTCCCGACAGTAAGCGGACCGTCGGGTGCGGGCAACCGATGACGGCTTCAGCCTAACCGCGTATAACACGAGGAAGCGAAGTGCACACTCGGCGCGTCGCGTCTGGAATGTCCTCCCGGAGTGCCGTTTCGCGGCGGTGCGGACCCGCTTGTCCCGGGAACAGCGCCTTGCCCCGACTCCGCCCGAACCAGAACATCCCTTGATACTCCCTTCACCTGACCATGGCCAGGTCGGGCGTACCGACGTCGTAGACACGCCCCTCGGCGGTGGGATGCTCGCGCATCAGCACCCGTAGGATCCCGCTCTTGTCCGCGGTGTGTTCGGCGTCGCCCCACTCCACGAGGGAGCCGTCCCCCAACTCGATCTTGATCGCGTCGGGGTCCTTGGCGTCGATGAGCTGGATCTGGGCGACGAAGGAGTCGGGGGCCTCGCGCACGATGTCCGCGGCGGCCCGGACCGCCTCGTTGTCCTCGACCTCCCCGGTGACCGACACCAGTGGATGCGTGCCGGGCCGGCTCGTCGAGTCCTCGATGCGCACACCGTCGCCGTCGACCAACCGGTACTCCTCCCCCACCGCGATCGCGAGCAGGGGTCGACGTTCGACGACCTCCACCTTCAGGGTGGCGGGCCATCCCCGTTTGACGGTGGCGGACTCGACCAGGTCGAGTCCCTCGACGCGGTCGCGGCCGGCGTCCAGGTCCACCCTTATCAGCGGGGTGCCGGTGTTCACCGACACCGCCGCCTCGACCTCGGCGGCGGAGATCCGGTCCGTGCCGGTGACCGCGACGTCGCGGACCACCAGCAACCGGGAACCGAGGAGCAACCACACCACGGCGCAGACCAGGGAGACCACCAAGAGGACCGTGAAGGTCGCCTTCCAGGGATCCGAACCCCCCCGACGTGCCGTCGCAGCGTCGTTCCCGGCCTGGTCGGCGCCCACGTGTGTACCCCTTTAGTCGTGTCCGTTGCCCTCGGCCCGCTCCGACAGGGCCGCGACGATGCGCGGACCCAGCTCGGTGACGTCCCCGGCCCCCATCGTCAGGACGATGTCCCCGGGACGGGCGAGTTCGACCACCGTACGCACCGCCTCCTCTCGACCGGGCACATAACGCACCCTTTCGTGGGAGACCTTGGAGGTGATGAGTTCACCGGTCACTCCGGGTTCGGGGTCCTCGCGGGCAGCGAAGACCTCCATCACCACGACCTCGTCGGCCAGGCTCAGGGCGGCCGCGAACTCCTCGGCGAAGATCCGGGTCCGGCTGTACAGGTGCGGCTGGAAGAGGGCCACCACCCGGCCGAGGGGGACCTCGTCCTCGGAATCCCTGGAGAAGGACTCCAACGCGGCGCGGGTGGCGCGCAGGTCGGCGTCGATCTCGGTGGGGTGGTGGGCGTAACTGTCGTAGACGCCCACGCCGTCGCCCTGACCCTTGAGCTCGAAACGGCGGGCGGCTCCGGCGAAGTCGGCGATGCCCTCGACCGCCACGTCCAGGTCGTGCCCGAGACGGTCGGCCACGGCCACCGCGGCGGCCGCGTTGAGGACGTTGTGCAGGCCCGGGACGGCGACGGTGCCGTCGATCGGGTCGCCATCGACGGTCTGGAGGGTGAATTCGGTGGTGAAACCGCGGGCACGGATCCGGGTGATCCGGTAGTCGGCGTCGGCCGCCTCCCCGTAGGTCAGCACCTGCTTGCCGCGCTCACGGGCCAGTTCGGCGACCTTGCGGGCCCCCGGGTCGTCGACGCCCACGATGAGGGTCCGCTCGACACGGTCGACGAAGTTCGCGAAGTTGTCGTGGATCTCGTCGAGGCCGCTGTAGTTGTCCAGGTGGTCGGCCTCGACGTTGGTGACCACGGCGATCTTGGGCGAGAGCATCAGGAAGGAACCGTCGCTCTCGTCGGCCTCCACCGCGATGGCGTCGCCGACCCCGGCGTCGGCGCCCAGACCCGTGGTGACCAGCTTGCCGCCGATCACGTAGCCGGGTTCGGCGCCCAAGTGCTGCAGGACCACGGTGATCATGGAGGTCGTGGTGGTCTTGCCGTGGGTGCCCGAGACGGCGATGCCCTCGCGGTTCAGCAGCAGGGCGCCCAGGGCCGCGGCCCGGGGCAGGATCCGGATGCCGCGGCGGCGCGCCTCGACCAGTTCGGGGTTGTCCTCGCGGATCGCGGAGGAGACCACGAGGGTCTCGGCGGGGCCCAGGTTCTCGCCGGCGTGTCCCACGTGGACACGCGCCCCCATCTGCTCGAGTTCGCGCAGGGTGTCGCTGTCACGGGCGTCACTGCCCGAGACCTCGACCCCGGACTGCAGCAGCACACGGGCGATGCCGGACATGCCGGCTCCTCCGAGACCGATGAAGTGGGTGCGTCCCAGCTTGTCGACGGGGACCGGTTCGGTCTGCCGGACCAGGCTCATCGTGCGTCCTTACCGTCGTCGTAGTAGACCTCGTCGCCGTCGTCTTCGGACAGCGGCATCTCCGGGGTGGGTTTGTCGCCGCGGGCGATCGCCATGACCTCGCGGGCCAGCTCCGTGTCGGCGTCGCGGCGGCCCATGCGGGCGGCCGCCTCCGACATCGTCACGACCCGGTCGGTGTCGGTGAGCAGCGGGATGAGCTGCTGGACGATCCAGTCGGGCGACAGGTCGGCGTTGCCGATCATGATGCCGCCGCCCGCCTTGACGATGGGTTCGGCGTTCAGGGACTGTTCGCCGTTACCGATGGCCAGGGGGACGAAGGCACCCGGCAGACCGACGGCGGTGAGTTCGGCGCAGGTCATCGCTCCGGAGCGGCACATGGCCACGTCGGCGGCGGCGTAGGCCATGTCCATGCGGTCGACGTAGGGAACGGCGACGTAGGGGATGCCGTCCTGGGTGAGGTCCTGGGGTTCGTCGGCGTTCTTCGGGCCGACGACGTGCAGGACCTGGACACCGGCGTCTCGGAAGGCGTTGCGGGCGGCGAAGGCGGCCTCGTTGACGCGCTGGGCGCCCTGGGAGCCACCGAAGATCAGCAGGGTGGGCAGGTCGGGGCGCAGACCGAAGTAGGTGCGCGCCTTGTCACCCATGGCCAGACGGTCCAGGGAGGTGACCTGCCGGCGCAGCGGGATGCCGATGAAGCGTCCGTTGCGTATCTGGGCGTGGGGGTGTCCGGTGAAGACGTGCGGGGTGAGCCGCGCGCCGAGTCGATTGGCCAGGCCCGGCAGCGGGTTGGCCTCGTGCACGATGATGGGCATCTTGCGACGACGGGCCGCGAGGTAGCCGGGGGTGGCGACGTAACCGCCGAACCCGACCAGGACGTCGGCCTGGATCCGGTCGAGCTGTTCGCCCGCGGCGCTGAGTGCGCCGGCGAGCTTGCCCGGGACGGTGAGCAGCTGTGGGGTGAGCCTGCGCGGTAGGGGGACCGCGGGGATCAGGCCCAGTTCGTAACCGCGCATGGGGACGAGTCGGGTCTCCAGACCACGCTCGGTTCCCAGGCAGAGGATCTCGGTGTTCGGGTCGATGCGCCGCAGCGCGTCCGCAAGTGAGAGTGCGGGCTCGATATGCCCGGCCGTGCCGCCTCCGGCGAGGGCTACCCTCATCGTCGTCGATTCCTCCTTGGCCGGTCAC
Organism: Nocardiopsis listeri; assembly: GCF_020741345.1. GTDB lineage: Bacteria > Actinomycetota > Actinomycetes > Streptosporangiales > Streptosporangiaceae > Nocardiopsis > Nocardiopsis listeri_A. Next base: position 9,617 of record NZ_DYZD01000011.1, read on the forward strand.
CCGCCGGGACCGGGCCGCTCTGGTTCTTGGCCGTTGTCTTGGTGTCGCGCTTGCGCGCCGGGCGAGGGGTGCTCGGCGCGGAGGTGCGCTTGGAAGTCGTGCCCCCGGCCCGATTCTGGACGGAAGCGACGAAGTTCTCCAGGCCAAGCCAGCTTAGAGCCCTTTGGAGCCAACCGGGACCGCGGGCCGCCAACGCCTTCTGCGCCTGGGGCTCGTTACGGGCGAGGGCGAGCAGTACACCGAGGGCGAT
>NZ_DYZD01000012.1 GCF_020741345.1 Nocardiopsis listeri
CGATCCTGCTGGCCGCCTTCCTACTGGCCCTGCTGCTCGCCGCCCCGCTGTCGCCCACCCGCCGGGTCCGACTCGCGGTCGGCGGTGGTTACCAGGGCAAGCGCCGTAAGGGCTGAGGGCTCGGCGTACCGACCGACCCCGCCCCCGAACCGACCCGTTCCGACCCGCTCCGGTCCTCGCCCAGGTGAGGAAACCGGAGCGGTGGAACCGGCCCACGCCACGGGTGTCGCGCGCCCACGCGACGAACAGGATCTAGGATTGCGGCTCATGAACACCCCGCTAGTCACCGACGATCTCGCCTCCGAGCTGACCGAACCCGTACTGGCCCTGGCCGAGGCGGCCCGCGCCGTGGACGGCGTCGCTCCCCTGTCCGAGCACACCGTGCTCAGGGTCAGGCACGGGGCGCCCGCCGGCAGCAGCCGTTTCCACGTATTCCGCGGCACCGACCCGACCGTGTCGATCATCGGGTTCGCCTTCGTCGAACGCGTGGAGGACGAACCCGACTCAGGTGAGGTCGTCGTCCACCCCGAGCACCGAGGTCGAGGGCTCGGGACGGCCCTGCTGCGCTCGGTCCGCGAGGACGCCGGACCGCGCGGGGTACGGGTGTGGGCCCACGGTCGCACCAAGGGAGCGGTCTCGGTGGCGGAGGCGGCCGGCTGGGAACCGGTGCGCGAACTCCACAAGATGCGGATGCCGCTGCGCGACCTGGGCGCGGAGGTGCCGGGCGGTCCCTGGTCCGCGCCCGAGCTCCCCGAACCCGAACTGCGCCCGGAGGTCGCCGAGAAGGTGCGGATCCGGCCCTTCGTGGTCGGGCAGGACGAACAGGCCTGGCTGGACGCGAACGCCCGCGCCTTCTCCGACCACCCCGAGCAGGGCTCCCTGACCCTGGACGACCTGCTGCAACGCGAGATCGAGGACTGGTTCGACCCGCGGGGCTTCTTCGTCGCGGCCACCACCAGCGGCGGCATCGCCGCCTACCACTGGACCAAGACCCACGCCGACGGGGCGGGGCTCAGCGACGACGAGAGCGTCGGCGAGGTGTACGTCGTGGGTGTGGACCCGGCTTGGCAGGGCACCGGCCTGGGTCGCGCCCTGACACTCGCCGGACTGCGGCACCTACGCGATCGCGGCCTGCCATGGGTCCACCTGTACGTGGACGGTGACAACGAGGCCGCCGTGCGCCTGTACGAGAGCCTCGGTTTTTCCATGTGGGACACCGACGTCATGTACGCGCCGGTACGGCAGGGCTGAACACGGCCCGAACGCCCGCCGGGGAACGGATTCCGTCAAGTGTGACGCGTCACATTAACCGGCCGAACCCCTTACCGCCACAGGTGTGCGATGCGGCGTTCATGTTCCGTTCACCTTCCCTGGGACAACTGGTCACCTCTGGGGCTTACCTTCGCATTCGGTGCGGCGCGCGCCCGCGTCGGGTCGCCGACGCGGCACATGCCCGTATCGGCATGACCGAGGAACCCGAGAGACCGGCCCGACTCACCATTTCCGAACCGGAGAACCCATGACGACCACGGACGCGCCCAAGGCGGCACCACCGCCCCGGGGCAGGCGCCGGATCGGCGATGCCGCCTTCGCCGGACTCGCGCGAGGGTCGGGCCTGCTGATCCTGGCGATCCTCGCCGGTGTGGCGGCCTTCCTGGTGATCCAGGCCTGGCCGTCGTTGTCGGCCAACACCTCGAACTTCCTGACCGACCAGTCGTGGGACGCCAACACCAGGGAGGACCCCTCCTTCGGTGTGGCCGCGCTGGCCTTCGGTACCGTTCTGGCCGCCGCCATCGCGCTGTTGCTGGCGACCCCGGTCGCCATCGGCATCGCGTTGTTCATCGTGTACTACGCGCCGCGGAGGCTCGCCGCCATGCTCGGCTACCTCGTCGATCTGCTCGCCGCGATCCCCAGCGTGGTCTACGGCCTCTGGGGCATGATGGTGCTCGCCCCACAGCTGGTCCCCGTGTACGAGGGCATGACCCGCTACCTGGGTTGGATCCCGCTGTTCGCCGGCCCCGCCTCCACCTCCGGCCGCACCCTGCTCACGGCGAGCATCGTCCTCGCGGTCATGATCCTGCCGATCATCACGGCGATGTCCCGCGACGTGTTCCACCAGGTCCCGCAGGGCCACCGTGAGGCCGCGCTCGCCATGGGCGCCACCAGGTGGGAGATGATCCGCCTGGCCGTGCTGCCCTTCGGCAAGTCCGGCATCGTCGGTGGCGCCATGCTCGGCCTGGGTCGGGCGCTGGGCGAGACCATGGCCGTCGCCATGATCCTCTCCCCGGCCCTGGCGATCTCCTTCAACCTGCTGCAGAGCGGCAACCAGACCATCGCCGCGCACATCGCGCTCCAGTACCCCGAGGCCACCGGTTACGGGGTCTCCGCGTTGATCGCCGCCGGTCTGGTGCTGTTCGCCATCACCCTCGTAGTCAACATGGGCGCCCGCTACGTCGTGGCACGGGGCAACAAGGAGTCCGCATGAGCACGACGACCACGCAGCCTCCCGCCCCCGGGCCCAAGTCCGGCGCCAAGCTCGACCTTCGCGCGGGCACCCTGCCCCGCCACTTCCCACTCGGTCTACTGGTCGGCTGTGGCGTGGTGGTCGCCGGTGTCCTGGCCGCGTTCTCGTCCTTCGGTCCGATCACCTGGGCGCTGCTCACCGCGGTGGCCTACGCGGTCATCATCGTGACCGCCTCCAACCGGGTGGAGGGGGGCCGCAAGGCCAAGGACCGCATGGTCACGGCCATCGTCTACGGCTGCTTCCTGCTGGCCATGGCGCCGTTGGTGTCACTGCTGTACACCGTTGTCGGGTACGGCCTGGACCGCTTCAGCCCGTACTTCCTGACCGTGTCGATGAACGGCGTCCTGCCGAGCATGGACGCGGGCGGTGTCTACCACGCCATCGTCGGCACCCTGGCCATCACCGGCATGGCCACCCTGCTGTCCGTGCCGATCGGTGTGCTCACCGCCGTCTACCTGGTCGAGTACGCCCAGGGGCGGATCAAGAAGGTCATCACGTTCTTCGTGGACGTCATGACCGGTATCCCCTCGATCGTCGCCGGTCTGTTCGTGGTGGCGCTGTGGATGATGCTCTTCGGCCCGGGCCACACCAACGGCGCGGCGGGCGCGCTCTCACTGACCGTGCTGATGATCCCGGTCGTGGTCCGCTCCAGCGAGGAGATGCTGCGGCTGGTCTCCCGGGACCTGCGTGAGGCCTCCTACGCCCTGGGCGTGCCCAAGTGGCGCACGATCACCAAGGTCGTGCTCCCCACCTCCGCCGCCGGACTGACCACCGGAATCATGCTGGCCATCGCTCGCGTTATCGGTGAGACCGCGCCCCTGGTCCTCACCGCGGGCTCGTCGGCGGTCTCCATCAACTGGAACCTGTTCGACGGACAGATGATGAACCTGCCGGTGTACATCTACTCCCAGTTCCGCATGGGTGGGGCCGTCAACTACGAGAGGGCCTGGGCCGCGGCGCTGACGTTGGTTCTGATCGTCATGCTGCTGTTCATCCTGGCCCGCGTGATCGGCCGCTTCTTCTCACCCAAGACCCGCTAACACGAGGAACATCCTGTGGCGAAACGAATCGACGTCTCCGGACTACACGTCTACTACGGCGACTTCCTCGCGGTCGAGGACGTGTCCATGACCATCGAGCCGCGGTCGGTGACGGCCTTCATCGGATCCTCCGGCTGCGGCAAGTCGACCTTCCTGCGCACCCTCAACCGGATGCACGAGGTCACCCCCGGCGCCCGCGCCGAGGGCAAGGTGCTCCTGGACGACATGGACATCTACGGGCCCGACGTGGACCCGGTGCTGGTCCGCAGCGAGATCGGCATGGTGTTCCAGAAGGCCAACCCCTTCCCCACGATGTCGATCTACGACAACGTGATCGCCGGGGCCCGGCTGAACAACAAGCGGATGGCCAAGTCCGAGGCGGACGACCTGGTGGAGGAGTCGCTGCGCGGCGCCAACCTCTGGAACGAGGTCAAGGACCGGCTGGACAAGCCCGGCGCCGGCCTCTCCGGCGGTCAGCAGCAGCGCCTGTGCATCGCGCGCGCCACGGCCGTCAAGCCGTCCGTGCTGCTGATGGACGAGCCGTGCTCGGCCCTGGACCCGATCTCGACGCTGGCGATCGAGGACCTCATTCACAACATGAAGGAGGACTACACGATCGTGATCGTCACCCACAACATGCAGCAGGCCGCGCGCGTGTCCGACCAGACCGCCTTCTTCAACCTCTCGGCGCCCGGCAAGCCCGGCAGGCTGATCGAGATGGGCGAGACCAACCAGATCTTCACCCGTCCCGAGAAGAAGGACACCGAGAACTACATCACCGGTCGCTTCGGATAGAGGAGCCGGCCCGACCCGTGGAAGGACCCGTCATGGCCACTCCGTTGATCATCGACACCGACACCGCGCAGGACGATTGTGTGGCGTTGTTGGTCGGGCTGCTCGATCCCGAGGCCGATCTGCGGGCGATCACCATGGTCGCCGGGAACGTCGGATTCGAGCGGCAGGTCCGCAACGCGTTCTTGACCTCGAACGTGGCCGGGAGGCTCGGGGAGGTCCCGGTGTACCTGGGGTGCCGTGGACCGCTGGTGCGCGAGTGGGTGAGCGCGGAGAACGTGCACGGTGACGGGTCCGGCGGGCTGGACATGGACGTTTCCGGTCTGGCCACCGAGTCCGAGCACGCCGTGGACGCCCTGGTCCGGATGGCGGCCGAGCACCCCGGTGAGCTGTCGATCGTGGCGATCGGTCCGCTCACCAACATCGCCATGGCGCTGGCGAAGGACCCCTCCTTCGTCGACAACGTGAAGTCGTTGTACGTCATGGGCGGGTCCAACAACGGTCGGGGCAACATCACGGCCGCCGCCGAGTTCAACTTCTACGTGGATCCCGAGGCGGCCAAGTCCGTGTTCGCCGCGGGGTTCGACGTCACCGTGGTGCCCTGGGACCCACTGACGCTGCGTCGGGCGGTCTTCGACCAGGAACGGTTGGATCGGATCGCCGCTCTGGGCACCCCGCTCGCGGCCTTCTTCACCCGGGTGTGCGCGGCCACCCTGGAGTTCGACCGTACGGTGGGCATCGAAGGCACCACACACCCCGACTCCCTGACCGCGGCGCTCCTGCTCCACCCCGAACTGGTGCGTAAGGTGTCGCCCTACCACGTGGACGTGGAGACCGCCGGGGAGCTGACCCGGGGGTACTCGGCGATGTCCTGGGGAGTGCACGGGTTGGAGGCCAACGCCCGGGTCGTCGAGGAGATCGACGCCGAGGCCTTCTACGAGTACCTGGTCGCGCTGTTGTCCCGACCCACCGAACCGAACCGTCCGATCCGGGGCCTGTGACCCGCAGAATCCGATTCGGGTACTCGGTCGGCGTGCTCCGCCGGCCCCGGCCGTTCGTCCCCGAGGACGGAGTCTCCACAGGTCGCCGTTGGGCCGCCCTTGGCGGGCGGCCCTATCGGGTCAGGCGCTGTAGGGAACGGCCTCGACGAGGGTGACGCTCACGGTCTTGCCGCTGGGGACCTTGTAGGAGCGCTGTTCTCCGCGGGCGGCGCCCAGCAGGGCCTGGCCCAGGGGCGAACTCGGCGAGTAGACGCTCATCTCCTCCCCCGACACACCCTCGCGGGCGCCGAGCAGGAAGGTCTCCGTGTCGGGATCGTCCGCGTAGCGGATGGTCAGGACCATGCCGGGTTCGGCGACACCGTCGTCCGGCGGGGCCTGACCGATGACGGCGTCCCGGAGGAGCTCCTCGATCTTGTGGATGCGCGACTCACGGGCGTCGGGGCCTTCGACGAGGTGGATCCCCATGCTCTCGGCCTCGGCGGGTTCCGCCCTGCCCTGGAGGACCGCCAGCTCCACGGTGAGCCGACGGTGAGCGCCCGGAGTGATCCAGACGCGACTGTCGTTGGACATCGTGTTTCTCCCTTTGGAAGAGGAAGGGCGCCCGGCCGACGATTCGGCGGGGCGCCCGGTGGACGTGATGGTCGTTCACCGGAGTGGATCGAAGGGGCGTAGTGCCTCGGGCGGATTCCCCGTGGCGACCGCCCGGGCCAGCATGCGGCCGGTGGCCGGGCCCTGGGTGAATCCCCACATGCCGTGTCCGCCGGCCACGTACAGACCGGGGATACGCGTCTCCCCGATGAGGGGAAGACCGTCCGCGGTGACCGGGCGCGATCCCACCCATTCGTCGGTGCGGGCGGCCAGGTCGACCCCGCTCAGGTACGGCTCCGCCGAGGAGGCGATCGCCGAGATCCGTCCCTCCGACATCGGGGCCTCGATGTCGCGGAACTCCATGGTTCCCGCGACTCGCAGTCCCTCAGCCAGTGGTGTACAGGCGACTCTGGCCTCTGGCAGGTAGAGCGGCCCGGGGACCGGTGCGTCGGTCGGCACGGTGAAGCTGTATCCGCGGCCGGCCCGCAGTGGGACGGTGACGCCCCAGGGGCGGCCTTGGCGTCCGAGCCAGGCGCCGGTGGCGACCACCACGGCGTCCGCCGTCTCGGTCTCACCGTGCGCGGAGCGGAGACGGAAACCGTCCCCACGCGCCTCCACCCCGGTCACCCTGAACCCTTCGACGATGCTGCCCCCGCGGGAGCGCACGGCGTCGGCGAGTGCGTGGGTGAACAGACCCGGGTGAACGTGGCGTTGGTTGTCGATCCGGACGCCGGCGCGGACGGTGTTCGAGACGAACGGGCTCTGTGCCCGAACGGCGTCCTGGTCCAGCGCCGAGTAGGACAGTGGGATCCCAGAGGCCCGCATCTGGTCCAGCTCCTTGAGGAGGTGGACGGCGCCCTTCTCGCTGCCGAACAGCGCGGTGACCGGCGCGTCCTCGACCTTGGGCCCGTCCTGCAGGCCCACGCCCGCCTCGACGAGTTCGGTGAAGGCGTCCAGGCTCACGGAGCTGAGCGGGGCGTTGCCGTCCAGCGCCCGCTCCCAGGTGGAGCGGCGACTGTTGAACGCGAAGGCGGCCAGGAAGCCGAGCAGTCCGGTGTCGGTGGTCGGCGGGATGGAGAGCGGGGACTTGGGGTCCAAAACCGCGCGCACGCCGTGGCCGAAGACCGACGGGTCGTTCAGCGGAATGGTCAGCCCCGGCGCGATCCAGCCGGCGTTCCCCCATGAGGCCCCGGAAGAGACCGTATCTCGTTCGACCACGGTGACCCCGACCCCGTACCGCTGAAGAAACCAAGCGGTCGACAGGCCCACGATCCCGGCGCCGACGACGATGACGGTACGCGGAACATCCGCGCCCTTCCCGGCCATGGCCTCTCCCTGTGCACGACGACAAGAGGGCGCGGTTCGCCCTCTGTTACCAAAGTGTGCCCTGGAACCTTGGGCCGCCCTTTGTCCGACACGCACAATCTCGACCTACGCTGAAGTCAGTTCGGAACAACAGAGGGGGCGATGTGGTCCTTTTGGACCGTTTGGTCACCATCCTCGGTACCTATGGAACCAGGTTGGTCGGATCGCGTCCCACCCCGGGCACGGTTCTACGCGGGGTCGCCCTGCACGACCCCGGCACGCCCGGCCGAGAGGAGGGGGACATCCTCCTGGCGGTGGGCGTGGACGACTCCTCGCTCGCGGTGGAGCTGGCCGAGCGAGCCGGAGCCGTGGCCGTTCTGGTGCGCCCGGCGGAGTCCGCCGGGGACCAGGAGAACGCCGAGGCCGCCGCGAACGCCCGCGAGCGGGGCGTGGCCCTGTTGGTCGTGGACTCGTCGGTGTCGTGGGGCCAGGTGGCCGGTGTGGTCTACGGACTGGTGCTGGAGGGCGGCGAGACCGAGGCCGGACGTGGCCCGGCGGACCTGCCCGCGCTCGCGGACACCATCTCGGAGCGGGTGGACGGTCCGGTGACCATCGAAGACCCTCGTTACCGTCTCCTGGCCTACTCGCAGCGGCAGACGGACGCGGATCGGGCCCGGTTGGACACCATCCTTGGACGGCGGGTGCCGGACGAGCTCCAACGCCATTTGGAACGCACGGGGGTGACCGCGCACCTGGTGTCCTCCTCCGAACCGCTTCATCTGCCCCCCGAAGCGGATCTGGGCCTGGGTGGACGCACCACGGTGGCCGTTCGTGTGGGTCGCGAGTTCCTCGGTTCCCTGTGGGTCGTGTGCGATCGACCACTGAGCGAGGAACGCTCCGCGCTGCTGGCCGAGGGGGCCCGGACCGTGGCCCTGCACATGCTGCGCACCCGGGTGAGCGCGGATCTGGAACGGCAGGTGGAGTCCGACCTGGTGAGCCGCCTGCTGGAAGGCGCCATGGACCCCACCGAGGCGGCGGGAAGACTGGGGTTGGCCGCGACGGCACACCGGGTGGTGGCGTTGCAGGCGCACACCCCCGACGAACGCCACTCCGCCACCCTGATGACGTTCGAGCGGGCCACCACCGGCTTCGGCTGGTCGCGCCCCGGTCGAAGCACGGTGTTCGGCAGCACCGT
>NZ_DYZD01000013.1 GCF_020741345.1 Nocardiopsis listeri
TCGTCGTGTCAGCCTTCGCCGCCGGCGTTCCGGGGCAGGCCCAGGCGTCCGCGGGTGCACACCAGGAGGAACACCGCGACCAGCAGGACCAGCCCGACCTCGAGGGCCGAGGCCGGAGACCCCACGGCCACACCCTTGAGTCCCGAGAGGACGTTGATCGCGGCGTGAGTGATCACCGCGGCGATCACTCCGCCTCGGGCCGTGTTGAACACGTAACCGAGGACGACGGTGATCCCGAGGCACAGGAGAACGTACGAGGGGAAGTGGATGTGCGACTGGGAGGTGCCCTCCATGAAGAACAGGGGGGCGTGCCAGACGGCCCAGATGATCCCGAGCATCACGTTCGCGGCCAGAGGGCTGTGCGCCCCCTGGAGTCGCGGCAGGGCGAAGCCCCGCCATCCCAGTTCCTCGTTGCCGCCACCGACCAGGGCGATGAGCAGGAACTGAACCGGAACGGTCATCAGGGCTTGGCGAAGAGCGACCTCGTCCAGGGGCGCTTGGCCCAGGTACACGGGTAGCGCGGCCGAGCCGGCGATGGCGAGAAGGATGAGGACGGTGGCCGTGTAGGGCAGGAGTCCGCCCCTGCGGCGCAGGGAGTGGCGGCGAAAGAGCGCGCCCACCCCCCGGCGGCCCTGGGTGGCCGCGGTGACGATGATCGCGGCCAGCATCGGGCCGAAGGCTCCGACGGCAACGGCGGGGGTCGGGTCGGCGCCCGCGAGCAGGTGGGAACCCGCCCACCAGGTCGTCCAGGAGAAGGCGAAGGCCAGGATGAAGAAGGCGGCGAGCCCCTGGGGGGCGATGGCCGTGGTGCGTGACCGGTCGGGGGTGTAGGGGGCGGAGGACGGGGGGTGTGTGGAGGGGTTCGTTGTCGCCATGCCCAGAATCATACACTGTTGGATCCCAGCCTACAACGTAGGATTGCGGATATGCTGTTGAGCATGGCTGATACAGGATCCGAGCAGCAGTTCGAGAGCGTCTTCCATCGCTCGCCGCGCAAACGCCGCGCGAAGCCGGCGCTGAGCAGGGACCGCATCGTCGGCGGGACCATCGCCCTGCTCGACCGCGATGGGGCGTCGGCGCTCACCATGCGCAAGGTCGCCGCCGAGCTCGGGGTGCACGCGACGAGTCTGTACTGGTACGTGGAGCGGCGTGAGGACCTGGTGGACCTGGCCGTGGACGAGATCCTCGCGGGGGCCGCCTCGGATCTCCCCGGAGTGGACGTGTCCTGGGACCTCGCGGTCAGGGAGACCGCACGCCGCTTCTACACGGCCCTGACCGGGCACACGTGGGCCGCCGAGTTCGCCGGGTCGAGGCCGTTGCTCGGCCCCAACGCTGTCGCCCTGTCACGGCGGATCGTCGAGGCGATCCAGGGATCCGGTGCCGACGAGGAGGGCCAGGCGGTCATGATCAGGGCGGTGTCGAACCAGATCCTCGGGGCGGCCACCTCCGCCGTCGCCATGCGGGTGGCCAAGGCGAACCATCCCGAGGGGCACCAGGAGGCGGTCTCCGCCGCGGTGGCGAAGGCCGACGCGCTGGCCGTGGAGAACACCTACTTCGACCAGGCCCTGGACCTGGTTCTCGCGGGCGCCGAGGCACGGCGCCTTGGGTGATGCTCGGGCCCCGTGGGTCGTCATGTCGACAACGAGGCGCATCGGTATGTCGACAAGTGCCCTCGAGCACTTGGAGGGCCGGTCTCCACGCGGAGGCCGGCCCGAACCGTGGGGAAGGAAACTCGACGGTTCCTGGTGGCCCAGGGCGTCACCGGCGGTGATGTCGCAGGAGATGGCGGTCGCCGCCTCGACGCCCTGATCGAAAATCTCCTTCGTCGCCCAAGCTCTTCGGTCGGTGGCGATGAGGTGGGTCCGAGAACCCATGACGGCCGTGGGTCTCTCGTGTTCGTTCCGGTGGCAGGCCAGGCCTGCGATGCGGCGTCTCGGTATGTGGACTCGTCGCTGTGGGGATTTGTCGACCTTTCACCGTGACCACGTGGTCGCGTGGTGTTCGAAGTGCCTGAACAACGGTGGTTCCCCACCGACCGTTCGGTCAGTACATAGGTCCCCAACTGCGAATATTTGGACCCTGGTGTAGAAAGTGCCCTCCCTCACATGCCATGGTGTCCTAGGGCTCAGGCGCATACCGTCCAAATACCCCGTGTCGTGACACCTGTCGTGACCGGAGTGGAGTGTGCGTCGCGGCCCCGCCAGCGAATCCGGCCACGGCCGGCTGAGAAATACGGAGCATTGATGGCGACTTCCGACGCCGCGACCCCCGGCCCCCGGCCCCTCGACCAGAAGGAGAGGCGAAAGGTCCTCGCGGGGACGATGGTCGGTACCACCATCGAGTGGTACGACTTCTTCATCTACGCCCAGGCGGCGGGCCTCGTGCTCGCGCCGCTCTTCCTGGCGCCCCTGTCCGAGAGCAGCCCCGCCGTGGCCCAGGTGCTGTCCTTCGCCACCATCGGCATCTCGTTCCTCTTCCGGCCGCTCGGCGCGATCGTCGCCGGTCACCTCGGCGACCGCTTCGGACGCAAGAGGATCCTGGTCGCCACCCTCATCCTGATGGGCCTGGCCACCTGCGCCATCGGCCTGCTGCCGACCTACGCCCAGATCGGCATGGCCGCGCCCATCCTGCTGATCCTCATGCGCGTGCTCCAGGGCTTCTCCGCCGGTGGAGAGTGGGGCGGCGCCGCACTGATGTCGGTGGAACACGCGCCGGTGAACAAGCGAGGCTACTTCGGCGCCTACCCGCAGATCGGCGTTCCGTGCGGCATGATCCTGGCGACCTTCGTGGTCTGGCTGATCACCACGGTCATCGGCGCCGAGGCCTTCCTCGAATGGGGCTGGCGCATCCCGTTCCTGCTCTCCTTCGTGCTGATCATCATCGGCCACCTCATCCGCAAGACCGTCGAGGAGTCCCCGGTCTTCAAGCTCATGCAGGAGCGTCGGGCCAAGTCCTCCGCGCCGCTGGGTCGGTTGTTCCGTGAGAACACCCGTGAGGTCGTCCTGTCCGCGCTGATCTTCGTCGCCAACAACGCCGCCGGCTACCTGGTCATCGCCTTCCTGGCGACCTACGCCTCGCGTCCGGTCGAGGAGTTCGGCCTGGGCATGGACCGGGGTCCCGTTCTGCTCGCGACCACCCTGGCCTCCTTCGGCTGGCTGGTCTCCACGCTGTACGGAGGGTGGATCTGCGACAGGATCGGTCGGGTACGGACCTTCCAGATCGGCTACGTCCTGCTCGCGGTCTGGGCCGTGCCGATGTGGTTCATGGTCGACACCGGGAACATCTACATGTACTTCCTCGGCGTCTTCGTCTTCACGCTGACCTTCGGCCTGAGCTACGGTCCCCAGTCCGCGCTGTACGCCGAGATGTTCCCGGCCGAGGTGCGCTACTCGGGCGTCTCCATCGGTTACGCGCTCGGTGCCATCCTGGGCGGCGCCTTCGCCGCGATGATCGCCGAGCTGCTGCTGACCAACTTCGGCGCCTCGTGGACCATCGGCGTCTACATCGTGGTCCTATCCGCGATCTCCTTCGTGGCGGTCTCCCTGGTGAAGAAGGACATCCAGGGCGTCGACCTGCACGTCGACGAGGTCGCCGGAGCCAAGTAGCAAAAGCCCCCTCACCCAGGAGACGGCCCCGGTTCACCTGGAACCGGGGCCGTCTCATCGTTCGGTGGGCGGCGCCTCAGCGCTCGACCACGTGGCGTTCGTTGGGGACGCAGTGGGTCATGGTCAACCCGGACACGTCCCTGGGCCCGTTCGCCCCCAGGTTCGCCAGCCGCTCCCGGTCCTCGTCGGTGAGGTCCTGGCCGCGCAGGGGCTCCATGCCGGCCACGTCACCGGGCGCGATCCCCAGCCCTTCGCCGACCCGAAGCCCCAGTTCGTCCTCCACCAGGAGGAAGTGCCACACCATCCGTTCCTGGACGGGGCGTACGCACTGGGAGAGCAGGTCCGTGAAGTTGTGCACCAGGTCGTCGCGCTCCCACTGCTCCATCAGCCTGAAGCGCTGCCCCGCCTGTTGGTAGTCGTTGGCGCGGCTGATGCGCTTGCGGGTCAGGCGCCCCCTGATCTCGGGCCCCTGATCGTCATGGGTGGGGAACCGCCCCTCCCGGAGCCCACCGGTGATGGAGGGCTCGTAGTTGACGTGTGGGTTCTCGCCCCCCTGGTCCTGCCCGTAGGCCATCAGTCCGTCACGCTGATTGGTGCGCACGTCGGCGTGCTTGGCCTGGTTGACCGGCAACTGCAGGTAGTTGGGTCCCACGCGGTACCGCTGGGTGTCGCTGTAGGAGAAGGTGCGGCCGACCAGCATCTTGTCGTCGGAGAAGTCCAGTCCGTCGACGAGGACACCGGTACCGAAGGAGATCTGCTCGTTCTCGGCGAAGTTGTCCGAGACGTTGCGGTCGAGCACGATGCGACCCACCGGCTTGGGCGGGAAGTCCTGCTCGGGCCAGGTCTTGGTGTCGTCCAAGGGGTCGAAGTCGAGTTCGGGATGCTCGTCGTCGCTCATCATCTGCACGAGCAGTTCCCACTCGGGGTGGTCACCGCGGTCGATGGCATCGTGCAGGTCCTTGGTCGCGTGCCCGGTCTCGTTCGCCTGGACGTTGGCGGCGTCGGCCTCGGTCATGCTGCGCACACCCTGCTTGGGCATCCACGTGTACTTGACCAGGACGGTGTCGCCCACCTCGTTCACCCACTTGTAGGTGTTGACGCCGAACCCCTGCTGGTGCCGGTAGTCCGCGGGGATGCCGCGGGGACTGAACAGGTTGACGATCATGTGCATGCACTCGGGCGTCTGGGACATGAAGTCGAAGATCCGGTTCGGCTCCTGCCGGAAGGTCACCGGGTCCGGCTTCAGCGCGTGGATCACGTCCGGGAACTTGATGGCGTCCCGGATGAAGAAGATCGCGAGGTTGTTGCCGACCAGGTCCCAGTTCCCGTCCTCGGTGTAGAACTTGATGGCGAAACCCCGAGGGTCCCGCGCGCACTCGGAGGAGTCGCGTCCGCCGATCACCGTGGAGAAGCGCATGGCCACGTCGGTGCGCCGGCCGGCCTCCTGGAAGAGCTTGGCCCGGGTGAACCGTTCGATCGGTTCGTCGCCCCACTTGCCGTAGGACTCGAAGTGGCCGAACGCGGTCACCCCACGCGCGTGCACGACGCGTTCCGGGATGCGCTCGCGGTCGAAGTGACTGATCTTCTCCAGGAACTGGTAGTTCTCCAGGGTGGCGGGCCCCCGTTCGCCCACCGTGCGCTGGTTCTGGTTGTCGTAGACCTGGTGGCCCTGGCGGTTGGTGAGTACTTTGCGCTCGTCGCCGGGTCCGGGTCCCTGGCTGGATACGTCGGTCATGTCGGAGGTCCCCCGTGTCGGTCGTGTCCCCCCACTCCCCCTGCCCGAGGTGGCGCCCAATGATGCAGATGTGACCGAAGAATTGCCTGAAGTGGAGGTCCGTGAAAGCCGAGGTGGTCGGGTGTTTCACGTGAAACATCGTCCGTCGCCGATTGTGGGCCGGTGACGTGGGCCCCTCCGTCGCCCCCCGAGTGGAGGACACCGCCGGTCGGTTCCCCTCGGTGGCGTCGAAGGCGCCGGTGATCAGAGCACCGACACCCCGAGGCGTCCATGACCACCCATCCCCGGCCTTCGAGCTGTACGACCTCTGCAAGTGGTTCGGGGTCGGGCCCGGCCGCCTCCGCTGCGCACCGTGGTCGAGGCGTCGTCGGGACGCTGCCGCGAGTGCCGCCCTCCGGTCCGATGGGCTCGGT
>NZ_DYZD01000014.1 GCF_020741345.1 Nocardiopsis listeri
GTTCGTGACTGTGTCGGGTTCGGTGGAAGCCTGAGCGGGGGGTGGCTCTTGTGCGACTTCTTCTCGTTCTCGCGCGGAGCCGGCCTCGGGGGCGAGGGGTGCCTGTGACCGTGTCGCCGGGTGGGGGCCACCGCGGAAGGGGATGACGTTCGGTCGAGGGTCGCGGGCGGTGTCCGGTGCCCGTGTGGGGGCGGGTTCCGGCGCGGGCTCGGGCTCAGGCTCCGGAGCGGGTTCGGGCTCCGGTGTCACGTCCCTGGGTGGCGCGGGCGGGGCCGCCGGGCGGACCTGCCGGGTGGGCGCCGCCGGCTCCTGGAGAGGTCTGCGGAAGGGGTTGCCCGGCACGGACCGCGGCTCCTCCCCTTGCGGGGCCGGTACGCCAGGAGCACCCTGGGCGCCCTTACCGCTCTCCGGCAGCCCGTCGAGCAGACCGCTCAGTCTCGGGCCGAGGCCCGATGAGGGCCTGCCGCGCCGCGGTTCGGAGGGATCGCCCTCACCATGGCGGGCTTCCTCGCGGTCATCGTTGGTCATGGTCGCTCCCCGAAGGCAGAGGTCCGTGGGCTGCCCGTTCGGGCCCGGTCCGAGATGGATCCGAACCAGGGTAGTCCGCGGCGTTCGCGCCGCTCAGCGGGGGTCCCTACGACCCCGGGCAACCCGTTCCCGGCACACCGCCGGGCCCTCAAGTCACCATCAACTGTGCCAGAGTCCGCGTCAGCGCGTGCCGCGTACGGGAGTCCCGAACCGCCACACGGAACCACTCCGGCCCCAGACCCGGGAAGGTGTCGCCGCGCCGGACCGCGATGCCCTCCTCCCTCAAACGAAGCCGCAACGATTCCCCGTCCACCGCTTTGACCAGCAGAAACGATGCTCTCGCGTGAGGAACCACGGTGAGTCCGTGGTTCCCCAGGTCATCGCTGAGCGCGCGACGTTCCTCGGCCAGGCCCCGGGCCCAGCGCTCCGCCTCGGCGAGGGCCTCGGGCGTGACGCACGCCTCCATTGCGGCCAGTGCCGGGGTGGAGACCGACCACAGGGGTTGGGCCTCGGTCAGGCGGGCGACAAGGTCCGGATCGGCGAGCAGGTAGCCGGCCCGCAGTCCGGCCAGCGACCAGGTCTTGGTGAGACTGCGCACGACCACGAGACCGGGCAGGTCCGTGCGAGGGACCAGGGACTCCGGCTCGCCCGGTACACAGTCGGCGAAGGCCTCGTCCACCACCAGGACCCGCCCCGGTCGCGCGAGCGCCGCGATCGACGCGGCGGGGTGCAGGACCGAGGTCGGGTTGGTGGGGTTGCCGATCACGACGAGGTCGGCGTCCTCGGGGACCGACTCAGGGTCCAGGAGGAAATCGGGTGCCGACAGCACAACCCGGTCCACCCGGTGGCCGGCGGCGCGCAGGGCCGCTTCGGGCTCGGTGAACTGGGGGTGGACCACAACGGCCCTTCGGGGGTTCAGCGCCCGGGCGATGAGCACGAACGCCTCCGCCGCGCCGGCCGTCGGCAGAACCTGACGGGGGTCGCGCCGGTGCCGCCGGGCCACGGCCGCGCGGGCTCGTTCTGGGTCGGGGTAGGAGCCGAGGTCGGTGAGCGAGTCGGTGATCCGGCGGAGCAGCCGATCCGGTGGGGTGCGCCCACGGACGTTGACGGCCAGGTCGAGCAGGCCGGGCCCCACGTCCGCGTCGCCGTGGTGGCGTAGATCGTGGTGGCCCTCATCCCCGTATCGGCCGCCTCCGTGCCCTCCGGTCCGCTTCAACGCCCCACCCGTCCTTGATGCCGATGTGATCCGTGGTTCCAGTGTGCTCCCCGTATCCGAGCACTCCGGGCCCGTGGACGCGCCCACGTGTCCTACGTCATGGACATGTGGCAGGCTGTTGCGGTCCCCGTCCCCCTGACGCCCTGCCCCGCGATGAACACAGTCGGCGAACAGAACGGACACACATGCGACGGCGCACCTTCCTGACCACCGCCACGGCCGCGGCGGGCCTCGGTTCCTTGGCCCCCGCGCCGCTCACCCCCGCGCCCGCTTCGGCGCAGAGCTCCGACACACGGGCCATCCCCCGGGTGCTCACCGAGAGCACCACCTCCACCGGCTCCCCCGTACGCCCCGAACGCCGGTTCGACCTGGTCGCCGTCTCCCGGTCGCCGGAGCGGACCTCGGACGCCTCGGTGCGCTTCGAACTCCCCGACGGGTGGGGGGCCTGGCGGGATCTGCACTTCCACACCGACGGACCGGACCACCTGGAAACGAACTCCACCGCGATGGTGCGCGCCCCGGAAGGGGCGATCGGATACCAAGTACGCGGTGCCGACGGCTCCGACCTGACCTCGGTGAACGTTCGCGACGGTGAACGACTCACCTTCGGTGGACCGGAGCGGACCACGCTCTCCGCCGAGGGCGACGAGTACCGGTCGATGTCGGGCACCTCCCTGTTGCCGATGCGCACGAGGGCGGGTTGGGGCGCGGACGAGTCCCTGCGCTTCGACGACAACGGCGACGACCTGTGGCCGGCCGAGTTCCACCGGGTCCAGGCTCTGACCGTGCACCACACGGCCATGGAGACCACCGACGACCACGCCGCCGACGTGCGGGCGGTCTACCGGCTCCACGCGGCGGAGCAGGGTTGGGGCGACATCGGCTACCACCTGCTCATCGACCCCGACGGCGTGGTCTACGAGGGTCGGCACTCGGGCGAGGACGGGATACCGGTCTTCTCCGGAGTGCCGCTGCCCGGCCACGCCCGTTCGGTGACGGCCGGCCACGCGGCGGGCTTCAACCACGCCAACGTCGGGGTGTGCCTGCTCGGCGACTTCACCCACGAGGTGCCCACCCGCGCCGCGCAGGACTCGCTGGTGACGGTGCTGCGGGTGCTGTGCGCGCTGACCGGTGTGGACCCGACTCGGGAGATCGAGTACGTGAACCCGGACACCGGCGCGGTCACCCCGCAGGAGGCGGTGGCCCGACACCGGGACTGGCTGGACACCGAGTGCCCCGGCAACGCCTTCGCCGACGTGTTCGACTCCGCCATCCGAGAGCGGGTGGCCCGCGGGCGACTCTAGGGAACGTCCGGCGCGACCCGCGTGACGGAGTTCTCTTGTCGCAGGTCACAGTGGTGATCACCTCGATATCCGGTTGCGGCGACCACGGTCGGCGCGGCTATCGTGAGCGCTGCCGCCACGCCGTGGGTGCGCGGCGCGATTCGAGGAAAGAGGGTCCGACTCCACCATGACCACCGTTCAGAGCACGCCGATCATGCCCGCGGTCATTTTGGAGACCGAGCGGCTCCGTCTGCGGTCGGTACTCGAACGCGACATCGACGACGTGCACGCCTCGTGCGTGGACCCCGACCTACAGCGGTGGGTTCCGTTGCCGGCCCCCGGCGAGCCCTACACCCGGGAGAACGCGGAGGACTTCTGTCTGCGTCTGGCACCGGGCATCCGCACCTCGGGCGACGGCCAGCACTGGGCCCTGCTGGAGCGCGAGGGCGGCCGGTTCGTCGGTTCGCTGGCCCTACTGCGCACCGAGTGGCCGGCGAGGGTCACCGAGGTCGGCTACTGGATCTCTCCGTGGGGTCGGGGTCGTGGCTACGCCGCCGAGGCGGTGGTCGCGGTGTCCCGTTGGGCGATCGACCAGGGGTTCCAGCGGATCGAACTGAAGGCCGCGGTGGGCAACACCGCTTCCCGCCGGGTGGCGGAGTCCACCGGGTTCGTCCACGAGGGTGTGGAGCGCAACGCGATGCCGTTGAACGAGGGCCGCACCGACCTGGCCGTCTACAGCCTCCTGCCGACGGACCTGGGGGCGAGGCCCTAGTGTTCTGTTTTGTGAACCACGGGGGTCACCGTTCGGGCGCCGTCAGGCCCTGTCCTCCGCAAACCCGGGGAGGTGTCGTGGGTGGGATCCGAGGAACGAGGATCACACCGTAGGCACCGAAGGTTCCTGACCTTTCGGGGCGCCCGAACACGCCGAAGCGCCAGCGGAGGCTCTAAAGAACACCGCCTAGCCCGGTGCCTCCAGCAACCGTGGAACGCCCGCTCGCCGG
>NZ_DYZD01000015.1 GCF_020741345.1 Nocardiopsis listeri
CCCGCCACCTCGCAGAGGATCCCGATGCCCCCTTCCTCCCGCATGTCCCGTGCGCTGCCCGCCGCGCTGTGCGCCCCGCTCCTCGCCCTCGCCCTGATCGCGCCCTCCTCCCCCGACGCGAACGCCGAAGCCGCCCCCGACCTGGTCACCGACCCTGTCGGGTACGTCGACCCGTTCATCGGCACCGCGGGCGGCGGCAACACCTACCCCGGAGCGGTGCGCCCCTTCGGGATGGTCTCGTGGAGCCCCACGACGACCCCCGGCGACCAGACCGACACCGGCGCCGCCAACGGCTATCACTACGACACCACCCGGGTGCGCGGCTTCGCCCTCACGCACGTCAACGGGGCCGGCTGCCACCCGGGCGCGGCCGGGGACCTGCCGATCATGCCGGTGACCGTCCCCATGGACTCCTCCCCCGGCGCCGACACCACCGACGAGATCTACGCGAGCGACTTCGACCACGAGAACGAGTCCGCCGAGCCCGGCCGCTACACGGTGACCCTGGCCAATGGGGTGAACACCGACCTGACCGTGACCGATCGGGCCGGGGTGGGCGAGTTCTCCTTCCCCGAGGGCGACCCGGCCACCCTGTTGCTGCGCACCTCCAACTCGCTCAACGGCAGTGAGGAGGCCGAGATCGACATCGACGAGGAGACCAGAACGGTGTCCGGGTCGGTGCTCACCGGTTCCTTTTGCGGCCAACGCGCCAACGGCGGAGAGAACAACCGCCGTTCCTACTACCGGCTGCACTTCACCGCGAGCTTCGACACCGACTTCAGCGAGGTCGGTGCCTGGGAGGACGACGAGCTCATGCCCGGGGCCACCACCGCCTCCGGCGGCGAGGGCTACGACCGTGACGCCCGCCGGGGACGTGGTTCGGGCGGCTACGTGTCCTTCCCCGAGGGGTCGACCGTACAGATGCGCGTGGGCGTCTCGTACGTGAGCGCCGAGGGCGCCCGGGCCAACCTGGAGGCCGAGGCCGGAGGCTACGCCACCGTCGAGACGGTGGCCGAGCGGGCGAGCCAGGCCTGGAACGAACGGCTGGGCGCGGTCGCTGTCGGCGGCGGCAACGAGGACCTCTACACCGAGTTCTACACGTCGCTCTACCACTCACTGCTCCAGCCCAACCTGGTCAGCGACGTGGACGGGCGCTACCCGGGCATGGACGGTGAGCCCCAGCGGATCGTCGATGGACAGGGCGCGCAGTACTCCAACTTCTCCGGGTGGGACCAGTACCGCGCCCAGATCCAACTGTCGGCGCTGTTGGAGCCGGAGGTGACCGGGGACTTCGCGCAGTCGCTGCTGAACTTCTCCGAGCAGAACGGCGGCGTGTGGGACCGGTGGGTACACGTCAACGGCCCCACGCACGTGATGACCGGTGACCCGTCGGCGATCACCCTGGCCACGTTCGCCGCGATGGGGGTGGACGGCTTCGACGCCGAGGCCGCCTACGCGTCGTTGCGGGCCCAGGCCACCGAACCGCATCCGGACGGGTTGTCCGACGCGGGTTGCCCGGGTCAGTGCGAGGGGCAGCGCCCGAACCTGGAGCGCTACCTGGAACTGGAGTACGCCCCGCACGACGACTGCCACTGCTGGGGTGGTGCCGCCGAGACCCTGGAGGGGTCCCTGGCCGACCACTCCCTGGGGCGGTGGGCGCGGCGGCTGGGGCTTGAGGAGGACGCCGAGATGTTCGCCGACCGGGGCGGGTACTGGCGCAACGTCTTCGACCCGGAGGCCACCGAGGACGCGGGCTACATGCGGGCCCGCGACGGCGACGGTTCCTGGGTGGGGCCCTTCGATCCGGCGTCGGAGAGCGGGTTCGCCCAGGGCACGGCGGCGACGTACACGTGGATGGTGCCGCACGACGTCGGTGGTCTGGCCGAGGCGATGGGCGGGCCCGACGTGGCCGCCGAGCGACTGGACGGGTTCTTCCGCACGCCCGACGGTGAGTGGTCGGTGGGCGGCGGTGACCCGCTGCGTTACGACCCCACCAACCAGCCGGGGTTGCACACGCCGTGGCTGTACAACGGGTTGGCGCAGCCGTGGAAGACCCAGGAGACGGTGCGGGAGGTCATCGCGTCCCAGTACGGGACGGGCCCGGCGGGCCTGCCGGGCAACGACGACCTGGGGACCATGTCGGCCTGGTACGTGTTCGCGTCGTTGGGGTTGTTCCCACAGGCGCCCGGGCGCGGTGAACTGCTGCTGTCGAGCCCGGTCTTCACCCACGTCCGTCTGACCCCGCCGGGGCGCGGTCCGATCACCATCAGCGCCCCCGAGGCCGGCCCGGACTCGGTGTACGTGCACGGGGTGCGCCTGAACGGGAACGGACATCCGCGTTCGTGGCTGCCGGAGTCGTTCCTGGAGGAGGGCGGGCACCTGGAGTTCGACCTGGGCACCGAGGCCGACACCACGTGGGCGACGGCGCCCGGGGAACCGCCCGTGGACCGGTGAACGCGAGGCTCCGGGCCCGACGGTGTCATGACACCGTCGGGCCCGGAGCGCGTTCTCGGTCAGCGCACCGGGGCACCGGGGCCGAGCGGGACTCCCAGGGCCCACCAGGCCAGGAACAGCAGGGTCCAGACCACCGTCATGCCGATCGCCAGCGGCAGGGTGTAGGAGGCCAGGGTGCCGATCCCGGCACTCTTGCGGTACTGCTGCAAGAACCCGAGCGCCATCACGAAGTAGGGGCTCATCGGGGTGATGGCGGTCGAACCGGAGTCGGCGATCCGGAACAGCGCCTGGGTGGTCTCGGCGGGCACGTCGATGAGCATGAGCATCGGCACCAGGACGGGTGCGCAGATCGCCCACATCGCCGAACCGCTGGTGATGACGATGTTGATCAGGCTCAGCAGCACCAGGATGAACAGGAACAGCACGACCAGCGGGATGCCGCTGGTCTGCAGGGCCTCGGCCGCCCGCACCGCGATCACGTCGCCGATGTGGGTCCAGTCGAAATAGGCCAGGAACTGGGAGATGGCGAAGAACAGCACCAGAACGGGTGCCATCTGCTTGATGCCCTGGACCATCAGCGCGGGCACGTCGCCGGGCTTCTCGATGGTACCGACGCGGTGTCCGTAGACGATGCCGACCAGACCGAACAGCAGTGCCACCAGCGCACCGACCCCGGTGAGCAGCGGCGACTCGGCCAGGCCACCGTCCTCACCGCGCAGCGGGGAGCCTTCCGGGACCACGATGGCGGTCAGGACGATCAGGGCGATCACCAACGCGACCAGGGCGCGGCGCAGACCGGAGCGCTCGGCGTCGCTCAGGTGCAGCGAACCGATGTTCTCCAGGTCCGCGTCCGGGTCGGGGTCCAGGTCGGGTCGCTTGGCCAGGACGAACTTGGTGATCACTGTGATGACCGCGGCCAGTACCACCGAGGAGGCGATGTTGAAGTACCAGTTGCTCAGCGGCGAGACGAAGGCTCCCGGGTCCACGACCTGGGCGGCGGCCGTGGTGATGCCCGCGAAGATGGCGTCGTTGGGGGTGGGGATCGGACTGGCGTCGTAGCCGGAGGCGATGGCGGTGTAGGCGACGACCACGCCGAGGATCGGTGAACGCCCGACCGCCCGGAAGGCCAGACCGCCGAGGGGGACGAGGATGATGTAGGCGGCGGCCGAGGCCACGTGCGCCATCGTCCCGGCGAAGGCGACCGCGAACACCACCCAGCCGGTGGGGACACGGGAGACGCTGACCCGCATGAGCGAGGACAGGAAACCACTGCGTTCGGCCACCGCCACACCCATGATGACCGCGACGATGGTCGCCATGGGTGGGAACGCGGCGAAGTTGTCGATCATCGTCGACAGGGCCATCGCCATGCCCTCGCCGCTGAGCAGGTTGCGGACCACCACGGTCTCCCCGTCGCTCGGGGAGACCACGGAGACGTCGAGCCCCGCCATGACGGCGCTGGCCACTCCCAGGATCGCGGCGAGGATCCAGAACAGCCAGAACGGGTGCGGGAGCGCGTTGCCGACCCGCTCGATCACCGCCATGGCGCGGATGAGGCGCGGCAGCGGTACGTCGTTGCCCGTGGTCGGGTCGCCGGTGCGGTCGGATCCGGTGGCCTCGGGGCCGCCGGAGGTGGGTCGGGACATGGGGTACTCCTGGGCTGTGCGGTTCGGGTCAGACGAGGGGCAGGCGAAAACGGCTCATGAACCGCCACATCTCCTCGTGGGCCTCGATGGTCCGGGTGGTGTGGCCGCCGCCGCTGTAGGAGTCGGCGCCGGGCCAGGTGTGACCGCCGCCCTCGACGGCGACGTGGCCTACCGCGGTGCCCGGCGCGCAGCCGGTCCAGCGGTACTCGGTGATGTCGGGATCGACCCTGCGGGTGCGCGGCTCGGGTCGGCAGTCGCCGGCCTCGGCCCGTTCGGCGTTCCAGGTCGCGAGGTCGGGCAGGCCGCGCTCGAGGTCTCCGGTGTAGGGGATCGTGGCGTCCTCGGTGCCGTGGAAGGACA
>NZ_DYZD01000016.1 GCF_020741345.1 Nocardiopsis listeri
GCCCCGGGACTTGGCACGGAACCTCGTGGTTCAGCCCTGGCCCCAATGGTGTCGGTAGGTGTCGGAGAGCCACCGGTCGGCCCATCGGGCGTCGGGCGACTCGGGCAGGGACGAGGAGCGGCACAGGTCGGTGAGCCGTTCCTCCAGGGCGCCGGTGCGTTCCAGGGCTTGGGCTCGGGTGTGCTCGCCGCGACGCAGGGCCAGGAGCCAGGAGCGGTCGGGTTCGGGTGTGGGCAGGGTGATGCGGCCGGTGGAGAGGAGTTCCACGCCCTGAAGGCCGAGCCGGACCATGTGGTAGGCGTACTTGGTGTCGAAGCCGTGCCGTTCGACGAGTTCGGGGCGGTTGGTGTGCTTGCCGCCGCGAACCCCCTCCATCCGGTCGCGTTGGGCGCGCAGGTAACCGAGAAAGCGCTCTCCCGCCCTGCGGGAGACGAAACGGTGGGCGTTGGAGCGCAGGTCATGGCCGACGTCGGTGACGATGACGATCTCGGACTCGGGGACGAACAGCGGCAGCAGCACGGTGGGGTTGCCGTCCAGGGCCAGGCGCGTCCACTTGCGCAGGGAGTAGACGGTCAGGTCCAGGTCGTCGTGGCCGGAGCGGGTGTGTTCGGCTCTGCTGCGGTAGATGTACTGGTCGAAGGAGCGCAGGCCGATGACGTACTCGGGCGGTTCGAGGCAGATGCCCATCTCGTCGCGGTCGGCGGAGCCGGGCAGGTCGAGGCCGTGGACGCGGGAGCCGACCTGACAACGCAGCACGGTGCCCTGTGTGGCGATGCGAGCGTGCTCCTCGTCGGAGTGCTTCACCCGGGCCTCCAGGTTCGGTGGGTCGTGCCGTCACCGAACCTATCGTTCGGCCCGGTGCGGTCACGAGCGGTTTTCCGCGCCCGCGACGAACTCCGGGCCCGATCTGGAGGTGGGGCTGGAGACACGTCTGCTGGTGGCGATGGTCAACGGGCTGGGGTCGGATCTGCTCACGGGCTGTGTGTCGCCGGCGGAGGCCGTGGCGGCGATCGACCACCAATTGTCACGACTTGCCTGAAACATCCGTTTGCCCGACGTAGAAGGGGTTTTGGTACTTGTGCGACGGGTGGGAGAACCGTTTACTGGTGCCGTACCCCGTCCGGCGTCCGCCGGGAACCGTAGTGGAAAGACAGGACCGTGCCCCCCGAAATCCCCGAAGCGAAGATCGACACCTCCATCCCGCACAACGCCCGTATCTGGAACTACTGGCTGGGCGGCAAGGACAACTACCCCGTCGACCAGGAGATGGGCGAGCAGATCCGCTCCTTCTTCCCCGAGATCGTCGACAACGCCATCGCCGACCGAGCCTTCCTGGTGCGCACCGTCACCCACCTGGTCCGGGAAGAGGGGGTGCGGCAGTTCCTGGACATCGGTACCGGACTGCCCACCCACAACAACACCCATGAGGTGGCCCAGGCCGAGGCCCCCGACGCGCGGGTGGTGTACACGGACAACGACCCACTGGTGCTCGCGCACGCCCGGGCCCTGCTGGTCGGTTCCGAGCAGGGGGCCACCGACTACGTCGACGCCGACCTGCGCGACCCCGAGGCGATCCTGGAGGCGGCGTCTCGGACCCTGGACCTGTCGCGTCCGGTGGCTTTGATGCTGCTGGGAGTGGTCAACTTCATCGGCGACGACGCCGAGGTGCGCTCCATCCTGGATCGGCTGATCGAGGCCCTGGCCCCCGGTAGCTTCCTGGTGGTCTCCCACCCCACCGATGACATCGACAAGGAGCGGGCACACCAGGTGGCCGAGGCCTGGAACGAGCGGGGCACCCCCAAGCTGACCATCCGGACGGCGGCGGGCATCGAGGCGCTCTTCGAGGGCCTGGAGTTGCTGGAGCCGGGCGTGGTGTCCTGCTCCCTGTGGCGCCCGGAAGCCACCGAGGTGGGGGACAGCCGCCCGGTCGCCGAGTACGGCGGTGTCGCTCGCAAGAACTAGCCGCTCGCCCGCCGGTGCCGGGCGGGGACGCGGTCGGCGAACAGCACGAGGGCCAGGGCGGCCTGGACCGGGACGGTCAGGTCCAGGCCGCTCACCTCGCGGAAGTGCTGGAGCCGGTTGACCACCGTGTTGCGGTGGCAGTACAGGGCCGTGGCCGTGGCCTTGACCGATCCGGTGCTCGTGTAGTGGGAAAGCGTTTCCAGCAAGCGGGCGCGGGCGTCGGGTTCCAACGCCTCCAGACGTTCCACCGCGCGTCGGCCGAAGCCCGGCACCAGCACCTCCACACGATCGCGCGCCAGGGCGGGCCACACGTCCTCGGGGCTCACCGGGGCCTGCCCGGGGCGGGCGTAGCGGACCAGGACGCGGGCGGCCTCGATGGCGGCGGGCACCTCCGCCAGGCCCCGGATGTCGTGGACGCGGGCCCCGGCCGACTCCTCCGGAAGCGTGGGCGGGCGCGTGCGTGCCGGGTCGCGCACCAAAGCCACGCCGTCGTTGAACTCCCAGGTCAGGCAGCCGCCACGGGAGAGCGTGCGGGTGTCGATGGGGCGATCGCCCCGTGGTGGTGTCGCCACGAAGGTCACTTCGAGCACCCCGTGTGGAGGCAGTCCCAACACCGAGGCGACCTCCTCGGCCACCTCGGGGGTGCGCTCTCCGGCGCTCAACAACCGGGCGAAGGCCTGGGCCGCCGCCGCGCGGGAGTCGCGTTCAAGGACGGCGCGCTCCTCCAAGAACGCGGCCTGGACGTCGCTGATGAACTGTTCGACCGTCTCCAGGATCTCTTCCACGTGCAGGACCAGGGTGGGCGCGGAGTCCACGCCGCCGGCGCGTACCAACCCGGCCCACAGGACCCGAAAGTCCAGGCGTACCGCTTCCAGGAGATCGTCGCGGGCCACGCCCTGGCGGGCTCTGCGCACACCCAGACGGGTGGCCAGGTCGCCCAGGTGGGCGGGGACCGGTAGACCGGAGATCCGCCGGGTGAGCAGGTCGAAGGTGTCCCTGGCGGTCTGGCGCAGGTCGTCGGTGGGGATGAGTTCGTCGTCGTAGTGGCCCAGGGAGCGCAGACGCTGGAGGAAGTCCTCCACCAGGCGATCACGGTCCCGGGCCAGGAGTTCGAGTGTGCCGGGCCAGGAACGTGGTTCCGGTGCCTGTGTCACGGTGTCTCCTCCTGTCCGACGTGCGATGACGATGCTGCCACGTCGTGGGTGGTCATGTGCACAGCCCTGTGGGGAAAACGTGGGTGGATGACGATTGAGCGGGACCGGAGGCTGTGCCCAGGATGGATGGAGCCCCGTGCACGAGTTCGGGGCGCACCGTATCTCACCGGGAGGTTCAGCCCTTGAACAGCGATGACACCCGTTTCCTGGCGGATTTCGAGGCCATGAGCGCCTTCGGGGCCACCCCCTCGGGCGGGGTGGATAGACAGGCCGCCACCGAACCCGACATCGCCCAGCGCCGGTGGTTGTCGGAGCTGCTGGTCGAACACGGGATGAGGGTGGTCCACGACCGTGTCGGCAACCAGTTCGGGCTGGTGGAACGCGTGCCGGGCGCGCCCTACGTGGTGGTCGGTTCCCACATGGACTCCCAGCCCACGGCGGGGCGGTTCGACGGGGCCTACGGTGTCCTGGCCGCGGTGCACGCCGTGGCCCGCGCGGCCCGCGACGACGTGGCCGAGGGGGTGGACCCGGTCTACAACCTGGCGGTGGTCAACTGGTTCAACGAGGAGGGCTCCCGGTTCGCCCCGTCGATGATGGGCAGTGCCGTGTACACCGGCAGGATGCCGTTGGAGACGGCGTTGGCGGTGCGGGACCGGGCCGGGGTGTCGGTGGCCGAGGCCCTGGCCGACACCGGTCTCCTGGGGGAGGGCGACGGCCCCGAGGCGGCCTTTTGCGCCGAGATCCACGTCGAACAGGGAAGGGTGTTGGAGGACTCCGGGGTCACGATCGGTCTGGTGGAGGCCTGCTGGGCGGCCCGTAAGTACCGGATCGTGGTGCGGGGAGAGCAGGCGCACTCGGGTGCGGCGGTGATGGCCGACCGTCGCGACGCCCTGCTGGGCGCCTCGATGCTGGTGGTCGCCGCCCGCGAGTTGGCCGACCGTTTCCCCGGTGTGCTGCACACGGCCGTGGGCAGCATGGACGTGTATCCGAACTCGCCGGTGGTGGTGGCCTCGCGCGCCGAGTTGTTGCTGGATCTGCGCTCCGAGGACGAGGAGGTGCTGGCCGAGGCCGACCGGCTGCTGCGCGAGCGCGTGGCGACGGTGG
>NZ_DYZD01000017.1 GCF_020741345.1 Nocardiopsis listeri
GACCTCGTGGATACCGGTGTGCCCTTCGTTGAACTTCTCTCGGTCACCGCCCGGGAGGGTGTCGTGCGCGATCGCGACCCCGTCCTGGTCGGGAGCGTCGGCGTAGTCCTGCGGGAACGTGGAGAAGCCCAGCAGGCCGCTGCCCAGGTCCGCCGTGTAGATGTTCAGGGTCTCGGGGCCGCCCCGGCGCAGTTCGGCGCGGATCTCGTCGCGCTGCTCTCCGAAGTCGCGGAACCAGGTGTCGTTCTCGGTCCGGGTGACGTCGGCGAGTTCGAAGCGGAACCCGGTGTCGGCGCCCTCCGAGCCCTTCGCGTACTCGCCCTGGTAGGCGCGGTTGAGCACGTCCACCTGGTCGTCGATGCGCTCGTCGGAGATCTCACCACTGCCGTCGCTCGCGGAGATCACGTGCATGACCACGGGCACGGTGTACGGCGCGGCGGCCTCGTGGCCGCGGATCCGCTCCATGGCCTGTCGGAGGTCGTCTTCGTACTCGGCGGCCTGTTCCGGGGTGACCGCCACGCTGTCGGCGGGGCCGGCGGTCGGGTCGGCGACCCTGCGCTCGGCCTCCGAGGCCGGTTCCGCACCGGGTGGGCAATACGGCTCGTTCGCCGAGGTGGCGGCCCAGGCGTGCGCCGGAGCCGCCACCTCCTGGGTGGTCGGCTCCGGCGGAGTCCCCACTACCAGGCCGGTCAGCGTGAACGCGCAAAGGGACAGTCCGGACCAGAGCGCGGCTGTGCCGCCGCGAGAGCTTCGTCGAATCATCTCACGGACTGTAGCCATTGCGTCGCCCGCAGTTTGTCCGCCTTGCGCGGCGTTGCGAAGTATTTGCCCGATTCGGTCGGTCGGTGACTATTTCTGCCCGACGGCCCAGGCCCGCAGCTTGGCGATACGTTCCTGGATCTGGTCCGGGGTGGCCTGCGCGACGGGCGGCCCACCACAGGCGCGCCGCAGTTCGTTGTGGATGGCGCCGTGCGGTTTGCCGGTCCGGTGGTGCCATGCGCCCACCAGACCGCTGAGTTCGCGGCGCAGATCGGCCAGGACCTGGTGGGTGGGCCCCTTGGGCTCCTCCGGTTCCTGCTGCTTGCCCTTGGCCTTGAGCTCGCTCGCCTTCAGGTCCGCCTTGCGCTTGCGCAACAGCTGCGAGACCTGGTCGGGGTCGAGCAGTCCGGGCAGCCCGAGGAAGTCCTCCTCCTCGCTGGACCCCGCGGCCCCACCCCCGTACTCCAGACCGTCGTACAGGGCACGGTCGAACTCGGCGGCGGACTCCATCGTCTCGAACGGGAGCTCCTCCCCCGCGTCCGGCGAGTCCTTCTTCTTGTTGGCCTCCCGGAGCAGGTCCTCCTCCGGGTACTCGTCGTCACCGGGCGTCTTGTCCAGGACGTGGTCGCGTTCGCGCTCCATCTCGCCCGCGTACTCCAACAGCGTGGGCACCGACGGCAGGAACACCGACGCCACCTCACCACGTTTGCGGACCCGCACGAAACGTCCGATGGCCTGCGCGAAGAACAGGGGGGTACTGGTGGAGGTGGCGTACACGCCCACCATCAGCCGGGGCACGTCCACACCTTCGGAGACCATGCGCACCGCGACCATCCAACGGTCGTCGCCGGCGGCGAACCGGGAGATCTTCTTGGAGGCCGTGGGGTCGTCGGAGAGCACCACGGTGGCACCCTTGCCGGTGATCTGCCGCAGGATCCGCGAATAGGCGCGGGCGTTCTCGTGGTCGCTGGCGATGACCAGCGCGCCGGCGTCCGGGTGGGTCTTTCGCACCTCGGTCAGGCGCCGGTCGGCTGCCTGCAGGACCTTCTTGATCCAGTCGCCCTTGGGGTCGAGCGCGGCCCGCCAGGCCTGGGAGAGCGCGTCCTGGGTGAGCGGTTCGCCCAGGCGCGCGGCGAGCTCGTCACCGGCCTTGGTCCGCCAGCGCATCTCACCGGAATAGGCCATGAAGATGACCGGGCGCACCACGCCGTCCTCCAGCGCGGGCGCGTAACCGTAGCTGTAGTCCCACGAGCAACGCCTGACCCCGGCACCGTCCTGAACGTAGTCCACGAACGGGATGGGGTTGATGTCGGAGCGGAACGGGGTGCCGGTCAACGACAGCCGTCGGGTGGCCGGATCGAAGGCCTCTCGCACCGCCTCGCCCCAGGACAGGGCGTCGCCGGCGTGGTGGACCTCGTCGAAGATCACCAGGGTCTTGCGCGACTCGGTGCGGTTGCGGTGCAGCATCGGGTGCGCGGCCACCTGCGCGTAGGTGACGGCCGCGCCGAGGTACTGCCGTCCCAGCGCGCCCTGTCCGTTCCTGAACTCGGGGTCGATGGGGATCCCGAACCGCGCCGCGGCCTCCGCCCACTGCTTCTTGAGGTGCTCGGTGGGGCAGACGATGGTGATCGAACGCACGGCGTGCCGCTGGAGGAGCTCACTGGCCAGGGTGAGAGCGAAGGTGGTCTTGCCCGCGCCGGGGGTGGCCACCGCGAGGAAGTCGCGCGGCTGCCTGCGGAAGTACTCCTCGAAGGCCTCCCTCTGCCAGGCCCGAAGGCCGCTCAGGCGATCCTCTTGCGAGGTCTGCGTCACCGTCATTCGTCTCGTCCCCCGTTGCTCACCTGCTCGAGGTTAGTGGTTACCCGGTCCCGAAGACGGAGCCCCGGCAGTGGTGCCGCGCACAACGGCCCACCGATCCACCACCTCACGACGGGCGGCACGGTGCCCGTGCACCGCGCCGCCCTGTTGTTCCTCTTCAGCGTCGAAACCGCTGTCGTCCCTGGTGTCCTAGACGCCGCCCTCTTCGGCTTCCGGGTCGGCCTCGGGAGCGCCCCCCGGTTCACCACCGGTCGATTCGGCGTCCTCACCGGGCGCGCCGGCGGGGGCCTCCTCACCCCCGATGTCGGACGTGTCCACGGCGCCGTCGTTGAACGGCATGTGGGGGGAGATCGCGGGGAAGGCGAAGAACCACAGCAGCGCGGCGCCGCCCGCGAGCAGGCCGACCGCCATGATGAACTTCGACGCCCATGGTCCCGGCAGGATGCGCCAGATCAGGCCGTACATTCGTGAACCCTCCCTAGGCTTCCGGCGCCATGTGCGCGATGGACTCCGGCATTCCCTCGGACTTGGGCGTGGTCTCGGCCAGTTCCGCCCAGACGATGAGTCGGTGTGTGTTGTTGAGCTTGGGCGCGCAGGTGGTGAGGGTGAGCAGCGCGCGTCCGGGCTCCTCCTCCGAGGCCTCCTCGAAGGGGTCGGGGGTGACCACCCAGAAGTCCTCGGGCAACACGGTCTCCTCGCGGAAGACCTCGTAGGTGTAGAAGTT
>NZ_DYZD01000018.1 GCF_020741345.1 Nocardiopsis listeri
ACCGGGTTGTTCTTGGTCCTGCGGGACAGGACCTGCATGACCCGCTCGATCTCGTTGTCACGACCGATGACCGGGTCGAGCTTGGACTCGCGAGCGGCCTGCGTCAGGTTGCGGCCGAACTGGTCCAGCACCAGCGAGGTGGAGGGTGTGGACTCGGAGGAGGCCCCGGTGGCCTGCGGCTCCTTGCCCTGGTAGCCGTGCAGCAGCTGGATGACCTGCTGGCGAACCCGGTTGAGGTCGGCGCCCAGCTTGACGAGGACCTGGGCGGCGACGCCCTCGCCCTCGCGGATCAGGCCCAGCAGTATGTGCTCGGTGCCGATGTAGTTGTGACCGAGCTGAAGCGCCTCGCGCAGCGACAGCTCGAGGACCTTCTTGGCCCGAGGGGTGAAGGGAATGTGCCCCGACGGAGCCTGTTGGCCCTGGCCGATGATCTCCTCGACCTGCTGCCGAACCGCTTCGAGGCTGATCCCAAGACTCTCCAGGGCCTTGGCGGCGACACCCTCACCCTCGTGGATGAGGCCGAGCAGGATGTGCTCCGTACCGATGTAGTTGTGGTTGAGCATCCTGGCCTCTTCCTGGGCCAGAACCACCACTCGCCGCGCGCGGTCGGTAAACCTCTCGAACATGTCTCGTCGCTCCTCTACAGAGCGGTCAGGCAGGGACGGTCATTACCGACCCGACTCTTCCGCATATAGGCCCCACAGGGATAACCGCCCCGGGGAGCACTGTCGCACCGCCCGTCCTCGCCGACCGTGGCCGACTCGGACGAACATCTCCCGCACGACCGACCGCAGCCGTCCGTGCCAGAGACTTTCCCCGACGATAGGGCGTTCACCCAACATCCAACTACCAATTGCCGCGTCAGATTTCCCTGTACGCCGAAGGCGAACGGCCCGGACATCCCATCCATCACGAGAGTGCCCGGGCCGCACGTGCGTTAGCCCCATTATCGGCTCTTAGCGAACAAGCCGAAGCGTGTTGTTCTTCGAGCGGAATTGGTCCGCGGATGTCGATGCTTCCGACCGAACCGGGTCGGTGACCGATGGGAGCGACGGCCCGTGGTGGGACCGCCGCGCACCGGACCACCGGCAAGCGCGGTCCGCTCACGGGGTCGGAGTGCGTCGAGGCCGGGCCAAACGGGAGCGGGGACCGCGTGCCCGCAGCGCGGGGTGTCCTCCAACGAACGGTCTCCGCACCTGCTTGGCGCTCACGACCGAGCGGCTCCGCCCGATTCCACCGAAAATCCTCGCCTTCCCCGTTATCCCCTGCGTCCGGTGGGTCACGGCCCGTTCGTTGACGGACCGGATCCTGCCGGAGGATCGGGTGCGACGTCGGCGGGACT
Organism: Nocardiopsis listeri; assembly: GCF_020741345.1. GTDB lineage: Bacteria > Actinomycetota > Actinomycetes > Streptosporangiales > Streptosporangiaceae > Nocardiopsis > Nocardiopsis listeri_A. The sequence goes on from NZ_DYZD01000018.1 coordinate 1,343, forward strand.
CAGGTCGAAATCCGATCAAGACCTGACAACATTTCGGCGGACCCGAGTCGACGGCGAACTCAGCCCTTGATGGCCTCATATTCGGCGACGATGGCGGCGGGGATACGGCCACGCTCATTGACCGGCTTCCCGGCGGCCTTCGCCCAGGCGCGAATCTCGGCGCTGCGCTCACGGCTGGGGGCATTCCGGCTTCCACGCCGGGCGCCACCACGACCCTGCTTCGCGGGGGCCTTACGAGAGGCCTCGACGAACGGGCCAAGAGCCTCACGGAGCTTGCCGGCATTATCCGCGCTGAGGTCGATTTCGTACGTCGACCCGTCGAGGCCGAACGTCACCGTCTCCTCGGCCTCGCCACCGTCGAGGTCGTCCACCAGGAAAACCTGGACCTTCTGTGCCATGGAATCAAACCTTTCAGAAGAGAGGTGTCTGTAGCACCTGAATATAAAGCTATCTCGCGAGAACGCGAAAGACAATTCCCGACGCGATGAAATCGACGTGGCCCACCAGACGAGGATTCGGGGTCACCGGAACCGCACGGGGCGCATGAGTTGGCCCGTGTGCACACGTCCCCCGACCTCGGGGAGTCTCGATGGCCGGATCGAACCGGCAGCGTATCTAACGCCCCTCGGATTCGGTGCGTTCCCCATCCTGGGTAATCGGCGTCTCGTTCGTCGCCTTGGTCTCCTCGACCTCGGCCGCGCCCTTGTCAGCCGCACTGTCATCCGAGGTGGCGTCCTCGCTGACCAGGCTTCCGTCCATCCGCCTCGGAGCCATCTCCTTACGGAGCAGCTTGATGACGAAGGCGCAGAAGACGGTCGCGACAACCACCGGCGGGATGAGCGCGGACAATACGTCGATCAGTCCAGGGGGAAGCACCGATGACAAAAAGTCGCCCATCGAAGCGCCCTGCCCTTCCTGGTTGTTACTTATTGCAGCAAATACCCGACTCAGTGTCGGGTCGGTCCGGGGGGATGGCGCGCCGGTGGCCCGGACAATCGCATACCAGACATCATAGACATCGTTTGCCCCCGGTTCGACACCGGACGTACCGAAGAGGTCTCGTCAAAGCCCTTCAGGCACCAATGTCCGATCGGAAGTTCCCGCCCCGCACCGGTTCGCGGACGGAAGGTGAGGAGCGGCTACTCGGCGGAACCGAAAAACGTGCGATCCCGTCATCTCATCGGTAGTCGACGAACCCTGCCGACCCGGCGGACGCAGGTACACATTACCCGCACTCTTCCACTCCCATACCACCCGGTGTGCTTAAGCGCTCGATCTCTCCACCACATGGACCGGATGCCTTGGGAGGTATGGCGAGCCGGTACCTATCCGCACCCGGAACCTTTAGCCCGAGGAACCTACGGGACCCTCCTCCAGATGCACAAGCATCCTCGTGTTCCCGAGAGTGTTGGGTTTGACCCGCTCCAGGTCGAGGAATTCCGCGACACCCTCGTCATAGGAACGTAGAAGTTCCTCGTACACGCGGAAGGAGACAGGAGTGCCCTGGATCGGCACAAAGCCGTGTCGGGCGAAGAAACCGGTCTCGAATGTCAGGCAGAACACACGACGCACACCCAGCCCGCGGGCCGTGTCGAGCAATGCGGTCACGATTCGATGACCCACGCCGAAACCGCGCAACGCGGGATCGACCGCGACCGTGCGAACCTCCGCGAGGTCCTCCCAAAGGACGTGCAGCGCCCCGCAGCCGACCACGGAGAGGCCCTCTCGCCCGGACGCGGGTTCCACGGGGCCGTCGGAGGTGGTCTCCGCCTCGGCCACCCAGAACTCCTGGACGTCCTCATAGAGGTTGACCGTGCTCTTGGAGAGCACGCGGCGGTCGACGGAGTAGGTGTCGACGAGGCGGCGGATGTGGGTGACGTCGGACGTACGCGCCCGACGCACCCGAACATGACGAACGGGCATAGCCGGACCAGACTACGCCTTCACGACCTCAGACCGGAACGCTCTTCCACCGGTGGGACGCGCGGGCGCGCGGGGCCGGTATGCCCGTATGTGTCACCCGGTCGTCTCCCGGGCGTGGTCGGCTCAGATGAGCTGACGCCTGGCGGCCCACACGACCGCCTCGATGGGTGTGTTCACCCCGAGCACGTCGCAGATGTTGCGAATGCGACGACGCAGGGTCCGAGCACTGAGCTCGAGGTGCCGCGCGGCCACTTCGGTGGTGACACCTGTGGCGATCTCGGCGAGCAGTTCCAGCTCCTCGTGACCCAACTCGACCGGGGTGTACACGCCCGGCTGGGCGTGCTCCCGCCGGCCCTGCAGGGGAACCACGTTCTCCCGGGGGTCACGCATGAGGCTCTGGTCCTCGACGGCACGGCGTACGAGTGTGGCCTGTTCCACTCCGTCCTCCCTCATTCATATGAGTGCGGAACATCGACTCATCGACCGAAGGGCGCATCCGACCGGCTGTCGGCGCGTGGTGAGTCCCGGCCACCCGACCCATCCCCGACGAACCCCTCTGGCACAGGGGTGGGGGAGGTGGGGAGCACGAGACACACGTGATGCCAGGGATGCTGTGATCTGGGACGGACAGACCACACCGTGGCTACGTGTGCGGGGGATGCTGGACCGGTCCTCGGCCCGACATCCCGGCTCACCGTTCTTCTCGATCCACTTCGGCGAACTCACGGACCAAGGTCCGCTCTCAGCACGCTAGGCCGCTCTGTTGTTACCGTCAAGGGCCGATAAATGACCATGCGTGATCGTCAATGGACGCTGGGTCGCAATGTCATGGAAGGTGAAATACCCCTCCGGGGCTGACCTGCGTAAACAATCTTCACCCGAGAACGGCTCCGCGGCCACTGGAACCTCTCGGAAAAAGAAGGTTCTGGCCGGTTGGCCATCTCGACCTGACCGGAAGTTCGTTCCCTATGGCCGGAAAGTGAGCGACATCTCGTGCCATAGGCCACGTTCTCCCAGGTGGCCGAAGTGACGAACGAGGGCCGCCGCTTCGGTTGCGCGACGGCCCTCTGACTTCTTTCGGTCATCCCGTAACGGGATTCCCTCTGTACCTATTCACCCCAAAGAGGGGTCAAGATGCGTGGTGCTACTCCCCGGACGGCTTCACGATCGGGAAAAGGACAGTTTCCCGAATGTTCTTGCCGGTGAAGGCCATCAGCAGACGGTCGATGCCCACACCCACACCACCGGTCGGCGGCATACCGTACTCCAGCGCGCGCAGGAAGTCCTCGTCCAACTGCATCGCCTCGGGGTCGCCCTCGGCCGCCATCAGCGACTGCTCGGTGAGTCGACGGCGCTGCTCGACCGGGTCGACCAGTTCCGAGTAACCGGTGCCCAGCTCCATCCCGAAACCGATCAGGTCCCACTTCTCGGTGAGCAGCGGGTCCTCGCGGTGCCGGCGGGTGAGCGGGCTCGTCTCCACGGGGTAGTCGCACACGAAGGTGGGCTGGACCAGGGTGTGTTCCACCAGCTCCTCGAAGACGTGCTCGACGAGCTTGCCCTGACCCCAGGCGTGGTCGAACTCCACACCCTTGGCCTCGGCCAGACGGCGGACCTCCTCGATCGGGGTGCGCGGGGTGACCTCGGCCCCCAGGGCCTCGGAGACCGCACCGTAGAGGGTGACCCGCGGCCACTCCCCGCCCAGGTCGAAGGTCTGGCCGTCACGCTCGATAGTGGTGGAGCCGTAGACGGCGCGGGCCGCCTCCTGGATCAGGTCCCGGGTGATGTCGGCCATCACGTTGTAGTCCGCGTACGCCTGGTAGAACTCCAGCATCGTGAACTCGGGGTTGTGCGTGGAGTCCGCGCCCTCGTTCCGGAAGTTCCGGTTGATCTCGAAGACCTTCTCCAGACCGCCCACGACCAGCCGCTTGAGCGACAGTTCCGGGGCGATGCGCAGGTACAGGTCCATGTCGTAGGCGTTGATGTGCGTGGTGAACGGACGCGCCGTGGCGCCACCGTGCACCCGCATCAGCATGGGGGTCTCGACCTCGATGAAGTCGCGGTCGCTCAGGCCCTCCCGGATCGCGCGGATGGCGGCCGATCGGCGGCGCACCATCTGCTGGGCCTCGGGGTTGACGATGAGGTCCACGTAGCGCTGACGCACGCGGGCCTCGGGGTCGGTCAGGCCCTTGTGCTTCTCCGGGAGCGGACGCAGGCACTTGGCCGTCAGCGTCCAGGAGCTCACCAGGATCGACAGTTCACCGCGGCGGGAGGTGATGACCTCGCCCTCCACACCCACGTGGTCACCGAGGTCGACGTCGGCCTTCCAGGCGTCCAGGCTCTCCTTGCCGACCTGGTCCAGGGACAGCATGATCTGCACGTCCCCGGTCTCGTCGCGCAGGGTGGCGAAGCAGAGCTTGCCACCCGTGCGGTAGAGCATGACGCGGCCGGCGATGGCGACCTTGTCCCCGTTGTGGGTGTCGGGCTCAAGGCCCTGGTGTTTGTCGCGCACTGGGCCGATCGACATGGTCCGCGGGTAGTTCACGGGGAAGGGGTCGATGCCCTCCTCCCGGAGCCGGTCCAGCTTCTGCCGCCGGACTCGCATCTGTTCGGGCAGGTCGTCGTAGGTGTCGTCGTGCGCGTCATTCACGGGCCCGATCCTACCCGTGTCGGACACTCCCACCGACCGGATCGGGCCCGTGCGCGGAAGGTTCGGCGCAACCTCACCGACACCCGCGGAGCGAAGGGCCCATCGGAGGGGCCGGGCACCCGTCACGACCTCGTTCGAGCCTCCGCCCCGGCCGGCGGCTCAGTCGACGTTGCGTTCGAAGACCAGGCGCAGGCCGGTGAGGGTCAACCAGGGCTCGTGCACATCGATCGTCTCGCACTCGTCCACCACGGTCGTGGCCAGACCTCCGGTGGCCACGACCGTGACGTCGTCCGGGTTGTCCGTCAGTTCCGCGACCATCCGGTCCACGATCCCGTCGACCTGGCCGGCGAACCCGAACACGATGCCCGAGCGCAGCGCCTCGGTGGTGTTCTTCGCGATCGCCGTCCGCGGCTTGACGATCTCCACCATGTGCAGCTGGGCGCCCCTTCGGGACAGGGCGTCCACGGAGATGTCGATGCCCGGCGCGATGGCGCCGCCCACGTACTCGCCCTTGGGGCTGACCGCGTCGAACGTGGTCGCCGTGCCGAAGTCCACCACCACGCTCGGGCCCCCGTAGAGGTGACCGGCGGCCAGCGCGTTGATGATCCGGTCGCTGCCGACCTCCTTGGGGTTGTCCATCCGGATCGGCACACCCGTCTTCACGCCCGGTTCGACGATGACCGCCGGCAGGTCCCCGAAGTGCCGGCGGAACATGTCGCGCATCTCGTGCTGGACGGAGGGCACCGAGCAGCACATGGCGATGCCTTCGACCCCGCCCAGGTCGCTCAGCGAGCTCCCGTCGATGAGGCCGCGCAGCACCACCGCCCACTCGTCCGCGGTGCGGCGAACGTCGGTCCCCACCCTCCAGTGTTCGAGAAGGTCATCGGAGTCGAAGAGCCCGAGCACCGTCTCGGAGTTACCGACGTCGATCGCCAGCAGCATTCTGGGGGCCTCATCCTTGGTCGAAGTGGTGGGTACCAATGGAATCTTCCATCACCCGGACGGTTCAGGCCAGGTCGAGCGCGATATCCAGCGCCGGACTGGAATGGGTGAGGGCCCCCACCGCCAGGTAGTCGACCCCCGTGGCGGCCACGTCGGCGGCCACCTTCAGGGTGAGGCCACCACTGGACTCCAGGCGAGCGCGGCCCTTCACCAGGGCGACGGCCTCGCGCAGTTCCGGCACCGAGAAGTTGTCGAGCAGGATCTCCTCCGCCCCCGCTGCCAGGGCGTCCTCGATCTGGTCGATCCGGTCGACCTCCACTTCCAGGGGAAGACCGGGGAAGCGTTCCCGGATGGCGCGGACCGCCGCGCCCACCCCTCCGGCGGCGACGACGTGGTTGTCCTTGATCAGCCCGGCGTCACTGAGGCAGTACCGGTGGTTGACCCCACCTCCGCATCGCACCGCGTACTTGTCCAGGGCCCGCAGTCCGGGGGTGGTCTTTCGGCTGTCCCGAACACGGGCTTCCGTCCCGGCCACGGCGTCCACCCAGGTTCGGGTGGCGGTCGCGATCCCGGACATGTGGGTGATCAGGTTGAGGGCGGTGCGCTCGGCGGTGAGCAGGTCACGGGTACGGGCGGTGACCGTCATGAGCACGTCGCCGCGCTTGACGGAATCACCGTCACCGGCCGACCGGGTCACCTCCAAGGCACCGTCGGCGACCAGCCAGAACACCAGCTCCGCCAAGGGCAGGCCACTGACGGTGCCGTCGGCCCGCGCCACCACGTGGGCGGTGCGCACCTGTTCGGCGGGGATGGTCGCCACGGTGGTGACGTCGATACGAGGACCGGCGGTGAGGTCCTCGGACAGGGCTCTCAGCACGGTGTCCACGTGACTCTGGTGTGGGGCGGTCCAGGGCAGCGTGAACTCTGTGCGCGCCTCCGGTGCCGGATCGGGCCGGCCCAGGGGGAAGGTGATGCCGTCCAGTTCGGCTTCCAGGGCGGGCGGGAGCGAGGGCCCTCGCTTGTCGTCGGTGGTCACGATGGTGTCCCCTTCAAGTCGGACGATCACGGGCCGCGTACGCAGCTCGGGGCGGGGTTCCGGTGTGTCGGCGCGCTGGTGGGAGCCTCGGCTCTCCGCGCGTCCTCTGGCCGCCGCGGCCACCAGGCGGGCCACGGTGAGCAGGTTCGCGGTCTCCCAGGACGCGGTGTCGGGGGCGACCTCGTCGGTGTTCTCGGCCAGGACGTCGAGTTCGGCGACCAGGGCCCGGAGTCCCTCACCGGTACGCAGGACCCCGGCGTGACGGGACATCAGGGCACGGACCCGCGCGGCGGTCGACGGGTCGACGGGCGGGGCGGACGCGCCGGCGGTCACGGCCTCCGTCTGCTCCGGGACCGGTTCCGCGACGAGTCGGGCGGCGATGCGGTCGGCGTAGACCAACCCCTCCAACAGCGAGTTGGAGGCCAGGCGATTGGCCCCGTGCACTCCGGTGCGGGCCACCTCGCCCACGGCCCACAGCCCGGGAACCCCGGTACGACCGTCGATGTCGACCTCCACCCCGCCGGAAGCGTAGTGGGCGGCCGGCGCCACGGGGATGGCCTGGGTCAGCGGGTCGATGCCGTGGGCGCGGCAGGACGCCAGGATGGTGGGAAAGCGACGCTCCCACGTGGCCCGGCCGAAGTGGCGGGTCTCCAGGTACACGTGGTCGGTGTCCCGCTCGGCCATGACCCGGGCGATGGTCCGTGCGACCACGTCGCGGGGGGCGAGGTCGGCGAGGTCGTGCACCCCCGTCATGACGCGTCGCCCCTCGGCGTCGACGAGGTAGGCGCCCTCACCGCGCAGCGCCTCCGAGACGAGGGGTTGTCGACCGCGTGCGTCCGGGCCCAGCCACAGGACGGTGGGGTGGAACTGGATGAACTCCAGGTCGCGCAGGCGCGCACCGGCCCGGGCGGCCAGGGCCAGGCCGTCCCCGGTGGACACGGGCGGGTTGGTGGTGGCCGCGAACACCTGGCCCATGCCGCCGGTGGCCAGGACCACGGCGGGGGCCCGGACCGCGCCCACCCCGTCACGATCACCCTCCCCCATGACGTGCAGGGTGATTCCGCCGACCCGACCGGTGGCGGGGTCGCGCAGGACGTCCAGGGCCAGGGCGTGCTCGATGATCTCCACACGTTCGGCGCCGCGGACGGCGCGCACGAGGGCGCGTTGGATCTCCGCACCGGTGGCGTCCCCTCCTGCGTGGGCCACCCGGTCGGCTCGGTGGCCGCCCTCCCTGGTGAGGGAGAGTTCGCCGTCGTCGTCGCGGTCGAACTCGGCGCCCAGTCCGATGAGCCAGCGCAGGGCGTCGGGCCCCTCCGTGGCGAGCACGTTGACGGCGTGGGGGTCGCACAGGCCGGCCCCGGCCAGGTGCGTGTCGACCATGTGGGCGACGGGCCCGTCCTCGGGAGCCATGGCAGCGGCGATGCCGCCCTGGGCGAAGGCGGTCGATCCGGTGGACAGACGGTCCTTGGTGACCAGGACGACCCGACCCGCGTCGGTGCGCTGAACGTAGCGCAGCACGGTGCTCAGGCCCGCGATGCCCGAACCGACGACCACGACGTCGGCGTGGGTGGTCCACCCGGGTTCGGGGGCCGTGATCCGGGTCTGTCTGTCAGCACTCATCCGGGGGTCGCTTTCTGAACGGTCTGAACGGACTCGGCCCGACGGACACCACTAGAGGGTCACCGACACGTTGTCGATGAGTCGCGTGGGGCCCACCCGGGCGGCGACGGCCAGGACGGCGTCGCCCCGATGTTCCGGGGACGCTTCGGCGAAGGTGGCCGGGTCCACCAGGGCGAGGTAGTCGAGTTCGACCGGTGGGGTCGCCTTCGCGGCCTCGTCGAGGACGGCGCGGGCGGCCTCTCGGACACCCTCGGCCCCGCCGGCGGTCGCCTCGACCCCGGCGCGCAGGGCACGGGAGAGCGTGAGGGCGCTGTCGCGGTGCTCGGCGTCGAGGTAGACGTTGCGGCTGGAGGAGGCCAGGCCGTCGGCGTCGCGCAGGGTGGGCGCGCCGACGATCTCGACCGGGAGGTTCAGGTCGACGACCATGCGTCGGACGAGGGCGATCTGCTGGGCGTCCTTCTCACCGAAGACGGCGAGGTCGGGGCGGACCAGTTGGAACAGCTTGGTGACCACGGTCAGGACACCGGTGAAGTGCCCGGGCCGGGAGGCGCCCTCCAGGCGTTCGCCCATGGCTCCGGCGTCGACGGTGACCATCTGCTCGGCGGGGTACATGGTCTCCACCTCGGGGGCGAAGACCACGTCCACCCCTTCCTCCGCGCACACCCCGACGTCGGCCGGCAGGTCGCGCGGGTAGCGGTCGAGGTCCTCGTTCGGGCCGAACTGGAGGGGGTTGACGAAGACGCTGACCACAACGGTCTCGGCCTTCTCACGGGCCAGTCGCATGAGGGTGCGGTGTCCACCGTGGAGGGCGCCCATGGTGGGGACCAGACCCACACGGCCACGGCCGTCGAGGGCACGGCGCAGTTCGTCCGGGGTTCGGACCACGAGGGGCCCGCCGGTGGCGGGCGTGGTGGGGTCGGTCATCGATCTCTTCCTGGTGAGCACGGTGGCTCGCGGACCGGGGTTCCGCGCGCCGGAGTGGTTCGGGGCTCGGCGGTGCGCTTCCTCAGCGGCGCAGGACGTCGAGCAGCCGCGCGGCGTCCTCAGGCTTGAGCAGCCCGGCGTTGATGGCCCGATCCGCGGTGAGCCGGGCGAGTTCGACGTAGCTGGCGACGCTCTCGGGGGCGTTCTCCCGCAGTTGTTCGATGTGACCGGCGACCGTCCCGGCGTCACCGCGCAGGACGGGGCCGCTGAGCCCGTGGATGCCCAGGCGCAGGGCGTTGTCCAAAGCGGCCGAGAGCATCGGGGCGAGCAGGCGCCCGGGTTCGGGCACCCCTGCGGCGGAGAGCAGGGAGGCGCTGTCGGCGACGAGGGTGACCAGGTGGTTGGCGCCTCCGGCCAGGGCCGCGTGGTACAGGGTGCGCTTGTCCTCTGCGATCCACACCGGTTCGGCGCCCATCTCGACGACGAGGGCCTCGGCGATGGGGCGCAGCTGGTCGGGGGCGGTGACACCGAAGGTGCAGTCGGTGAGTCGTTCGATGTCCTCGTCGCGACCGGTGAAGGTCATGGCGGGGTGCAGTGCCAGGGGTAGTGCCCCGACGATGGTGGCGGGGGCGAGGACGCTGTAGCCGTGGGCGCCGCTGGCGTGGACGAGGATCTTGCCGCGCAGGTCGACCCCGGTTCCGGCGAGCCCCTCGACCAGGTCGGGAAGGGCGTCGTCGGGAACGGTGAGCAGTACCAGGTCACTGGCCTCGACCACCTGGGCGGGTTCGAGGAGGCGGGCACCGTCCAGACGCTTCTCCACGCGGGTCACCGACGCCTCGGAGACCGCGCTGGCCGCCACGACCTTGTGTCCGGCCCTGGCCAGGGCGAGGCCGAGGACGGAGCCGACACGTCCGGCTCCGACGACGCCGACCCGCAGACGGGCGGGGCGCCCCTGTGTCGTCTCCATGTGCTCCGCATCCCCTCCTGGTCCGGTGCGCGTTCGCTTCCCGCGCGCCGAGGTCTGAGCACACGATAGTCCTCCCCCTGTGGTGGACCGTCGCCCCGCCCCTGGTGAGGAAGGTTCCGGGAGGTGACGGGGACATGGAGCGGGGACGGGCATCGTCGCCCGCCCCCGCGTGTGTTCCGCCCGCCCCGGCCGACCGTCTCGCGGCGGCCGGGCCCCGGCATCAGTTCTGGATGATGACCCCGGCGTTGTAGCAGGAGGCGAGGGTCTGGCCCAGCACCGCGTTGGAGTTTCCGCAGCCGACGTTGGTGTTGTTCACATCGTTGATGTAGGCGATGTTGCCGCTGACGTCGGAGCCGTGACCGGAGGTCCAGGCTCCGCCCTGCGCCGCGGCCGGCGTGGCGGAGAGGATGACCCCGGCGGAGGCGAGGGTCACGACACCGACTGCGAGCGTCTTCTTCAGCACTACTTTGTCTCCTTAGGCGTCCGGTCGGGGGGAGCCGCCCGGACTCTTGGTTCGACGACGCCTGTTGGCGTCGGGGAAGAAATTACCTACGGAGACGATCGCGAAACGCACTCTGATCTGCATTGATCACGAGAAGTCGACGACCATCACCCACGGTCGCGGTACTTCCCGGGGCCCACCCGGACAAAGGCTCAGACTTCGCGTCGCCCCTGCTCGCGCAACGTCACCACCGCTTCGGGGTTAGCGCGCGGCGACAACACCGGTTGCGGTCGACCGTTGCCGGAGCACGGACCACGGACACACGAAAAGCGCCACCCCGTCGTCACGGGGTGGCGCTTGACGCGATGAAGCCCAGGGACCCGAGGGCGGTTCAGCGGAAGGCGCCTTCCGACTGTTCACCCCGCCCGGATCGGGTCGGTTCGGTGACCCGAACTAGTTCTTCACGGTGGCGCCGGAGTCGACACAGTTGGCACCGGAGACGCCCAGCAGCGCGATCGAGTTGCCGCAGACGTTGACCGGCACGTCGAGGTCGGCGATGAGCTGGTTGCCGCTCAGGATGCCGCCGTTACCGGAGGTGAACGCGTTGCTGTTGGCCATGGCCGGGGACCCGGCGAAGAGGACGCCGGCGGCGGCAGCGGTGATGGCGGTAACGGCGAAGGCCTTCTTCAGCATGAATTTCTCCCGTCAGGACCGTTTGGCGGGGGGCGCCAAACGGTCGAAACCATTGACGATGTGTATGACAGTGAACACTCCCCGTGTTCGGTCACCATTTAGCCATACTCAGCCGCCGAACGTGACCAGAAACCCGAAGCTTTTATGGCCCGCGACCAGGAAATATCACCATCTGTGAGCAGACATGTCGGACATGCAACCCGCAACCACGGCCACCTACAGCCCCACGTGTGACACACGCCACATTCACATCTCGGGGGTGTCACGCGGAGAAATCTCCGCGTCCTCGCCCGGGTGTTCCCTTTGGCCGGATTCCGCGTGCATGGTCGCCCGGGTCGCCCATCGTTCCGTGCCCGCGGAGGGAACCCGTGCCCGCCTGCCGGCCTCGGCCAAATCGTCCAGGAAACGACGTCCCTCCACCGCGCCCCGGTCGGTCGCGCGCGCCGACACCGGCCCCGGAGGCGTGTCCACGTCGACCGTGACCCGCCCTCTCAGGCGTGCGATCGGACCGGAGGAGAGCCGCAGCGTCTGTACCCGCTCCACCGGGACGATCTCCGTGACCCGGCAGAACACGCCGCGCACGCTCACGAACAACCGCTCGTCCACCCCGGCCGCGTCCGCCGAACGCGTCCGGTCGGCCACCAGCGGCACCACCGCCGCCTCGCTCCCGGGGAAGACCTCGTTCACCAACGTGAACGCCTTGGACCGCGGCGCCACCGGCAGCAGGTCCGCCGAGTCGCCCTGTCGGGCCCCCGCGTACCCCGCGACGGTCGCCTCCACCCGGGCCACCCCCAGAGCCCGCCACAGCATCGGTTCCACGATCCGAACCGCCTGCACCCGACCGGGCGGGACGGTCTGCATCCGACGCTGGAACATGCCGTAGCGCAGCCTCAGACCGTCCGAGGACAACGACGCGTAGAAGTCCGTGTACCGCGCCAGCGGGCCCCAGTAGTAGCGCAGCAGCCCCAACGCGAGCGGCACCACCGCGCCCAGCACACCCGGCTCCAGGAAGACCACGAACGCCGTGGCCAGCATGAGCAGCAGGATGAAGGAGACCAGGATCGGCACCCTGAAGGTCAACGCCCCCAGCAACAGCGGGAAGGGCAGGCGGTAGAACGGCCATTCCGGGGCCTCCGGAGCGCGGCCCGGGAGCCCCGCCGCGTGGGCGAGCACCGCTACCCGCATCCGCTCCGCGAGACCTCTGGGCAGGCAGCGCAGCCGGATGGCGCTACCGTCCCCGCCGGCCAGCTCGACGCGCAGCTCCGCCATCCCGAACACCTGCATCAGCAACGGCTGGACCACGTCCACCGCCTGGAGCCGACTCAGCGGGATCTCCCTGGCACTGCGCAGGACCAATCCCGTGTGCACCACCAGGTGGTCCTCTCGGAGTCCGAAGGTGCCGTACCACCAGGAGGGCAACGCGTAGGCGAAGGAGCCGAACAGCACCGCCAACGCCATGAACAGCACCCAGGCGAACCCGAACATCACCAGGATCGGCCCGATCAACGCGACGAACACCAGCGTCACCGCGATGATCTGCAACGGGATGATCATCCAGTGCGCCCGGAACACGCCGGTGGTGATGTCGTCCTTCGGAGGCGGCGGGAGCGGCGGCCCCCATCCGGGCCGTGCCGGCATGACCGGACCCTGGAAACGCGGGTAGGGGCCTTGCGTCGGTGGGTAGGGCGCGGACCCCGGCGGGCGCGCGCCCTGGTTCGGACCCGGCGGCGACCCTTGGGGCGGTCCCTGCGGAGGGCGGTTCGCCCCGCCTCCCGGCGGAGCCCACCCTGGTTCCTGCTGAGGCGATCCGTGCACTTACAACCCCGTGGAGAAACTCTCGCTGCGCGCGGCGAGCCGGTCGCGCAACTGGACGGCATCGGACAGCGGGAGCCCGACCACCCGCGCGTCCGCGGTGCTCGCCGCGGTGCGCACACGCACCGTCGCGATTCCCAGCGCCTGTTCGAGCAGATCGGTGGTGACGTCCACGACCTGCATCCGGCCGTAGGGCACCACCACGAGCTGCCGGACGAACACCCCGTAGGTCAGGTACAACTCGGCCGACGCCTCGGTGTAGCCCCAGGAGCGTTGGAACCGACCCGCGAGGAACCACATCAGGGCCGCGACGACCAGGGCGAGAGCGGCCCAGATCCCGGCCCGAAGCGGGCTGTCCCACATGAACAGCAGCACGCCGCCGACCACCCCGGCGACCAGGCATCCCGCCGTGGTCACCAGCCGTCGATACCAGGCCAACGCCGGTGGGATACGCCGCCAGGACAGACCCTCGGGTGCGGCGAAGGCCGCGTCCAGGGGCCGCTCCACACTCGTCGATCCCGTCTCGGACTCGGTCTCGGGTGTCGATTCACTGGTCTCCACGGCCTCAGTCAACCATCAGCGCGCAAGGGTCGGTGAAGGCGCGCAGCGAACACCGGATGTTCAGGTGGCCCGTGGCGTGTCGTCGGTGTCGTCCTCGCCGTCGTCGTCGGGGACCCGGCACGCGTGCTCCAGGTACAGCGCCGCGGCCAGGAGCAGACCCGCGGCCAGGGCGGTGCCCAGCGAGATCAGGAAGGCCTCGCGATGCGTGGGCAGGTCCAGCCGTTCGGTGATCGACAGGGCCATACCCGCGAAGAAGCCCGCGGCGATCGACGCGAACAGGGCGCTCGCCTTGGCCAGGGCCAGCAGGCGGGCGGCGCTGAGCGGTGCGATGGGTTCGGTCCCCGGCTCGCGTCGAATGCGCCGCGCGGTCCGTCCCGCGGTGTAGGACTCGGCGAAGGCCAGCAGCAACAAGGTCGGGATCGCCGACCACGGGATCAGCGGCAGCCCGGACAGCGAGTTGGCGATGAAGAGGCCGACCAGGGCCCCGAGAGCCGCCAGGACCGACGGGACACGCCACCCGGTCGGGGAGAGCGTGCCCCGGTCGTCGCCGGACATCAGCGATCCGCCTCCCCCGGAAGCCGCAGGGCCAGATCGTCCCGGCGCGTCAGCTTCTGTTCCCCGGTGGTGTCGGCGGCCTCCACGTCGGCGAGCAGCGTCGCCACCGGGGCCCGGCCGGGCACGACCGCCGCGGGGTCGGCGTCCAGCCAGGGCCGCAGCACGAACGCGCGCAGGTGGGCGCGCGGGTGCGGCAACGTCAGGACGGGGTCGTCGTCGACGGTGTCCCCGAAGGCGATCACGTCCACGTCCAGCGTGCGCGGGCCCCACCGCACCTCCCGGACCCGGTCGAAGTCCCGTTCGACCGCCTGTGCGCGCTCCAGCAGCTCCCCGGCGGTGCCGTCGAAGTCCACGACCAGGACCGCGTTCAGATACGTGTCCTGTTCGGGACCCCCCACCGGGGCGGTCTCATAGACCGGCGAGAGCACGACGGGCGTGGGCGCCTTCGGCCCGGACAACAGCGCGTCCACGGCCCCCCGCAGGGTGGCGTGGCGGTCCCCCAGGTTGGAGCCCAGGGCGAGTACGGCACGGGTCACCACGCACCCCGCTTCCCACGGGTCACCGTGACCGAGACGTCCTCGAACTCGTGCTCGATCGGCGCCGACGGCTTGTGCACGGTCAGCTCGACCCCCTCCACGAGCGGCTCGACCATGCACTCGGCGGCGAGCCGTTCGGCCAGCGTCTCGATCAGGTTGACCGGTTCCCCGGTGACGATCGCGACGAGACGGTCGGCGAGCAGCCCGTAGTGCACGGTGTCCCCGACGTCGTCGCTGGCCGCGGCCGGGCTCGTGTCCAGGTACAGCACGGCGTCGACCACGAAGTCCTGGCCCTCGCGACGCTCGAAGTCGAACACTCCGTGGTTGCCCCGGGCCCTCAGTCCATGGAGCGCGATGCGGTCGGACATCAGTCCTCGGCCTCCGGCTCGTCCTCTTCCATCAGGACCGGCGAGGCGTGGTGCGACCACAGCCGCCACCCCTGCTCGGTGTCGACGAACAGATTGGTGGTGACCACCTGACCGCCCGCGACGAACCCGGGGCTGCCGTCCTCGGCCGTCAGCACGTTCTCCTCACAGGTGACCATGGCGATATCGCCGCCCACCCCGATGTGCGTCTCCGTGAGCACGTACTGGATGTAGGTGACGTTGGCCATGATCAGGGACCAGGCGCGCATGATCTCGGTACGACCGCGCAGCAGCGGCCAGCCCGGGTTGACGCAGACCAGGTCGGGGGCCTCGTCCTCCTCGGCCCACACCGTGCCCATCAGGTCGATGTCACCGTTCTCGATGGCGCTGTAGAACTGGGCGTTGGCCTCGGCGACGCTCTCCATGACCTCCTGGCGGGACTTCACAGGCCACCCCGGACCAAGGGCTCGGAACGACCCTCGTCGAGCCGACGGCCACCGTCGGACCAGGCGGCCGCCACGCGTACGGCGTCGGCGTTGGGACGGACGTCGTGCACCCGTACCGCCCACGCGCCCCGGTCCGCGGACAGGGTGGTCACCGCGGCGGTGGCCGCGTCACAGTCGACGAAGGGGCGGTCCTCGCCCTTGCCGTCACCGAGCAGGCGGCTCAGGAAGCGTTTGCGGGAACCGGCGACCAACACCGGACGGCCCAGTTCGTGGAACCGTTCGAGGTGTTGGAGCAGCGCCCAGTTGTGCGCCTGTTCGGGACGTTTGGAGAATCCCAGCCCCGGGTCCAGAACGATCTGGCCGGGGTCGACTCCTGCACTGATCATGGCCTCCATACGGTCGCGGAGCTCATCGAGGACCTCCTGGACGACATCCGTGTACACGGCACGGCTCTGCATGTCATGACTATGCCCACGCCAGTGCATCAACACGTAGGCGACACCGGAAGATGCGACCAGTCGTGCCATCTCGGGGTCGGCCAACCCGCCGCTGACGTCGTTGACCAGGACGGCGCCGGCCTCGACCGCGCGCTCGGCCACCTCGGCCCGCATGGTGTCGACACTGACCGCGACCCCACGTGAGGCGAGCTCCCGCACGACCGGTTCGACGCGGCGCAGTTCCTCGGCGGAGTCCACACGCTGGGCGCCGGGCCTGGTGGACTCACCGCCCACGTCGATGATGTCGGCCCCCTCTTCGACCAGCCGCAGACCGTGTTCGATCGCGCGTTCGGGATCGAACCAGGACCCGCCATCGGAGAAGGAGTCGGGGGTGACGTTGACGACCCCCATGACCAGGCACCGCCCGCGGTCGGGCAGTCCCGGAAGTGTGTGTTTCGGCGCCATGCGTTTCACCCTACGCGTACGCGTAGGGGCCGGGGGCACGCTGCCCCCGGCCCCGTGAAGGTGTTCTCCGAGTCGCTCCGGACCGACCACGCGCACCGGCCGAACCCCGACCTGTCACGGACGGTCCTACGGACGATTCGGTACCGGTCTCAGGCCCGGTCGAGGATGAGACTCATGGCCTCGGCCCGGGTACGGTCACTGCTGCGGAATATCCCCCGGACCGCGGAGGTGACCGTCTTGGCGCCGGGCTTGCGCACCCCGCGCATGGTCATGCACAGGTGTTCCGCCTCGACCACCACGATCACGCCGCGCGGGTTCAGGTGGTCCATGATGGCGTCGGAGACCTGGCCGGTCAGCCGCTCCTGCACCTGTGGCCTGCGGGCGTAGACGTCCACGAGGCGGGCGAGCTTGCTCAGGCCGGTGATACGGCCGTCCACTCCCGGTATGTAGCCCACGTGCGCCACCCCGTAGAACGGCACGAGGTGGTGCTCGCACGTCGAGTAGAGCTCGATGTCCTTGACCAGGACCATCTCCTCGTGATCGGCCTCGAAGACCGTGGTGAGCACGTCACCCGGCTTCTGGCCCAGACCCGAGAACTGCTCCTCGTAGGCCCTGGCGACACGATCGGGGGTCTTGACGAGCCCCTCACGGTCGGGGTCCTCCCCGATGGCGATGAGGATCTCCCGGACCGCGCGGGCGATCCGCTCACGATCCACTGGTCTGGCGGGAAGGTCGCTCACGCCTGTTCTCCTTCGTTGCCGACTCGCCCCGGGAGTCGGCCGTTGAGCTCGGATCCCTGCACCTCGGCGCCGTTGAGTGTGGTCGTCTCCTTCTTGGAGAGGACCGGCGGCCGGTTGGAGGGCTGACGTTTGCCGTAGCCGGTGTAGGAACCGCGCGAGGGACGCTTGTGGACGGGGGCGAAGACCTCCAGCACCTCGTCCTTGGTGAGCGTCTCCCGCTCCAACAGCTGCAGGACCAGGTCGTCGAGGACGTCCCGGTATT
>NZ_DYZD01000019.1 GCF_020741345.1 Nocardiopsis listeri
ACGTGCGGGCCGGCGCCCTCGTCGGTGAACGCCTCGATGAGCACGTAGGTGTTCGGCTCCTTGACGCTGCGGGACCACTCGAACCACAGGTTGCCGGGCTCGGCGCGGGTGGCCGCGGTGAAGTCGGCGACCGCGTCGAGGAACGTGTCCTTGGCCTCGGGCTTGACCCGGTACTTGACGACGATGAGGATCATCGCGCAACTCCTTACTCTGTGTGCCACGGAGCACGCGGTGGTGCCGTGCCCCGTGGGCGCCATCCTTTCAGAAGTCACGCGGACGGGGCCCGTCAGGCGCCGCCGAGGGTGGTGCCCGGAATCCGGGTGGCGCGCCACTCGCCGTCGTCGGACTCGCGCACCTCCAGGGCACCCGGGTCCTGGTCGGGGTGGTCGAGGGCGACGGTTGCGATCTCCGTCTCACCGTCCAGGTCGGTGCCGACGGTGATCTCGCCGATCTCGATGGACTCGCTGTCGGGGAGGCTCTCCGCGTAGTCGGGGAAGGCCGTGACACAGTCCTCGGCGCCTTCGCTCTGGGAGACGACGGCGGACTGGGCCGCCTCGTCGATGAGGGCACAGGCGGCCTCGGCGTCCTCGGCGTTCAGCGCCGCGACGAACCCTTCGGCGACGATCTGGGCCGCGGCCTCCGTGTCCTCACCCGCGGCGTCGACCGCCGCGTCGGTGCCGTCTTCGGGGGTCTCCTCCTCGCCGCCGCAGGCGGACAGCGCGAGGGCAAGGGACAGGGGCAGGGAACACAGGAGAAAACGTCGCATGGGGGTGCCTTCCGGAAGCGGGTTCGGTGGACCGGGGGTCGGTCCAGGCGCACCATTGTTACCGCATTCATCCGTTCCGTGACCACCCGCACACGAGAACCAGGCAGAACACGGGTGGCGGAATGGTCGGGTCCGGCCCGACCCCCGAACATACCGAACGGTCGGGATGTCCCCGTCGCACCGATGCGCGTACGAGGACACCCGACCGAGGGTCGGATCAGCCTCGCGGTGCGAGCGCGCGGATGATGTCCGTCGGCGAGTGGGAGGACGGCGCGATCGGCGCGATCACCGGGGTGCTCACCCCGGCCTCCACATAGGCCTCGATCCGCTCACGGCAGTACTCCGCCGGCCCGTGCACGACGAGGTCGTCGATCACGGAGTCGGGGATCGCGGCGAGTGCGCCCTTGCGGTCGCCCTCGTCCCAGGCCCGCCACATGGGGCCGAGCTCCTCACGGCCCAGCCACTCGTGGAACGCCCGGTACACGGGCACGTTCAGGTACGCGGAGATGGCCCAGCGACCGATCTCCCGCGCGGTCTCCGGGTCGGTGTCGGGAATGGCGAAGATCCGGGCGACGACCTCCTTGTCCTCGCCGAACTCACGGACGATCGGCGCGACGGTGCGCACGTCCTCGGACGAGAGCCAGTTGATGATGGCGCCGTCGCCCTCGCGGCCGGCCAGACGCAGCATGCCCTGGCGCAGCGCGGCGACCAGGATCGGCGGCTGCTCCGGGGGCACCGCGCCGAGGGTGAAGCCCTTGACCTCGAAGGTGTCGTAGGCGGCCTTGACCTTCTGTCCGGTGAGCGCCTCGCGCAGGAAACGGACGGTGTCGCGGACCTTCTTGTAGGGCTCCTCGAACGGAATGGAGTTCCAACGTTGCACGATCACGTTGGAGGAGGTGCCGATCCCCAGCGTGAACCGGCCCGGCGCGGCGGCGGCCAAAGTGGCGGCGCTCATCGCCAGCGTCGCGGGGCCGCGGGTGTAGGCGGGCACGATCGCGGTGCCCAACCGTAGGGTCGGCGCCCACACACTGGTCAGGGCCAGGGGCGTGAACCCGTCGGTTCCGTTGGCCTCGGCCGACCAGGCGTCGGTGTATCCGAGGTCGGGCAGCTCCTCGAAGAGGGCCCGTTGGTCATGTAGGGGGACTCCCTCGAAGGGGACGGTGATGCCCCAGCGGTAGGTCATGACGGCTCCTGTTCGTTCGGATGTGGCACGACCGTACAACGCGACCCCTACCCCGGAGTAGACCGCGTCCCATCGGCGCGCTCGGCAGGGTGTCCGCCCCCCGTGGGGCGTATGTTCGGGAACGGGCCCCTCAACGGGCCTGCACGAACAATCTCGACGACAAGGAGGCCATCACCGTGGCCACGCCACCCTCCCCCTACGACTTCCTGCCGCAGGTCGCCTCGTTCACCGTCACCAGTGACGACGTGGCGGACGGGCGGACACTGCCCGACGCCCAGGTCAGCGGGATCATGGGCGCCGGGGGTGAGGACGTCTCCCCGCACCTGTCCTGGAGCGGGTTCCCCGAGGGGACGCGGAGCTTCGCCGTCACCTGCTTCGACCCGGACGCACCCACCGCGAGCGGCTTCTGGCACTGGTCGGTGTGCGACGTCCCGGTCGACGTGACCGAATTGGCGGCAGACGCCGGCAATGGTTCCGGTCTGCCGGAAGGTGCCGTGACCCTGCGCAACGACGCCGGGAGCAACCGTTACATCGGTGCCGCCCCGCCGCCCGGGCACGGGCCGCACCGCTACTTCTTCGTGGTGCACGCCGTCGACGTTCCGAGCCTGGGCATCGACTCCTCCGGGAGCCCCGCCTTCCTCGGCTTCAACCTGTTCTCGCACTCGCTGGGACGCGCGATGATCACCCCGGTCTACGAACAGAAGTGACCCGAAGGTCCCGAGACCGTCGGGAGGGCGGGGACGCACGGCGCGCGTCCCCGCCCTCCCGTCTTTGCTCCGGCAAGTCCTCGGGTGCACGCGCGAGGGAACCCGCCGGTTCACTCCGCAACCGGTTTCGGCCAAACACGAGCTTCGGGCGACCCCTCCGGTCTAGTCTCGATCCATCCCCCTCCCGCACCACTCCGATTCAAAGGGACGTCTGGAAGGGTCTACAAGCCGGTGGCACAGCAGTCTTCGAGCATCCCGAGGAAACCGACGGTCGTGGTGACGACGGCGGGTTCGGCCCCTACCCCCGGAACCATCCTGCACCTACGCGAACAAGGATTCCGGGTGGTGGCCACCGACGTGGACCCCACCGCTCCGGGCCTGTACCTGGCCGACCGCGGTTACCTGGTGCCACCGGGCGACAGCGAGGCCTTCCTCCCCCGCATGCGGGAACTGTGCGCGAAGGAGGGAGCCGTCGCCGTCATCCCCTTGGTGGACGAAGAACTGGTGCGCGTGGGCGAACTGGCCAAGGACGGGGTCGAGGTGTTACTGCCCCGCCTGGACTTCGTCGACATCTGCCTGGACAAGTACGTGCTGATGCGGCACCTGCAGGACGCTTCGATCGGTGTTCCTCGCACATGGCCGGCCTCGGAGTGGCCCGCCGACGCCGCCGACCACTCCCCCGGCGGACTCATCGTCAAGCCGCGCAGCGGACGCGGCAGCCGCGGGGTCATGGTCGTCAATTCGGCCCGTGACATGGCCCGGGCGGTCTCCGAGAGCGGATACGCCGCCGACGAGTTGATCGTGCAGGAGCGGGTCACCGGGCCGGAGTTCACGGTGTCGGTGGTGGTCTGGCGGGACGGCGAGGTGCAGGCGGTGGTGCCCAAGGAGGTCGTGCTCAAGCAGGGCGTCACCAAGTACGCGGTGAGTCGGCGCAACGCCGAGGTGACACGCACCTGTCGGGCGATCCAGACGGCGCTGCGCGCGGACGGCCCGTTCAACGTGCAACTGTGCCTGGACGCCGAGGGGCGACCGCGGGTGTTCGAGATCAATCCGCGTTTCTCCTCCACGGCGGCGCTGACCGCGGCGGCCGGGGTCGACGAGGTCACGGGGCTGCTGCGCCAGGCCGTGGCCGGGGGTCCCCGACTGACCGACGAGTGGCGCGAGGGGGTGGCCATGGTGCGTCGGTGGAGCGACGAGTTCCTCAGCGAGCGGGAGTTCACCTCGCACGGCATCTCCCCGGCCCCGCAGACCATTCGGCACGGTGAGGGCTTCGCGTTGCCCGGGGCGGTGACCACCGGCGGGCAGTCCCCGGTGATCCCGGTGCGTGCCCGGTGAACGGCCGGCATCCACTCCTGGAGGCCGTGGCCACGGCGGTCACCGAGGTCGGTTCCCTTTTGCGGGACCGGCGGGAGGACCCCTCGGTGCGCAGCGGTGTGTGGGAGGGCGGCCAGTTCAAGGCCGAGGCCGACGCCATGGCCCACCGGGCGCTCTCCCGGCGGCTGACCGCGATCGACGCGCAGATCCCGGTGGTGAGCGAGGAGGACCCGGCTTCGTTGTCGGGCCCGCGCCCACCGAGGTACTGGCTGATCGACCCGATCGACGGCACCGCCAGCTACGCGCACGGGTTCGACGGCTACGTCACCCAGGCGGCGCTGATGATCGGTGAGGCCCCCGAGGTGGCGGCCGTGTTCGCCCCGCACCACCAGGTCCTGTACACCGCGGTGCGCGGCCGGGGCGCTCACCGGGACGGGATCGCGCTGCCGCGACCGGCTCC
>NZ_DYZD01000020.1 GCF_020741345.1 Nocardiopsis listeri
GGTTCGGACACCGGGCCGGGGTGGAAGCCCAACTACGTGACCGAGGGCAGCACCGCCACCATCCACGCGCTGCTGGTCGACCAGGGCAGGGTCGAACCGGACGTGTCCACCCGTGTTCCGGACCCGCCGATGGCCGCCGCCGAGGCCTTCTCCGACCAACTGGAGCGGGCCGGGCTCACCGTCGAGGGCGACCCGCGAGAGGCCGAGTCCGTCGGTGAGCCGGTGGCCTTCGTGGACTCCGCGCCGGTGAGTTCTCTCGTCGAGTTCATGATGTTGGCCAGCGACAACAACATGGCCGAGGCCCTCGGCCACGTCGCCGCACTGGAGTCGGGGGAGGAGGCGAACTTCGCCGGTGCCGCCGAGGCCACTCACCGTGTCATGGCCCGTCTCGGTATCGACGGGGTCGACCTGTCGGACAACAGCGGTCTGAGCACCGAGAACCGCATCACCCCACGGGCCCTCGTCCGGCTGCTCGAAGCCGCCGGTGACCACCCCGAACTCAACGCGACGCTCACCGGGCTGCCCACCGCGCACTCCACCGGCACGCTCGCGGGCCGTTACTCCGAGTACTCCACCTCCCACCACGCCGCCGGCATGGTCCGAGGCAAGACCGGGACGCTCGACGGTGTCAGCACCCTCGCCGGCACCATCCACGACCAGGAGGGCAATACGTTCGTGTTCGCCTTCATGGCCAACGATCAGGCCGCCACCGGTCCGGCTCTGGACACCCTCGCCGCCGCCCTCGCCGAGTGCGGCTGTTCGTGAGGTCGTCCGCGGGCCCCACGGTGAGCTCCACCGCGGGGCCCGCCCGCCGGGGGACGATTCGCACGGGTTCGTTTCGGGTCGGCTCAGGGCGATCCCGGGGTCTGCCCTGAATTCGATCCCTGATCCCCGTGCCGCCGGGCCTGCCGTGGGTAGGCTGGCGATGTGACTGTGATCGACTGGGACGTAGCCGTCAACACCGGTGTCCGCCTCGTGCGCCCTGGGCCACAGGTGGATCTGGCCGACGCACGGCAGGCCGTCGCGCAGTTGCGCGACCTCTCTTCTGTGGCGGCCGGGCACGTGCGCGACTTCACCGGTATGAACCCCCTCGAACCTTCGGGACCCGCGACCATCGTGGACAGACCCGGCTGGATTCGAGCCAACGTCAACGGGTTCCGGGTGGTGCTCGAACCCGTACTCGAACAGATGGGCGCCGATCGGCTGAACAAGAGCCCGGCCGGGAGCCTGGCCGGCGCGGTCGGTTCACGGGTGACCGGGATGCAGCTCGGCGCCGTCCTGTCCTACCTGGCGGGGAAGGTCCTCGGCCAGTACGAGCTCTTCCTGCCACCGGACCCGGACGGGCACTCGCCGACCGGGCGACTGACCCTGGTGGCGCCCAACATCGTCAACACCGAACGCGAGCTGGACGTCGACCCTCGCGACTTCCGACTGTGGGTCTGCCTGCACGAGGAGACCCACCGGATGCAGTTCACGGCCACGCCGTGGCTGCGCGACCACGTCCAGCAGCTCATGCAGGAACTCCTGCTGTCCACGGAGATGGACGCCTCCGACCTCATCGACCGTCTCCGGCAGGCCGGCGAGGCCGTGGCCGAAGCCGTGCGGGGTG
Source organism: Nocardiopsis listeri (assembly GCF_020741345.1). Lineage (GTDB taxonomy): Bacteria > Actinomycetota > Actinomycetes > Streptosporangiales > Streptosporangiaceae > Nocardiopsis > Nocardiopsis listeri_A. The sequence goes on from NZ_DYZD01000020.1 coordinate 1,610, forward strand.
GCGAGGGAAACCTCCTCACCGCGTTCCAGACCCCGGAGCAGAACGAGCTCATGGACCGGGTCACCGCGGTCATGAGCCTGGCCGAGGGGCACGGGGACTACGTGATGGACGCGGTCGGACCCGAGGTCGTGCCCTCGGTCGAGACCATCCGGGCCCGTTTCCAGAAGCGGCGCGAGGGGGCCAACCCGCTCGATCGGATCATGCGTCAGCTCCTGGGCATGGACATGAAGATGAAGCAGTACGAGGAAGGTGCGAGCTTCGTCCGACAGGTGGTCGCCCAGGTCGGCATGGCCGAGTTCAACAAGGTGTGGACCTCGCCCGAGACCCTGCCCACCATCGAGGAGATCCGTAACCCCTCGACGTGGATCGAACGGGTCGTGCGCCCCGCCGCCATCAGCGAGTGAGCGGGCCGCCCCCCGCCGTGGCCGCCGTTCGCTCGGCGGTCCGGCGGGTTCTGTCCGCCCTGCCGGCCGACACCACCGTGCTCGCGGCCTGTAGCGGCGGAGCGGATTCGTTGGCTCTGGCCGGGGCGCTCGCCTTCGAGGCGCCCCGGGTGGGGCGCGCGGCGGGCGCCGTCACCGTGGACCACGGACTCCAGGAGGGCTCGGCCGAGCGGGCCGAAGGGGTCGCCAAGGCGTTGCGCGGGCTCGGCCTCGACCCCGTGGACGTGGCCACCGTCCGGGTGGCCGGCTCGGGTGGACCCGAGGCGGCGGCCAGAAGGGCCCGTTACGACGCCTTGGACACGGCCGTTCGGGAGCACGCTCCGGCGGTGGTGCTGCTCGGACACACCCTCGACGACCAGGCGGAGACGGTCCTGCTCGGACTGGCCCGCGGCTCGGGGGCCCGTTCCCTGGCGGGGATGTCCGCCACGTCCGGGGCCTACCGCCGTCCCCTGCTGGAGCTGGACCGGGCCACGGTCCGCGCGGCCTGCCGGCTCATGGACCTGAGCCCGTGGGAGGACCCGCACAACCACGACCCGCGGTTCGCTCGGTCCCGGGTGCGTCATGAGACGCTCCCCGCCCTGGAAAGGACGCTCGGCCCAGGGATCGCGGCCGCCTTGGCGCGCACCGCGACCATGCTCCGGGCCGACGCCGACACCCTGGACGCCCTCGCAGCCGCGTTGCACGACCGCGCGCTGGAGGCCGCCTCCGGTGAGGAGGGCCTGGCCGTCGGACCGTTGGAGGAGGCCGACACCTCACTGCGCACCCGTGTGCTGCGCCGCGCCGCACTCGACGCCGGCTGCCCCGCCACCGACCTCACCGCCCGCCACGTGCGCGAACTCGAACGGTTGATCACGGAGTGGCGTGGTCAGGCCCACATCGATCTGCCCGGTGGCGTCCGGGGCCGCCGCACGGCCGGTCGCATTCACTTCACGGAGTGAAGCCGGGTCGGGACACGTGGTGACACTGCCCTCTTCTGTCGTGGTCCGGGACCCTCGCCACGTTCGGCACGTTTATCCTGGTTGCCGCAAACGGGGAATCCAGCAGCGAGGACAGTGAGCGTGGACGCTAAGGACATGGGCCAGGACCTGGAGAAGGTTCTGGTCACCGAGGAAGAGATCAATGCGCGCCTGGTCGAGCTGGGCGCGCAGATCGACGCGGACTACGCGGGCCGGGACCTGCTGATCGTCGGTGTGCTCAAGGGCGCCGTCATGGTCATGGCCGACCTGGCGCGAGTGCTGCACACCTCGGTTTCGATGGACTGGATGGCGGTGTCCTCCTACGGGGCGGGAACCACGTCCTCGGGTGTGGTGCGCATCCTCAAGGACCTGGAGACCGACATCAAGGACCGTGACGTCCTGATCGTCGAGGACGTCATCGACTCCGGGCTGACCCTCTCCTGGCTGGTGGGCAACCTGCGCTCGCGCGGTCCGAAGTCGGTCGAGGTCTGCACCATGGTCCGCAAGCCGCTGGCCTTCGACGTCGACCTCGACGTCAAGTACATCGGTTTCGACCTGCCCAACGAGTTCATCGTCGGTTACGGACTGGACTACGCGGAGAAGTACCGGAACCTTCCGTTCATCGGCACCCTCGCTCCGCACGTCTACGAGAAGTAGTCCCCGGGCCCGCCCGCGCCACCGTGTCATGGCCCACGCGGGCGGGGTTCGGGAACAACGGAACGGGTCGTCGTCGTTGCTTCCATGACGGCTCGCGTCCGGCCTCAGCGGTGTGCCCGCCCGGCGCGGCGAGGTGTACCGTCGAATATCCCGGCGTCAGCGCGGGGAGCACGTGTCCGATAGGTCCTGCTCCGGACAGTCCTCTGGGGCGGGCGGCCTGGTCTGGAGGGACGGACCCGACAGGGTTCCGCTCACATGAATCTGAAGCGTATTTTCCGCGGCCCGTGGATTTGGATCCTGGTCGTCGCCCTCATGCTCGTCATCGGCTTCCGCGTGTTCGACGTCGGTGGAGGTCCACAGCCGGAGGAAGCCGACATCTCCGAGGTCTACCGGCTCATCGAGCAGGACGAGGTCGAGGATGCCGAGATCGTCGATCGTGATCAGCGCATCGAGTTGACCACCGTCGACGGCGAGATCCTCGAGGCCTACTGGGTCGAGGGCCAGGGCATGGAACTGGCCACCATGCTCCAGGAGTCGAGCCAGAATCCGGACGGCGCGCTGAAGGACTACAAGGTCTCCGTCGCCACCACCCCGGTCTGGACGACCGCGCTGTTCAGCCTCCTGCCGCTGATCATCATCATCGTCATCTTCTGGTTCATCTTCAGCCAGATGCAGGGCGGCGGCTCCCGCGTGATGAACTTCGGCAAGTCCAAGGCCAAGCTCATCACCAAGGACACGCCCAAGAACACGTTCGACGACGTCGCCGGGGCCGACGAGGCCATCGAGGAACTCCACGAGATCAAGGAGTTCCTGCAGAGCCCGGAGAAGTTCCAGTCGATGGGTGCCAAGATCCCCAAGGGCGTCCTGCTCATGGGCCCGCCCGGTACCGGTAAGACGCTGCTGGCCCGAGCCGTCGCCGGTGAGGCCGGGGTGCCGTTCTACTCCATCTCCGGTTCGGACTTCGTCGAGATGTTCGTCGGTGTCGGAGCCTCCCGTGTGCGGGACCTGTTCGAGCAGGCCAAGGCGAACGCGCCCGCGATCATCTTCATCGACGAGATCGACGCCGTCGGCCGCCACCGCGGCGCCGGCATGGGCGGCGGGCACGACGAGCGCGAGCAGACCCTCAACCAGATGCTGGTGGAGATGGACGGCTTCGACGTCAAGGGCGGTGTCATCCTCATCGCCGCCACCAACCGGCCCGACATCCTCGACCCGGCGCTGCTGCGCCCGGGTCGCTTCGACCGCCAGGTCGTCGTTGACCGCCCCGACCTGGACGGCCGCCGCGACATCCTGGAGGTGCACTCCAAGGGCAAGCCGATGGCCGACGACGTCGACTTCGCGGTGATCGCCCGCCAGACCGCCGGGATGACCGGTGCCGACCTGGCCAACGTCATCAACGAGGGTGCCCTGCTGTCCGCGCGCGCCGACAAGAAGGTCATCACCCACGCGATCCTGGAGGAGGCCATCGAACGCGTGATGGCCGGCCCCGAGCGCAAGTCCCGGGTGATGTCGGACCGTGAGAAGAAGGTCATCGCCTACCACGAGGGCGGCCACGCCCTGGTCGGGCACGCGCTGCCCAACGCCGACCCGGTGCACAAGATCACGATCCTGCCGCGCGGTCGAGCCCTCGGCTACACCATGTCGGTGCCCACCGAGGACAAGTTCCTCACCTCGCGTTCGCAGATGATGGACCAGCTGGCCATGATGCTCGGTGGTCGGGCCGCCGAGGAGCTCGTCTTCCACGAGCCGACCACGGGCGCGAGCAACGACATCGACAAGGCCACCAACCTGGCCCGCAACATGGTCACCGAATACGGCATGAGCGAGCGTCTGGGCGCCCGCAAGTTCGGCTCCGCCAACAGCGAGCCGTTCCTGGGCCGCGAGATGTCGCACGCACGCGAGTACTCCGAGGAGATCGCCTCCATCATCGACGAGGAGGTGCGTCGCCTCATCGAGTCGGCGCACGACGAGGCCTACGAGGTCCTCGTCGAATACCGGGACGTTCTCGACGACCTGGTCCTACAGC
>NZ_DYZD01000021.1 GCF_020741345.1 Nocardiopsis listeri
AGCCGCCGGGCCTGTTCGTGTGCTTCCCGGAAGGTGCGAACCGTGTCCCCGCCAGGCGACAGATCCGACAAAGCCACCCTTGACGTGCGAAGAACCCGCCGGGATCCGCTTGGGCGAATCCCGACGGGCGAGGAGTGCTCGGGCGTGTTATCGCAGGTCGAGCACTGGCTCGGGTCGGCTCCGCAGCCGTACCGGCAGGGCCTCGACCCCGGCTCCGATGATGGACGGCGACGCCGTCAGCTCCGCCGCGTCGACCGCCAGGTCGAGTTCGGGGAAACGCTCGAACAGGCGCGGCAGGACCTCGTTGACCTCCATGCGGGCCAGGTTCGCGCCCAGACAGTAGTGCCTACCGTGGGAGAAGGTCAGGTGCGAGGTGTCCTCGCGTGTGATGTCGAACTCCCCGGCGGTCGGGCCGTAGCGTTCCTCGTCCCGACCCGCCGAGGCGTAGCCGATCAGCAGCGGTTCGCCCGCGGGGACGTGGACGCCCGCCAGCTCGATGTCCTCGGTGGTGTAGCGCATCGGCACGAACTCGCCCGGTCCGTCCCAGCGCAGGACCTCCTCGATCGCCTTGGACCACTCGGCCTCGCCCTTGCGCAGGAGTTCGAGTTGGTCGCGGTGGGTGGTCAGGGCCCGCACGGCGTTGGTGATGAGGTTCATCGTGGTCTCGTAGCCGGCGCTGATGAACAGGACCAGGTTCCAGATGAGCTCGTCCTCGGTGAGCCGGTCCTCCTCGTCCCGGGCCGCGATCAGGGCCGTGGTGAGGTCGTCCCCGGGCTCGGCGCGCTTGGCCGCGACAAGCTCGGTGAGGACCCCCCACAGCTCGAAGAAGATGCCCATCGCCTCTTCGGGGGTGACGCTCTGGTCGAAGAACACCCCGACCAGCCGGTGCAGCTTGGGCCGGGTCTCCTCGTCCACCCCGAACAGGTCGCTGATCACGGTGAGCGGCAGAGGACGGGACACCAGGGACTTGAGGTCCACGGACCCGTCCTCGGACTCGGTCGCCGCGCGTTCGAGGTCGTCGAGCAGGGACTCGACGATGCCCGCGATGGCCGGGCGCAACCTCTCGACCCGGCGCGGGGTGAACGCCTTCGACACCAGCTTGCGCAGCCGGGTGTGGTCCTCACCGTCCTTGGACAGCATGTTCTCGTTGATGATCCAGGAGATCAGCGGCCAGTCGGCGGGGATCTCACCGGCGTTGAACGCCTTCCAGTACTCCTTGTTCTTCTGGACGCGCGGGTCGGCCAGTGCGTCACCGACCGCCTTGTGGGTGGTCACGACCCACGCATCAACCTCACCAGGAAGCTCGACAGGGACGACAGGGGCGACTTTCCGGAGGTGGGCCGCTTGGGCTCGGAGGTTTCCGGGAGCGAGTCGGACTCGTTCCAAGGTGTTCCTTCCACTCGGGGGGTGAGAGGGGGTTGCGGAGAGAAACTCACGGGAAGTCGTACGGGGGCCCAGGACAGGGCGGACAGCTGCCAGCGCAGCTCCTCCGAGGGCACGGCCTGGCGCAACCCGGGAAGTCGGGCGAAGAGGGTCCGCAGGGCGATCATCGTCATGGTGATCGCCTCCTCGCGGGCCGGGCAGCGGTGGGCGCCGGCGCCCCAGGCCACATGGGCCCGGTTGCTCGTGTCCACCATCTCCGCCGCGTTCTCCTCCACGTAGAAGCGGTTGGCGGCGGCGAAGCCCAACAGGATGGGCGAGCCCTCCTCGATCACGCGGCCGGCGCCCAACGGAACGTCCACCCGCGGATAGATGACCGGGTAGTTGGTGATCGGTGGGTCCTGCCACAGGACGCGGTCGACGGTGTCGGTCAGGACGGTGGGCGAGGGGGCGCGGTCGCCCGCCAGGTTGGGGTCGGTCAGCAGGGCGCGCACACCCGAGTTGATGAGGTTGGCGGTCGGCTCGTTGGCCGCCGCCACCACCAGGAGGAGCTGCATGATCACCTCCTCGTCGCTGAGCGCGGCGCGGTGCTGGAGCAGCCTCGTGGTGAAGTCGTCGCCGGGTTCGCGGTGCTTGGCGGTGACCACTTCGGACAGGGCGCGCTCGGCCTCGGCGTTGGACTTCTCGGCGTCGATGCCCAGCCAGAGGTTGCGCATGGCCTCGACGAAACGCACCCCTTGGTCGCGGTCGAAGCCGAAGAGGTCGTTGATGACCAGGAGTGGAAGCATCCGCGCGTACTCGTTGAGGAGGTCGGCCTCACCACGTTCGCAGAACTCGTCGATGAGTCCGTTCGCGTACCGTTCGGTGGCCTCGGTCAACCGCTCGGAGGTGATGGCGCCGAGCCCGTCGGTGATGGCCCTTCGGTAGCGCTGGTGTTCACTGCCGTCGACGAAGAGCGCGTTGGAGCGCGGGGCCATCATGGGCAACACCGAGGCGTCGGCGCTGACTCGACCCTCCTTGAAGTCCTTCCACAGGCGGGCGTCGTGCCCGAACGTGGTCTCGTCCCTGGACCAGGAGATGAGGGTGGCGTAATCGGTGACCAGCCACCCGTGCACTCCGGGTTCCAGTTCCACCGGAACGACGGGGCCGTGGTCGTCCCGCATCGCCGCGTACACGGAGTACGGATCCGGGTGGGGCTCGTCTCGGTACAGCTTGGCTCGTGGGCATCCGGAAGACACGGCGGACCTCTACTGGGGGGTAGACGGCGGAGCACGACCGCGTCGTCACGCTCCAGGGTTCCGCGTGAACACTAGCGGCTCTCCTCCCGGGTGACGAGGAGGTGGGCGCGCCCACTTCGGGCGCACCCCGCCTCATCAGCCGTTACGCGGTCGGCTCTGGGCCGGGTCGAGCGTGTCCTCGCCCAGTGGGCGGAAGCGGCGCAACCTCCCGCTGTTGCTCACCACGAACACGCTGGACAGGGCCATCGCAGCGCCCGCGAGCATCGGGTTGAGCAGGCCCGCCGCGGCCAGCGGCAGGGCGGCGGTGTTGTAGGCGAACGCCCAGAACAGGTTGCCCTTGATGGTCCCGAGCGTGCGGCGGGACAACCGGACCGCGTCGGCGGCGGCCCGGAGGTCGCCCCGGACCAGGGTCAGGTCACCGGCCTCGATCGCCACGTCCGTTCCGGTGCCCATCGACAATCCCAGGTCGGCCTGGGCCAGGGCGGCGGCGTCGTTGATCCCGTCACCGACCATCGCCACGACGCGCCCCTCCGACTGGAGACGGCGGACCTCCGCGACCTTGTCCTCGGGCATCACCTCCGCGATGACCTCCTGGATGCCGACCTCGGCGGCGACGGTGCGGGCCACGGCCGCGTTGTCGCCGGTGAGGAGGATCGGGTCCAGGCCCAGGTCACGGAAGCGTCGTACCGCCTCGGCGCTGGTGGGTTTGACCGTGTCGGCCACGACCAGGACGCCTCGCGCCCGGCCGTCCCAACCCACGGCGACGGCGGTGCGCCCCTGCGACTCGGCCTCCTTGAAGGCCCGTTCAAGCTCATCGGGCAGTTCCTGGGACCACTCGACCAGCAGTGCGGCGCGACCCACCAGGACGGCGTGGCCGTCCACGATCCCCTGAACGCCCCGGCCCTCGATGTTGGCGAAGTCCTCGGGGGTGGGCAGGTCCCCCACGCGCACGGTGGCGCCGGTGGCGATCGCCCGGGCGATGGGGTGTTCGGAGGCCGATTCCAGGGCTCCGGCCAGCCGCAGCACCTCGGTCTCGTCCTCGCCGTCGCCGACCGTGACGTCGGTCAGGGCCATCTTCCCGGTGGTGACGGTTCCGGTCTTGTCCAGCACCACGGTGTCGACCCGTCGAGTGCTCTCCAGCACCTCGGGACCCTTGATGAGGATGCCCAGCTGGGCGCCGCGACCGGTGCCCACCATGAGGGCCATCGGGGTGGCCAGGCCCAGCGCGCACGGGCAGGCGATGATGAGCACGGCGACGGCGGCGGTGAAGGCCGCGCCCGCGGAACCTCCGGTGCCGAGCCAAAAGCCCAGGGTGCCGACCGCGATCATGATGGCCACCGGGACGAACACCCCGGAGACCCGGTCGGCCAGGCGCTGCACCTCGGCCTTGCCGTTCTGCGCGTCCTCGACCAGGCGCGCCATCTGCGCGAGCCGGGTGTGGGAGCCGACCCGGGAGGCGCGCACGACCAGTCGACCGCCGGCGTTGACGGTGGCCCCCACCACGGCGGATCCGGGAGAGACCTCCACCGGCACGGACTCGCCGGTGAGCATGCTCATGTCGACGGCCGAGGTGCCCTCTTCGACCTCGCCGTCGGTGGCGATCTTCTCGCCGGGACGGACCACGAAGCGGTCGCCGACGGCGAGCCGGTCGACCGGGACGAGTTCCTCACGTGCCGCGGCGCCCTGGCCGCGCAGCACGGTGACCTCCTTGGCGCCCAGTTCCATCAGGGCCCGCAGGGCGACTCCGGCGCGCCGCTTGGAGCGCGCCTCGAAGTACTTCCCGAGGAGGATGAAGGAGGTGACGCCCGCCGCGACCTCCAGATAGATGTTGGCCGCACCGTCGGTACGGGCGATGGTGAACTCGAAGGGGTGTGTCATTCCCGGGACCCCGGCGGTCCCGAGGAAGAGGGCGTACAGGGACCACAGGAAGGCGGCCGCCACACCCAGGGAGACCAGGGTGTCCATGGTGGCGGTTCCCAGCCTGAGGTTCTTCCAGGCGGCCACGTGGAAGGGCAGGGCGCCCCAGACCACCACCGGGGCCGCCAGGGTGAGGGAGGCCCACTGCCAGTAGGTGAACTGGAGCGCGGGGATCATCGCCATGAGGATGACCGGGACGGAGAGCAGCATGGAGACCAGCGCGCGATTGCGCAGGGCCCGCGTGGGGTCCTCCGGTTCGGCCGCGCCCTGTTCCGCTTCCGGGTCGGGCACCGTGGCGGTGTAGCCGGCCTTCTCGATCTGGGCGACCAGGTCCTCCAGCGGGGCCGGCTCGCCCTCGAAGGTCACCCGGGCCTTCTCGGTGGCGAAGTTGACGGTGGCGGTGACGCCCTCCATCTTGTTGAGTCGCTTCTCCACTCGGTTGGCGCAGGCCGCACAGGTCATCCCACCGATGGCCAGTTCGACCGGCGCGGACGCGGTGGACGCCGTTCCGCCCTTGCTCATCTTCCGCTCCAGGTCATCTCTGGTGTTCCTCGTCGCCGTCGACGTGGTCTCGTCCGTTGTCGGGCGTGTGCTCCACGCTCTCGCTCGGAGAGCCCTCGCCCTCCGCCAGCACGGGACCGACGATGGAGCCGACCCCGAAAGCCGCCGCGAACACGACCACGAGGCCCACGGCGTAGAGCCCGAGTTTCGTGGTCACGCCCATGTCAGCCCGCCACCTCGTAGCCGGCCTCGTCGATCGCGGCGCGCACGGCGGCGTCGTCGATCGGCCCCTCCCCCGTGACGGTCACCTTCTTGCTCTCCAGGTCGACCTCGACACCGGTGACGCCCGCGACCGCGCCGACCTCCTCGGTGACCGATCCGACGCAGTGTCCGCAGCTCATTCCCTCGACGATGTAGACGGCGGTGCCGGCCATTCGTGCCTCCTCGTGCGCTCGTCCCCACGCGTTCACGCGGGCCGTTCCAACGAAGACCAATATACCCCCCAGGGGTATGTAGATGTCAAACACCCATGACGTCCCCGCCGGCACGCGGTCGCCAGGTTACCCCAGGGGGGTACCAAGAAAAGGCAAAGCCCCACCTCGAAAAGGACAGGCCCCCCGGGCGGCCGGACAACACGTCATCCGACACCCGAGGGGCCCGTCGCACTCACTCGGCGTATACCCTCCCCCGGTTTCTGGAGGCGGGCCACCGGAGCTACTCGGCCTTCAACTCCAGGCGGGCCACCACCCGTTCGCTCAGGTGATGCCCGGTCAGGGTGAAACCGGCCCGACGGAACATCTCCACCGTCCCGGTGTAGACCTCGGCGCTGGGGGCCCGACCGCCCGCGGTGTCGACCGGATAGGCCTCCAGGACCCGGGCTCCGTTGGCGCGCGCGTACTCGATGGCCCCGTCCAGCAGACGACTGCCCTGTCCGCGTCTACGGCGACGCGGCGGCAGCCAGAAGCAGACCAGGGACCACACCCCCGGCTCCTCCGGGTCGGCGGGACGCAGGGTCCGGGAACGGGACAGGCGAATGAAGTCCGCCCGCGGCGCCACGGACACCCAGCCACAGGGCCCGTCCTCGTCGTAGGCCAGCAGCCCGGGCACCCGGCCGTCCAAGGTGAGCCGCCGCAACTCCTCCTTGTTGTCCCGACCACGCATGGACCGCTCGCAGGAGACGCTCGCCGTGTGGTCCTTGGCCCTCCTCCGGAAGAACGTGCACCAGCAGTGCCCGTAGGCTCCGGTCGGGCCGAACAGGTTCTCCAGGTCGTTCCACCGCTCAGCGGTGGCGGGCTCGATTGAGACGATGGACATCGGACTCCCTCGCGAGGCACAACTTTGACCGCCACATGTGATGAAGCACACTAGCGGTGATCCGCTGTGACCGAAAGAACACGGATGCCCGATAACGCCCCTCGTTGGGGGTTTATGCGTATTTTCAGCAGAATCGAATGGTAACCAGAACGCCGTGGGGCGCATCCAAGGCATCTCGGATGCGCCCCACGGGACGATGAGCCGGCGCTTCGAGGGCCGGCGGGCATCAGGAGTCGACGGACTCCTTCTCATCGCGGTCCGCGCCCTCTTCCGGCGCCCAGCACTGCACGCCGCGCACGTCCGGCAGCCGGTCCCGGGTGAAGACCGGGTCGAGCCCCTGGCGACGCTGCTCGTTGTAGTCCTTGAGCAGGCGGCAGGCGACCACCGTCAGCGGAGTGATCGCGATCAGGTTGACCAACGCCATCAGACCCATGGTCGTGTCCGCCAGGGTCCAGATCAGGTCGATCGAGCCCAGGCAGCCGAGGAAGGTGGCGACCAGGAAGACCACCTTGTACACGAACAGGACGTTCTTGTTCTCGCTGAGGTACTCGATGTTGGACTCGCCGTAGTAGTAGTTGCCGAGCACCGAGGTGAACGCCACCAGGAAGATGATGAGCGTCATCAGGTGCAGGGCCCACGGACCCAACATCGACATCAGGGCCATCTGGGTCATGTCGCCCTCCAACACACCGTTGAAGCCGTCCTGGTAGCCCAGCAGGATGATGAAGGCGGTCACCGAGCAGACCACCAGGGTGTCCAGGTAGACGCCGAGGGTCTGGACCAGGCCCTGCTTGACCGGGTGGGTGACCGAGGCGCTGGCGGCGGCGTTGGGCGCCGAACCCAGACCGGCCTCGTTGGAGAACATGCCTCGCCGCACACCCTGGATGATGACCACGCCCAGCGCCGCGGCCGCGAACTCGCCCAGGCCGAAGGCGTTCTCGATGATCGACAGGAACATGCCCGGCACCAGCTGCCAGTTCATCGCCATGATGATCAGCCCGATGACGATGTAGAGGGCCGCGAAGAACGGGATGAGCGCCTGCGCGGTGTTGGCGATCCGGCGGACGCCACCGAAGATCACCAGGCCGGTGACGAACACCAACAGGGCGCCGACGATGACGGAGAAGAGCAGCTCGGTCTCGGCGCCCAGCTCACCGGCCGAGTTGGCGATCGAGTTGGTGATGGTGTTGCTCTGCACCGCGTTGAACACCAGCGGGAAGGTCACGATGAGGACGACGGCGAACACGATGGCCAGCCAGCGCTGCCCGAGACCGCGTTCGATGTAGTAGGCGGGACCGCCTCGATACCCCGCGGGGTGGCGGACCTTGTACAGCTGCGCGAGCGTGGACTCCACGAAGCTGGCGCCGCACACCACCACGGCCATCGTCCACATCCAGAAGACGGCGCCCGGGCCGCCCAGCGAGATGGCGATGGAGACACCGATGATGTTGCCCGTGCCGATCCGCGCGGCGGCGGAGATGAAGAAGGCCTGCAACGACGAGACCGCCTTCTTCCCGTCCGGCGCGATCTCGGGCTTGCTCCTCAACACCCGGAACATCTCCGGGAACATACGGAACTGAACCAGACCTGAGCGGATGGTGATGTAGACGCTCACCACGATCAGTAGTGGGATGAGGATCCACGCCCAGAAGATGTCGTCGTTGAACGCGCCGATCATCTCGGTGAGCCGAGCATCGAATGCGGGCGCTCCGTCTGCGAGTATCACGAGGGTGGGGCTCCTTTGCTCCAAAAAAGACAACCGACACCCCATGCCCATCTAGTGGGACAGAACACCGCACCACGCGCACTGACGCACGATGGTGACCGTTCCGTTACCGAATTCCGGAACCCCGGGCTCAGCCCTCGTGCACCAGGTCCGCGTAGTCCGGGTTGCGCTCCAGGAAGGACCGGGCGAACGGGCAGATCGGCACGACCTTCAGGTGACGCCCGCGGATGTGATCCAAGGACTCCCTCATCAACGTGCTGGCCACGCCCCGTCCCTCGAACGCGGACTCCACCTCCACGTGCGGCAGGGCCAGCACGCCTTCGGCGATCAGGTGGTAGGCGGAGAACCCGACCACCTCGCCGCCCGCGCTCACCTCGTACCGCGAACGTTCCGGCACGTCGACGACGGTCAGTTCCATTGCCACTACCCCAAGTTCGCGCGTTCGTCGCGCACGTGTCGTGCGCGTGATGGGTCCCACAGGAGAACACGTTCCCATACCCACCACACGCCCACACATCGGGACGCCGAACGGGTCAGTGGGCTCCGAGATGGGGATCGGTGATCCCACCGGGGCAGGCCAACGTGTCGATGTCCCAGCCCAGTCCCCCCGCGCCCGCACGATAGGCGCTCTCGAAGAACCCCATCACGGCGGAGCGCGGGTCGTCCTGCTCACGCGCGTCCGCGTACCGAAGGAGTGCCAGGTGTCCCTGGCCACTGGGCACCCACTCGGCCGCGTCCGGCACCAACGGCTCCACGGTGAGCCCCTCCGGTTCGGGTGTGGCGTAGGCGTAGAAACAGGGTTCGGAAATCTTGTCGTCGCCGAACCAGAACCCGAAACTCGTCACCTCGCGCGAGTACGCCTCCCGCACCACTTCGCCCGCGCCCTCGGGCTGAGCGACCGGGTGCGGGGAGAACCGGGTGAGCGCGATGTCGAACGAGTGCCAGAAGTGGTGCACCGGGCTGGTCTTGCCGGAGAACCCGGCGGCGAACTCCTCCAGCACCAGGGCGACCTGGCTGAGGATCCGCCAGTACCTGGTGGCGTGCTCGGGAACGTAGGTGGCGTGTTCGTGGTCCTCCACGAACGGCCGGTCCCCGTCCGGCAGGTCGAACGGGGTCGCGTACGGGATGCCGCCGTCCACCCCCAGACTGTCCAGGGCCGATTGGAACCGCAGGTAGAACGAGGAGACGCTGTTCCCCTGCAGGGGGAAGGAAGCGGTCTGCCCGTCCAGGTTGCTCGCCACGAGACGGTGGCGCACGAAGTCGAAGTCCACCGTGAAGATCGGATTGCCGTCGACCAGCCCCATCGGACGAGTGGTGATGCCATCGCCGGTCAGGTGGAAGGGCACGTGCCACCAGTGGTTACGGCGCTGACTGTGGTGCAACCGGACCTTGCCCACGATCTGTTCGAAACGGTGGATGGTCTCCTTGGTGTCCTTCCACTCCTGGAGTGGGAACGACGGGAACGGCTCCATGGGAACTCCTGCTGTGTCTGTGGCGAACCCGCCCGGTCACCAACCGCGTCGGGTGGCCCGTCGGGCCTGACCGGCGGCGGCCGGGTGCGGGTCGCGCGTGCGGTAGACGACGTAGGGGCGGAACAGGTAGCCGACGGGTGCGCTGAAGGCGTGCACCAGACGGGTGAAGGGCAACAGCGCGAAGAGCGCCAGCCCCATGAGCGCGTGCAGTTTGTAGGGAGCGTCGGCGGCGGCCATGGCGGCCACGTTCGGTTGCAGGATCCAGATCGACCGGAACCACGGCGACACCGTCTGCCTGTAGTCACCGGTGTGCCCGCCCGCGAGCTCCACACCCGCGAAGTACAGGGTCATCCCCAGACCGGTCACGATCGCCGACACCAGCACCACGTACATGAGCTTGTCGTTGCGGGTGGTCTCGCTGAACACCGGTCCGCTGGTGCGCCTGCGCCAGATCAGCAGGGCGATCCCGGCGAGCGTGCACAACCCCGCGATCAGCCCGAGCGACAGCGCACTCACGTGGTAGAGCCCGTCGGAGACGCCGAGCGCCCGGGTCCAGGCCTCCGGGATCACCAGCCCGACCACGTGGCCGACGATCACCACCAGCAGCCCGAAGTGGAACAGCGGGCTGCCGATACGCAACAGCCGGGACTCGTACAGCTCCGAGGAGCGCGTGGTCCAGCCGAACCGGTCGTAGCGGTGGCGCCAGATCAGCCCGCCCACGACGAGCACCAGCACCACGTAGGGCAGGACCCCCCACAGCAACAGGTCCGCCGGAGCGGTCATCGCTTCCTCCCGCTCACGTCCGTCAACGGAAGCGGAACCCGCGGCCGCGCCCCGTAGGGCTCCATGCCCACGTCCTCCGCGGGCGGCCCCTCCTCGGCCAACCGGCGGGCCCGTTCGGCGTCGGCGCGGCGAGGCGCCGGGAGCGTGTGCCGGATCGCCTCCACCACACGCACGTAGGGCGTCCCGTACTCGCGCAACGCCTCGAACAGCAGGTCGAGACCGGCCCGGTGGTTCACCAACAGTTCCTGTCCGAGGTCGGCGTCGCCCCTGGCCGTGAACTCCAACATCACGGCGAGGTGGTCGGGCAGCTCACGGGCCTGCACCCGCCAGCCGCACTCCGCGTACGCCCGTTTGATCTCCGCCAGGGCATGGCCACGGCGTCGGGTGTCCCCGTCGGTGTAGTAGGTCATGTGCAGGGCCCGGCGGCGGCGCAGGTCGAACACGTCCACGTAGTGCGCGCACAGGTCGAGTTCCGGCGTGCTGGCGGCGTGTTCACAGAACTCCAGCAGTTCGGTCCGGGCCGGACCCTTGGGCAGCTCGGCGACGGCGCGCGCCACCAAGGGAAGCCGTTCGAAGAAGTCCTGGTCCGGGTAGCCGAGCAGGACCGAGGCGGACTGGTGGATCACCGCCCGCTTGTGGGTCCGGCGCGCCTCGCGCCCCGCGCCCAGCCATCCGGCCCGTGCCCCGTCGTCGTTGTTCGTACCGTCGGTGGTGGTGCTCATGATCGACCCCTTACACGGGCCCGGGGTTCTCGCCCCGCCCGTTGTCGGTACCGTCGTCCTTTTGGGGTGGAAAGAGTCCGTCGGGGCGACCGTTGCCGTCCCAGTTCAGCAGGTTGACGCGCCCGTCGGTGACGGAGTGGTGTTCGCCGGTCTGTCGATCCCGGAGCGCGTGGAAGGTCTCCACCGTCGCCTCGTCCGGACGCCCCGACGCCTCACCGAAGGGCACGTCGCCCATTCCGCCCATGCCGGGACCGCCATCGAAGTCCAGGCTGCAGCCGACCTCGTCGATGACTCCGCGGTCGGCCTCGTCCACCCCGTAGGCGGTGGGGATGACGTAGCGCTCGTCGTACTTGGCCAGGGCCAGCAGCCGGTACATGTCCTCGATCTCGGCGCCGGTCATCCCGACGGCGGAGGCGATGGACTCGTCGCGTTCCTGGCCGAGGTTGATCCGGCGCATGTAGGAACGCATGGCTGCGAGTCTGCGCAGGACCAGGTCGACCGGGGCCGTGTCCCCTGCGGTGAACAGTTCGGCGAGGTACTCGACGGGGATGCGCAACGCGTCGATGGCACCGAACAGGTTGCCGTGTTCCTCGGCGTCGTGCCCGGTCCGGGTGAGCGTGTCCACCACCGGCGACAACGGCGGGATGTACCAGACCATCGGCATCGTGCGGTACTCCGGATGCAGCGGCAGTGCCACCCGGAACCGCTCGGCCAACGCGTAGACGGGCGAGCGGGCCGCGGAGTCCACCCAGCGGTCCGGGATGCCGTCGCGGCGGGCCGCGGAGCGCACGGCCGGGTCGTTCGGGTCGAGGAAGACCCCCAGTTGTGCCTCGTAGAGGTCCTTCTCGTCCTCGACCGCGGCGGCCTCACCGACCCGGTCGGCGTCGTAGAGGACGACCCCCAGGTAGCGCAACCGACCCACACAGGTCTCGGAGCAGATGGTGGGCATGCCCACCTCCACCCGCGGGTAGCAGAAGGTGCACTTCTCGGCCTTGCCCGTCTTGTGGTTGAAGTAGATCTTCTTGTACGGGCAGCCGGTCACGCACATGCGCCAGCCCCTGCAGCGGTCCTGGTCGACGAGGACGATGCCGTCCTCCGCCCGCTTGTACAGGGCACCGCTCGGGCAGGTGGCCACGCATGTCGGGTTGAGGCAGTGCTCGCAGATGCGCGGCAGGTAGAACATGAAGGTGTCCTCGAAGGACAGCTTCACCTTGTCGCCGAGCCTGCGCACGATCGGGTCCTGCGCGGCGAGTTCGGGACCGCCGCCCAGGTCGTCGTCCCAGTTGGCGCTCCACTCCACCTTCATCGGCCTGCCGGTGAGCGCCGAACGCGGGGACGCCACCGGGAAGTCGTCGCCCAGGGGCGCGTTGATCAGGGTTTCGTAGTCGTAGGTCCAGGGCTCGTAGTAATCCTGGATCGACGGCATCACCGGGTTGGCGAAGATCGTCGCCAGGCGCTTGATACGACCGCCGGAGCGCGGTACCAGCTTGCCGCCGGGCCGGCGCTCCCAGCCGCCCTTCCACCGTTCCTGGTCCTGGTAGGTGCGCGGATAGCCCTGTCCGGGTCGGGTCTCGACGTTGTTGAACCACGCGTACTCGACCCCGCTCCGGTTGGTCCACGCCTGCTTGCAGGTGACCGAGCAGGTGTGACAGCCGATGCACTTGTCGAGGTTCATCACCATGGCGACCTGCGCCATGACCCGGCCGATCGGCCGCCTCCCCGCGTGTCCCGCTCCTCCCGGGGACGATGCCCCGGTCGGTCGGGACGATCGGGTGTCCGCCATCAGTAACGCACCTCCGTCGTCCGTTTTCGCACGACCGTGACCTCGTCGCGCTGGTTGCCCGTCGGGCCGAGGTAGTTGAAGGCGTAGGTGAACTGCGCGTACCCGCCGATGAGGTGTGTGGGTTTCACGAGCAGTCGGGTGAGCGAGTTGTGGATGCCACCGCGTCTACCGGTGGTCTCCGACCTGGGCACGTCGATGGTGCGTTCCTGGGCGTGGTACATGTACACCGTCCCGGTCGGCATCCGGTGCGAGACCACCAGGCGCGCGGCCACCACGCCGTTGCGGTTGACCGCCTCGACCCAGTCGTTGTCGACCGCCTCGATGGCCTTGGCGTCGGCCACGCTCATCCAGATGGTGGGGCCGCCCCGGGAGAGGGTCTGCATGAGCAGGTTGTCCTGGTACTCGGAGTGGATCGACCACTTGGAGTGCGGCGTCAGGTAACGCACCACCACCCCCAGCCGCCCGGTCGGGCCGATCCGCGGTTCGCCGAAGAGGCGGCCCACGTCGAGCGGTGGCCGGTACACCGGCAGGGCCTCGCCGAACTCGTGCATCCAATCGTGGTCGAGGTAGAAGTGCTGACGACCCGTGAAGGTGTGCCAGGGCTTGTCGTGTTCGAGGTTGATGGTGAAGGGCGAGTAGCGGCGGTCCGACGACTCCTTGCCCGACCACTCCGGGCTGGTGCCCACCGGCGTGGGCCCGCGCCTGGCGTCGTCGAAGACGACCCGACGTTCGGCGGCGTGGGCGATCAGTTCGTCCATGTCGGTGCCGGTGCGTGCCGCCAGGCGTTCGAATCCCTGGGCGGCGAGGCGGCCGTTGCTGGTGCCCGACAGCGCCAGGATCATCTCGCAGACCTTGACGTCGGTGTCCAGGGACGGTCGTCCGTCGGCGACCCCGCCGCGCACGGTGCCGTTGCGTTCACGCAGCCACTCCACCTCCTTGTCGGGGGTGAAGGACACTCCCTTGACCGGGAGCCCCTTGCCCTCGGCCAGTGGTCCGAGCGAGGCGAGCTTCTGGGCGATCGCCGAGTAGTTGCGGCGGACCGGCACGATCCCGGGCATCGTGCTCCCCGGGACGGGCCGCTCCCCCGTCGCCTTCCAGTCCGTCGGCACCCCGTGCGCCTGGGCGAGCTCGCCCGGGGTGTCGTGCTGGTGGGGCACGGCCACCAGGTCGGTGACCTCGCCGAGGTGGTCGGCGGCCATCGTGCCGAAGACCTTCGCCAGGGCGTGGAAGGTGTCGAAGTCGGTGCGCGTCTCCCATGGCGGGTCGATCGCCGGGTTGAAGGCGTGCACGTAGGGGTGCATGTCCGTGGTGGACAGATCGTGCTTCTCGTACCAGGTGGCGGCCGGCAGCACGAGGTCCGACAACAGCGTGGAGCTGGTCATCCGAAAGTCCATGGTGAGCAGCAGGTCCAGCTTGCCCTCGGGGACCTCGTCCCGCCAGGTGACGTCCTCGGGCCGGTGTTCCGGGCCGGCAGGTTCCGCCTGGAGGTTGGAGTGGGTGCCGAGCAGGTGCTTGAGGAAGTACTCGTCGCCCTTGGCCGACGAGCCGAACAGGTTGGAGCGCCACAGCGTGAGGGTGCGCGGCCAGTTCGCCGGGTCGTCGGGGTCCTCGGCGGCGAACCGGAGGGTGCCGTCGACGAGCTGGTCGGCGACGTACTCCGCGGGGTCCCTGCCCAGTTCGACGGCCTCCTTGCCGAGCTGGATCGGATTGCGGTTGAACGTCGGGAAGGACGGCATCCACCCCATCCGGGCCGAAGCCGCCACGAGGTCCGCGGTGTGCCGTCCGCGCACCTTGCCCGGACCGAGCGGCGACATGAGCGCGTCGGCCCGATAGGTGTCGTAACGCCACTGGTCGGTGTGCGAGTACCAGTAGGCGGTCCCGGCCATGAACCTCGGCGGGCGCGCCCAGTCGTTCCCGGACGCGTACGTCGCCCAGCCGGTTGCGGTACGGCACTTCTCCTGGCCCACGTAGTGCGCCCAGCCGCCGCCGTTGACCCCCTGGCAGCCGGTGAACAGCAACAACGCCAGGAAGGCACGGTAGGAGTTCTCACCGTGGAACCACTGGTTGGTGCCGGCCCCCAGCACGATCATCGCGCGTCCGCCGCTGACCTCGGCGGTGTCGGCGAACTCGCGGGCGATGCGCACCGCGCGATCCGCGGGCACGGAGGTCAGCGCCTCCTGCCAGGCCGGTGTGCAGGTGGCGTCGAGATCGTCGTAGCCGGTGGGCCAACTCCCGGGCAGCCCCGGGCGGGACACCCCGTACTGGGCCAGGACCAGGTCGAACACGGTGGTGACCAGGCGTCCGGCGACCCGGCGGATCGGAACGCCCCGGGCATCGACCTCGGCCGAACCGTCCGGGGTGTCGAATCGGGGCAGCGCCACCTCGACCGCCTCCTCACCCTCGTCGTAGAAGGTGAGTTCGGGAGTGCGGCCCTCCAGGTCCAGGTTCCACCTGCCCTCGCCCTCCTCGCCCCAGCGGTCGCCGATCGTGCCGTTGGGGACCACCGGGGCGTCCTCACCCTCGGGCCACAGGAGCGGCTTCCAGTCCGCGTTCGCGGTGGCGTCCGCGTCCGGCAGGTCCGAGGCGGTGAGGAACTTGCCGGGCACCCAACGCCCGTCGCGTTGTTCCAGGGCCACCAGGAAGGGCAGGTCCGTATAGGCACGCGCGTAGTCCAGGAAGCGCGGCGTGGTCCGTTCCACGAAGCGTTCGCGCAGGATGACGTGGCCCATCGCCATGGCGAGGGCGCCGTCGGTGCCCGGGTGCGGGGCCATCCACTCGTCGGCGAACTTCGCCGCGTCGTTGTAGTCCGGGGAGACCACGACGACCTTCTGGCCCCGGTAGCGGGCCTCGGCCATCCAGTGGGCGTCGGGGGTGCGGGTGACCGGGACGTTGGAACCCCACAGCATCAGGTAGGCGGCGTCCCACCAGTCCCCCGACTCGGGCACGTCGGTCTGATCGCCGAACACCTGTGGAGAGGCGACCGGAAGGTCGGCGTACCAGTCGTAGAAGGACAGCATGGAGCCGCCCAGCAGGTTCACGAAACGCGCACCGACACCGTGGGAGACCATCGACATCGCCGGGATCGGCGAGAAACCGGCGATGCGGTCCGGGCCGTACTTCTTGATGGTGAGCACGTGGGCGGCGGCCGCGATCTCCAGGGCCTCCTGCCAGGTGACGCGGACCAGCCCGCCCTTACCGCGCGCCCGCTGGTAGCGGCGGCGCTTCTCCTGGTCGGTGGTGATCTCCTCCCAGGCGAGCACCGGATCGCCGAGGCGTCGTTTCGCCTCGCGGAACATCTCGACCAGGACACCGCGCGCGTACGGATAACGGACCCGGGTCGGCGAATAGGTGTACCAGGAGAACGCGGCGCCGCGCGGACAACCGCGGGGTTCGTACTCGGGACGATCCGGACCCACCGACGGATAATCGGTTGCCTGGGTTTCCCAAGTAATGATTCCGTCTTTGACGTAAACGTCCCAGGAACAGGAACCGGTACAGTTCACCCCGTGTGTGGAACGGACCACCTTGTCGTGGCTCCAACGGTCGCGATAGAACACGTCACCGTCACGCCCACCATGCCTGACCTGCGCACGGTTACCGTCAAGAGGCTCGGAACGGGTCAGGTAGTTCCCCATCCGCAGGAGCGCATCACCCGCACCGACATTTTTGCCCTGCGTCGCCATAAGGAAGACACTCCATTTGCCGGACCGTTACCGCAGCGATGAGAAAGGCTCGATAAAGCACTTCCAGCATCGGCCACATTCCGTTAATAAATATGCCTGCCCTGGGCGCGAAGTCACGTTTCCCACACCGATTCGGGCGACAATCGCGGAATCCGACACTTGGAGGAGCCGCGATGCGTGCGGAAGCCGGAAAGACGACCGCCCGTTCCGGGACCGCGGGTGCCAACCTCGCGCTGGCCACGGCGGCGTTCGCCCTGACGTTCTGGGCCTGGAACCTGATCGGCCCGCTGTCACGAACCTACAGCGAGGACCTGGGGCTCTCACCGACCCGGACGTCGATCCTGGTCGCCTTCCCGGTGCTGGTGGGTTCGCTCGGGCGCATCCCGGTCGGTACCCTGACCGACCGCTACGGCGGCCGGCTGATGTTCACGATCCTCTGCTTCCTGAGCATCGTTCCGACGTTCCTGGTCGGGATCTCCTCCCACTCCTACGGCATGTTGTTGGTGTGGGGGTTCTTCCTCGGCATCGCGGGAACCTCGTTCGCGGTCGGCATCCCGTTCGTCAACGCCTGGTACCGGCCGAACCGGCGCGGGTTCGCCACCGGCGTGTTCGGCGCGGGCATGGGCGGCACGGCGCTGTCCGCCTTCCTGACGCCCCGCCTGGTGGAGGCCCTGGGGGTGTTCACCACCCACCTGCTGATGTGCGTGGCGCTCGCGGCCATGGGCGCCGTGGTGTGGGTCTTCGCCCGTGACGCGCCCGAGTGGCGTCCACAGACCGCACCGGCGCTACCGCGCATGCGCGAGGCCGTGAAGCTGAAGGCGACCTGGCAGGCCTCCGGCCTGTACGCACTGGTCTTCGGTGGGTTCGTGGCCTTCTCCACCTACCTGCCGACCCTGCTCACCACCGCCTACGACTACGCGCAGACCGACGCGGGCATGCGCACCGCCGGATTCGCGGTGGCGGCGGTGATCGCCCGTCCCGTCGGCGGCATCCTGTCGGACAGGATCGGCCCGGTGAGGGTCTGCCTGATCTCGTTCTTCGGCACCTGCGCGTTCGCCGTGGTGCTGGCCCTGCACCCGCCCGCCGAGTTCCCGGCCGGGTTCGCGTTCGTGCTGGTCGCCGTGGCGTTGGGGCTGGGCACCGGCTCGGTGTTCGCCCTGGTGGCCGAACTCGTGGAGCCCACCCGAGTGGGAACGGTCACCGGTCTGGTCGGCGCCGCCGGCGGCCTGGGAGGTTACTTCCCACCACTGCTCATGGGCGTGGTCTACCAGTCCACCGGCGCCTACACGCTGGGCTTCGTCCTCCTGGCCGTGGTCGCGCTCGTGGTCGCCCTGTACACCACACGCGCCTTCCGCGAGGTGTCCTGACGGCCCGCGCCGTCGAGCGGGCTCAGATCCCGGTGATGTCGCGGGCACGGACCAGGACCGCCGAGCGGTTGCCGACCTTGACCCGTTCCAGCGCCCGCACACCCTCGGGCAGCCGCACCCGGCGCGTGCGCGCGGTCACCACGACCACGGAACGTTCCGGCAGCACCCGCCCCATCGAGGAGAGCAGCCCGTGGACCGGGTCCTGCGGGATGTCGCCCTCCCATCGGGTCATCTCGCCGTAGGGGACGTCGGTGACCACGAGGTCGGCGTCCACCGGTTCGGTGAGGGTGAACACGTCGGCCACCGCCGACTCGTGCGGAAGGTCGCCTCCGGTGGCGGCCAGCCCCGCGGCGAGGTCGCGGGCGGCCTCGGCACGTTCCACGTAGGCGACCCGGCCGAAGTCGAGGGCCGAGCGACGTAGTTCGCGCTCGCGTTCGGCCAGACCCTCGGCGGTGAGGAGTTCGAGGTTGCGCGCGGCGATGGCGACGGCGTCGGGGTCCACGTCCGAGGCCCGTACGTGGGTGAGCAGGTCGCGGTGGAGCAGGCCCAGGACCGTGACCAGGTAACCGCTGCCACAGCAGGGGTCCCACAGACGGGCGCGCTCGTCGCCGAGGTGCACCATCGCGCGTTGGAGGAGCTCGCTGGCCAATCGGACGGGGAATCCGGGAAAACCCGGTGCCGACCGCAGTACCTGTCCACTCGCCAGCGCGGAGTGGTCCGTACGCTCTGTGGCGTACCGGTAACTCACAAACGTCCCCCGTCCAGACGACAACGTCCCCCACAACGCCGAAGGCCCGGTGTCTGAGGGACACCGGGCCTTCGATGATGCGGTCCTGACGGGATTTGAACCCGCGGCCTCCACCTTGACAGGGTGGCGAGCACTCCTAACTGCTCCACAGGACCTCGTTGCGTTCACAACTCTAGCGCGACTTCGGAGTACTTCGTACCGCCGTCGCCCTAAAGTGGTTCGAAAGTACCCGCGACCGACGAGAGGACCTTGCGTGAGCGAGCAGTCCGCCCCGCTTCCCACCGGCCCCGACTCCACTCGGGTGGACCGTTGGCTGTGGGCGGTGCGCCTCACCAAGACCCGCTCCGATTCGGCGCAGGCCTGCCGTGGCGGGCATGTTCGCGTCAACGACCGACCGGCCAAACCGGCCACGACGGTCAAGGCCGGCGACCAGGTCCGGGTGCGTCTGCACGGCACCACCCGGATCGTGGATGTGACACACGTCATCGTCAAGAGGGTCGGGGCGTCCGTCGCGGTCCGCTGCTACGAGGACCGCACCCCGGCCCCGCCGCCGGAGGCCCGAGGGCCGGTGATCCGGCGCGATCGCGGTGCCGGTCGGCCCACCAAGAAGGACCGTCGCATGCTGGACCGGTTGCGGTCCGACCTCCCCCCGCCCGTCTGAGCTCTCGGGAGCCCCCTTGTCCGGTATCTCCCCCGCCCTCTTGGCGTCCGGGCGCGACGCCGACGTGTTCGCGATCGACGACCGGCGTGTACTGCGCAGCTACCGGCACGACCTCGACACCGCGGCGGAGGCCGCCGTGATGCGACACGTGGCGGCGCACGGGTTCCCGGCACCGACCGTGTACCGGGCCGAGGGACCGGACCTGGAGATGGAGCGCCTGCACGGGCTTTCCGTCCCCCGGTGGCTCGGGCGGCGTCCTGCACATGGACCTGCATCCCGACAACGTGGTGCTCACCGAGCGGGGCCCGATGGTGATCGACTGGTCCAACACCCGCGAGGGCGCCCCCGGCCTGGATCGGGCGGTGACCGCGCTCATACTCTCAACGGTGTCCCTGACCGCGTCCGACCCGTTGGCGAGCCTGGCCGACGCGTGCCTGCCGTACTACGTCACGGGCTCCGAGACGGACCCTGCGGGTGTTTTGGAAGAGGTCGTGGCCCTGCGCCGGAGGGACCCCCACCTGAGCGTCGAGGAGATCGCCGCCCTGCCCCTCGCCGTCACCCTGATCCGCTCCCTCCGTTGAGTCCGGAGAGCGGGTGCTCGGCGAGGAAGTCGCGGACGGCATCGGTCGCCTTGGGCGCCGCCTCGTGCAGGTAGCCGTGGCGGACGCCGGGCAGGACCAGCAGCCGGGCGTTCGGGATGCGTTCGGCGAGCAGTTCGGCGTTGGCCACGGGGGTCAGCTCGTCGTCCTCACCGTGCATCACCAGCGTGGGCGCTTGGACGCGCGGCAACAGCTCCCAGCCGTCGTGCCTCATGCTCGCCTCGTAGTGGCGACGCTGGGCGCGCAGTGGGTTGCGCGGCACGATCCGGGACACCGTCTCGGGGTTCGCGTCGGCCCACGAGGGTGAGTAGAACAGGTGCGCGATGAGGCCACGCCCCTCCTCGGTGTTGGCCTTGCGCAGGGCGATCGACGCGTGGTGCGGGCGCTCGACCTCGTTGCTCCCGCCCGGCGCGGTGGCGCCCAGGACCAGCGCACCGACCCGGTCGGGCGCGATCGCGGCGAGTGTCTGGGCGACCTTGCCGCCCATGGAGAAGCCGTAGACGTGGGCGCGCTCCACCTCTTCCGCGTCCAGGACCGCCAAGGCGTCGTGGGCCGACAGCTCCATACTGTAGGGGCGGTCGAGGGGAACGTCGCTGCCGCCGCTGCCGCGCATGTCCATCAGGATCACCCGGTGGCGCTCGGCCAGATCGGCGTACACCCCCTCCCACATGGTGTGGTCGAGGGACTGTCCGTGGATGAGCAGCAGCGGCTCACCCGATCCGTGGACGTCGTACCGAATGCGGGTTCCGTCAGCGGCGGTCGCGTGGTTCACGCCAACGGACACTACCCGACAAAGCACGCCTCACGAGTGGCGCGGGGACCGCGAGACCACGTGGTCCTCGTGCCAGGAACGGTAGGCCGCCCAGCCGAGTACGGCGCCGGCCGCCAGCATGACGAACACTCCGGACGCCGGTGCCACATCCTCCTCCGGGACGCCCGCCCAGAACCAGGCCACGAAGAACAGGAACGGGACCAGGCCGCACAGCACCATCAACGTCACGAGCCGGAAGCCGTTCTGCTTGAAGTGACAGCCCACGGCGAACCCGATCTGGAGCAGGAGGAGGGCGAGGTTCAAGAAGAAGAGCCCGTGACCCTCGGAGATCGCCCCCCACAGCACGTCCCAGCCCGTGGCGTAGCCGGTCGGGTCGAGTGCGCCCACCCCCTCGTCGTTGTGGACGCGGAAACCTCCGCCCTCACGGATCCAGGGCAGGGACGGCGACAGGAACAGGGCGACGGTGCCACCGAGGAACGCGGCGGCCGTCGTCCGATCCGACGGGGCGTCGCCGTTCAGCCTCTGCAGACGCATCTCCAGTCGATTGACGCGAACCCGCAGACGCTCGGTCTCACTCGGCTGATCCTGACCGTTGGATCTCACGGAGGGGTCTCCTCGACTCGTCGGAAATGGTCCGTCCACGATCTCGTGTCCGGTGACCGCGAACCAAACCACCCCGGGGAAGCATCTCCCCGGATCCCACCACCGGGAGAGGAGCGCGAATGCACACACCCGTCATCGCCGCCGACTCCGACCAGGGGCCTCGGGAACACCAACAGGACGCGTACGCGCACCAGGTAGCCGACGCCTCCGGCGGCTGGCGCGCGTCCCTGGCCGACGGCTTCGGCCAACACCCTCGCACC
>NZ_DYZD01000022.1 GCF_020741345.1 Nocardiopsis listeri
TACCGAGACCTGCCTTCCCCTCCCGGCGGTTTTTCGGACTTGGAGAGCGATGGGCCGTGGTGCCACCGGCGCGGTGACACCACGGCCCATCGTCGTTCTCACGGTTCATGTACGCGCATCGGTTTCGGACAGCGGCGACCCGGCCGGGCTCGGGGCCCGACCGGGTCGGCGTTCGCTCTCCCCCACCACCGGGGGTCGAGGGCTCAGGCGTGGACCCGCACCGCGCCCGCGTAGTTGTTGGTCCGAACCGGGGTGACGTGCACGTTCAGGCCGGTGCGCGGTGCCTCCAACATCTGTCCGTCGCCCAGGTAGATGGCCACGTGCGAGATGTAGTCGGGGGCGGTCGGGTCCGAACGCCAGAACAGCAGGTCGCCGCGCTCGAGGTCGTCCCACTCCACCTTGTCGCCCGCGTTCCACTGGTCGTGGGTGACCCGGGGGATCGACACCCCCGCCTCGTGGAAGGCCCACTGGAGCAGGCCGGAGCAGTCGAATCCGACGTCGGGTGTGGTGCCGCCCCAGACGTAGGGGACGCCCAACTGGGTCTCGGCGTTGGCGATGACCTGTTCGACGACCGTGGGCGGTACGACCTCGCCGTCGTCGAGGGGTTCGGGGACGTCGGCGATCAGTTGGAGCTGGGCGTTTTCGCCAAGGGCCTCTTCCAGGGCCTCGTGCAGCTCCCACAGGTCGGCGTCGGCGGCCGAGATCACCAGGGCGTTGCCCTCGGGCATGCCGAGTTCTCGGGCCTGCTCGCGGGAGACCAGGGCGTCGATCCCGGCGATGCCGGAGGTGGCGTGCGTCCACACCTCCATGGGGACCTCGCCGTTGCCACCGGCGACGGTGACCTCGCCACCGACCTCGAGTTCGCGTTCCTTGCCCACGTCGTTGGACAGGGCGATGTGGCCCTCTGCGACGCCCTGCCAGATCTCGTCCGCCTCGGCGGAGGGTTCGGGGGCGTGGTTGCGGAAGGTGGAGGGTTGCACGCCCATCACCGACGTGGCCTCGCCGTCGACCTCCACGCGTGCGGCGTCGACGGTCAGGACGTGGTCGACCCCGTCGATGCCGCGGATCTCGTCGACGACCTCGGAGGGCAGCGTCTCGGGAGCGACCGCGATGTACTCGACAGAGCGCGCTTCACGGAAGGGGGCGACGTAGGTGTCGCGACGGAGTTCGTCGACGTTCGCGACGTCGGGGGAGGCGTCCGCCGTGGTGTCGTCGCCTGGCGAGCCGTCCTGTTCGGTCTGGGCCCGGGTGCGGGCCCCACTGGGTTCCGCGTCGGTGGAGGGTGCCGCGTCGTGGGCCGACTGGTCGGCGAGGGAGGGGCGTTCCTCGACCACGGGTTCGGCCATCGCGGGGGTCGCCCCGAAGGCGGTGAAGGCGACCGCGAAGGCGGCCGTGGTTCCCGCACATGTTCTGAGCCGTTTCCGCACGGGGGGTCATCACCCTTTCTGTGACCGCGGCGGGCGGGGGCGACCGCTGCGGCGCACGGCCTTTGGTTGCGTGTACCGATCCAAGAATGAGCGCACAGGGGTTTGTTTGCAAGAAGTCCACGCCGTCCGATATCGGACGGCTACCTTTCCGCCGAATGACCGTTTCCTGAACGGGTGTCGCCTTCGCGCCCGGTCAGGGTCTGTCGTACCGGTCCGTCACGGACAGTTCGAGCGGGAAACGGACCGGGGAATCACCGAAGAGGATTTCTCGGGTGCGGCTCTCGGCCCGGCGAACGGCTCGGACGGTCTCTTCGGCCAGCTCCTCGGGCACGTGCAGGACCACTTCGTCGTGTACGAAGAAGACGATGCCGCCGCCTTCCGGCATGTTCGAAAGATGTTCTCGTAGTTCTTGACGAAGGGCCGCCAACAGGACCAGAGCCCATTCGGCGGCGGTGGCCTGCACCACGAAGTTGCGGGTGAAACGACCGTGTGCGCGTCTGCGACGGTCGGCGTCCGGCCCGGCGATCGTGGCCGCCCAGCCCCGCGGTGGTGGGGAGGTCCGCCCCAGCCAGGAACGCACGATGCCTCCGCCCTCTCCGGTGCGCGCCGCGGCGTCGACGTGGTCCAGGGCCCGGGGGTAGAGGCGGCGCATCGTGGCGAGCAGGGGCGCGGCGTCACCGGAGGTCTGCCCGTACATGGCCGCGAGCAGACCGATCTTGGCCCGTTCGCGGTCGCCGCCCACCTGGTCTGCCAGGCTCGCGTACAGATCCTCCTCGGCGGCGGCCGACGCGAGGGCGTCGTCGTGGGAGAGCGCTGCGAGGACACGTGGTTCGAGTTGGCCGGCGTCGGCGCGCACCAGCACCCAGCCGGGGTCGGAGCGCACCGCGCCACGGACCGCCTTGGGGATCTGCAGGGCGCCGCCGCCCCTGGTGGCCCACCGGCCGGAGACGACCCCGCCGATCACGTAGTCGGGTCGAAAACGCCCCAGCCGCGGGCCATCCCCCTCCGTCTTGAGTTCCCTGACCCAGGTGTCCAGCCAGGTCCACCCGTTGGCCGAGTACAGCCGGGCCAGTTCCTTGTAACGCAGCAGTAGGGGGACGACGGGGTGGTCGACGCGTTCCAGTACCCAGGATCGGGTGGACTCGACCGGGTGCCCGATCCACGCCATGGCCCGCATGACCTGGGCCGGGGAATCGGGGTTGACGTCGTGTCCGACCGCCTCGCCGATACGTTCGGCCAGGTCGGCCAGGACCCGGGGACGTCCTCCACCGGTCGGTCGGGGGCCGAGGACCTCGGTGAGGATCCGGTCGTGTTCGTCGGGGCGCCAGGGCAGTCCGTCGTGGCTCATCTCCACCGCGGCCAGGGCCCCGGCCGACTCCACCGCCACCAGTAGGGAGAAGCGGTCGGGGGCGAGCAGCTCGCCGATGCGTTCACCCTGGTCACGGTGGACCTCCACGAGGGCTTCGAGCCGGTCGGTACCCGGTGGCAGGGTGGAACGATCGGCCTCGAACAGGGCGGGCTGGGCCGCGGTGCCCTCCCCCAGCGGCCGGACGGGGTCGTCGGGCACCGGGAGGTCGCGCAGCCGGGCCCAGGCGGCCCCGAGCGAGTGGGGTTCGTAGTGGCGGGCGGCGTGGCCCAGCAGCAGCGCCTCGGTGTGTTCGACGTCGTGGCAGCGACTCACCCGCACCCCGGCCCGGACCAGTTCGGGGTAGAAGTCCTCGGTGCAGGCCCAGACCCAGCGCGGGGGTTCGGGGGAACCCGTCTCGACCTCGCGGATCTCGGCCACGAGGTCGTCCACGCGTCGGGTGGGACCGACCGGTGAGGCACCGTCGAGCTCCCTCAACCGGCCGCCGCCCTCCCCGTCTGCGACCACCGCGATCCGCATACCCACATCCTTCCCCGCAGGTATGACAATCGGACGAATTCACGCGGTTTCGTTCGTGGTCGTTTCCGGGGAGGGCCAACCCGGAGTCGTCTTCGCTAACGACCGGGGCGGACGACGTTGGCAAGGGGCTCCCCCGCGGCCCAGCGGGCCAGTTGGGCGTCCATGAACGCGCGCGCCCGTGGGTAGAACGCGGTCGATCCACCCGCCACGTGCGGGGTGAAGTACACGCCGGGCGCCTCCCAGAGCGGGTGGTCGACAGGCAGCGGTTCGGGGTCGGTGACGTCCAGGGCTGCGCGCACCCGACCGTTCTGTGCGAGCAGGGCATCGGTGTCGAGCACCGCGCCACGGCCCACGTTGACCACGAGCGCGTCGTCGCGAAGCAGGGCGAACTCACGGGTGCCGAACAGGCCCCGGGTGGCGTCGTTGAGCGGGGTGACCAGAACCACGATGTCGACCCGGGGCAGCAGGGCGGGCAGTTCGTCGACGCCGTGGACGTCCTGCTCCGGGCGCGGACGGCTCGCCACCCGCACCACCTCGGTCTCGAACGGCAGCAGTCGCCGTTCGATGGCCGTGCCGATGCTGCCGTAACCGACGATCATCACCCGACAGTCGGCCAACGACCGCTGGGGCGCGGGTGCCCACCGGCGTTCGCGCTGGTCGATGGCCCACCGGGGCAACTCGCGCTGGGCCGCGAGGATGAGCGCGAGCGTGTGTTCGGCGGTACTGGCGTCGTGCAGCCCCCGACCGTTGCACAGGGTGACGTGGTCGGGGATCAGCCCCAGCACCTGGTCGTAGCCCGCGGAGACCAGTTGGAGGACGCGCAGCTCCGGCATCCGTCCGATGATCTCCAGCCGTTCGTCCACTCCCTGGGTGGAGGGGGCGTAGGGCACCTGGTAGAAGGTGATCCCCTTCAGTTCCGTCGGTGCCGGTCCTCCCGCGTAGAGGTCGACGTGGAGCCCGTCGGGCGCGTTGTCCCGGTTCTGCTCCCACTGCACCAGTGCTCGGCCGCCCATGTCTTGCGTCCTCCCTGCTGTGGCCGTCCGTGTCACGCGCCACACTAGATGCTCAGGGGTTCACCGGGTGCGTCCGAGCTCGTAACAGGCGATGGCGGCGGCCGCGGTGACGTTGAGGGAGTCGACGTCGCGGTCGGCCATCGGGATGTGCACGCGTGAGGTGGCCCGTTCCAACCAGCGCGAGGACAACCCGTCGCCCTCGGTCCCCAACAGCAACCCCACCTTGGCGTCGGGCGCGAGGCGGTCCATCGCCTCCCCCATCGGCACGGACCCCTCCCCCGGGGTGAGCGCCAGGAGGTCGAACCCGGACTCGCGCAGGGTGTCCAGCCCTCCGTACCAGTCGTCCATACGGGTGTAGGGCAGGGTGAAGACCGCGCCCATGGACACCTTCACCGAACGTCGGTAGAGCGGATCGGCGCAGCGGGGCGCGAGGACGACGGCGTCCACCCCCAACCCGGCGGCGCTGCGGAAGATCGCGCCGACGTTGGTGTGGTCGACCAGGTCCTCCAGCACCACGACGGCGCGCGCTTCGGCGAGCACCTCGCTCGGCTCCGGCAGGGGCTTGCGGTGGTAGGCGGCCAGGGCGCCACGGTGCAGGTCGAATCCGACGAGGCGCTCGGCGGTCTCCTCGCTGACGACGTACAGTGGCGCCTCGGTGGCCGCCACGACGTCGTCGAGGGCCTCGGCCCGCCGCTCGGTCAGCAGGAAACTGCGCGGTGCGTACCCGGCGGTGGCGGCGCGGCGGATCACCTTGTCGCCCTCGGCCATGAACAGGCCGTGTTCGGCCTCCAGGTGACGGCGCAGGTTGACGTCGCGCAAACGGGTGTAGTCGGCCAGGCGCGGGTCGGTGGGGTCACTGACCCTGATGACATCCATGGTCACCGATTATCGCGCCTATTGCTCGGTCCGGAACCGTTCGGTGAGGGGGACCAGGCGCTGCCAGCGGGCCTCCTCGCAGGAGCCGCGGCGTGTCAGGGAGGTGTCGATCTCGCGCCCTTCCCAGACGCCCTCGATACCGGCCTGCTGGGGACCGTAGACCTTGTCGGTGCACACGGTGCCGTCGCTGATCTCGGCGAACAGCGGGTGGCCCACGGCCTCCTCGGAGTCCTCGGACTCGGCGTCCTCTTCCTCGGTGGTGGGCTCGGAGATGGTGGGGTCCTCGGCCATTCCGGCGGCCACCTCGGCCATCGCGGTGCAGGCCGCCGGGTCCTGGTCCAGGTCCCCTGTGCACTCCAACGTCCGTACCCAGGCGTGGTGGCGGTCGGTGACCTGCACGCGCAGCGATCCGACCGGGCCGGAGAGCACGGGTTCCTCGGGGTCAGGCTCGATGACGCTGCTCAACACCTCGGGGCTGGTCGCGTTGGTGGCCTCCACGTCCTGGGGCGGCAGCATCGACGGGCCCACGAACACGGCGTAGGCCACCGCACCGGTGCAGCAGGCGCCGGCGAGGATCATGGAGCCGAGGTTGCCTCGGTTCCGTCGGTCACTGTGCGAATGGGACATGCCAAAACCCTCGGGGGTCGAATGGTCGCGGGGGCGTCCACGCGGGCCGGGCCCCGTTCTGGTGGGGCATGCGCCGATCGGACGTCAAGTATCGGTCAAGCGAATACCGGGGGCCAATGGTAGCGGGGAGTCGGGAGTACATCTGGAGGAGCGCCGTAACAAAGCGGTCAAGGAGCGTCTTGCCTCGGCGTCGATGTGAGCGGCACCACCCCCACCCTTCCACTCCCGCGTTACCTGCCAGTAAGGTCCGGAGGAGGAATCGTTCGTTTCGCGGCTTACGGTCGCCCTTGCACATGTAGGACGCAGCCCGCGCGAGAACGGTTCACTCCACGAACCTTCCGCGGGTGCCGGGAACCGCACCCGGCGACCGCCCCACGAGCCGGCCCCGGGCGACCGGGCGCCGGACGACCCGTCCCACCCCCGGAGTGCCCGTGTCCACTGGACGCCATCGACTTCCCTCCCCGGCCGTCACCACCACACGCAATGCGGTGCGGTCGCCGATGGGGATCACCGCGATCGCCGTCGCCTGCAT
>NZ_DYZD01000023.1 GCF_020741345.1 Nocardiopsis listeri
GAACCTGGTGATGGTGGGCCGGTTGAAGGCCGGCGAGACCGTCCTCCTGCACGGCGGCGGCAGCGGCATCGGCACGTTCGCGATCCAGTTCGCGCGCGCCCTGGGCGCCCGTGTGGCGGTCACCGCGGGCAGCGACGAGAAGCTGGAGCGCTGCCGCGAGCTGGGCGCCGAGATCACCATCAACTACCGGACCGAGGACTTCACCGAACGGATGCGCGCCGAGGGCGGAGCGGACGTCGTCCTCGACATCATGGGCGGGTCCTACCTGGACGCCAACCTGCGTTCGTTGGCCACCAACGGCCGGCTGGTGATCATCGGTCTGATGGGCGGGCGGCGATCGGAGATCGACCTGGGCCGCATGCTGGCCAAACGGCTCTCGGTACAGGCGACCACGCTCCGTTCCCGCCCGGCCGTGGAGAAGGCTGAAATCGTCTCGGGAGTACTGGAGCACGTTTGGCCGTTGGTAGAAAAAGGAACCATCCGCCCCGTCGTCGACCGTACGGTGCCCTTGCGGGACGCGGCGGAGGCGCATCGTGTCATGGAATCGAGCGCGCACACCGGCAAGATCCTTCTCGCCCGTTGAACGCGTGCCGAACACAGCCGAACTAGGGGATCGATGAGCAACACAGACGAACAGAAGGAGCCCCAGGTCCTGGTGGTGGGCGCGGACGCCGATCACGAGGACGATGGGGGCGAGGGCGCGGAGGAGACCCGCTCACTCGCCGACATGGTGGAGCAGCCCGCCAAGGTCATGCGGATCGGCAGCATGATCCGTCAGCTCCTGGAAGAGGTGAAGGCGGCTCCGCTGGACGAGGCCAGCCGCTCCCGACTGAAGGAGATCCACACCTCCTCGATCAAGGAGCTGGAGGACGGTCTCGCACCGGAACTGATCGAGGAACTCGAACGGCTCACCCTGCCCTTCGCGGACGGTACCGCGCCCAGTGACGCCGAACTCCGGATCGCCCAGGCACAGCTGGTGGGCTGGTTGGAGGGCCTGTTCCACGGCATCCAGACCACCCTGGTCGCCCAGCAGATGGCCGCCCGTGCCCAGCTGGAGAACATGCGCAAGGCGCTGCCTCCCGGCGTGGTCGGTCTCCAGTCCCAGGGTCCCGGTGGTCCGGGCGAGGAGCAGGACCGGCCGAGCATGGGGTCGGGCCCCTACCTGTAGGTTCCGCGCTCCAGGCCCCTCGACGAAGAGGAGCCCGGAAGACCTCGGCGAGGTCTTCCGGGCTCCCGCGCGTTCGGGCTCGGACGCGCTACTTCTTCTTGCCCTTGGGCGCCTGGATCGGCTCCAGGACGTCCTTGCCCAGGTAGGGACGCAGCGCCTCGGGGACGACCACGGATCCGTCCTCGCGCTGGTGGTTCTCCAAGATGGCGACGATCCACCGGGTGGTGGCCAACGTGCCGTTGAGGGTCGCGGCGAAGCGCGGCTTGCCGTCCTCGTCCCGGTAGCGGACGTTGAGGCGTCGGGCCTGGAAGTCGGTGCAGTTCGAGGTGGAGGTCAGCTCACGGTAGGTCTCCTGGGTGGGGACCCACGCCTCACAGTCGTACTTGCGGGCGGCGCTGGTGCCCAGGTCGCCACCGGCGATGTCCACCACGCGGTAGGGCAGGTCGAGCTTGTCGAGCATCCGCCGCTCCCAGGCCAGGAGCCGCTTGTGCTCCTCATGGGCCTGGTCCGGGTGGGTGTAGACGAACATCTCCACCTTGTTGAACTGGTGGACGCGGATGATGCCGCGTGTGTCCTTGCCGTAGGATCCGGCCTCCCGACGGAAGCACGACGACCATCCGATGTACCGGTTGGGCAGGGCGTCCGCCGACAGGATCTCCCCGCCGTGGTAACCGGCCAGGGCCACCTCCGAGGTACCGACCAGGTACAGGTCGTCCTCGGGCAGGTGGTAGATCTCGTCGGAGTGCTCACCGAGGAAGCCGGTGCCCTCCATGGTCTCGGGCTTGACCAGGACCGGAGGGATCATCGGGGTGAAGCCCGCCTCGATGGCCTGGTTCATCGCCATGTTGAGCAGCGCCAGCTCCAGCTGGGCGCCCACACCGGTGAGGAAGTAGAACCGGGCACCGGAGACCTTGGCCCCGCGCTCCATGTCGATGGCGCCGAGCATCTCGCCCAGCTCCAGGTGGTCGCGCGGGGTGAAGTCGAACTCGCGGGGCTCGCCCACGGTCTCCAGGACCACGAAGTCGTCGACACCGCCCTCAGGGGCGCCTTCCTCCACGAGGTTGGGCACGCGGGCCAGGGCGGTGTCGAGCTCGTCGCCCAGCCGCCCGGCCTCCGCCTCGGCCTCCTTGACCTCGGCGGCCAGGGACTTGGCCTTGGTCAGGAGTTCGTCGCGCTCCTCCGCGGACGCCTTGGAGACGGACTTGCCCACGCTCTTCTGTTCGGCGCGCAGGGTTTCGAACCGGGTCAGAGCGGAACGGCGACCGGCGTCCAGTTCGAGCAGTCGGTCGGCGATGGAGGGGTCCTCCCCGCGGGCCCGCTGCGATGCACGGAGTCGGTCGGGGTCTTCTCGAAGAGCGCGAAGGTCGATCACGCCTTGCAGGTTACCGCCCGTCCGGCTCCGACCCCACATCTTTTGCGCACAGTCACGTCATGAACGGCCCGATCCCCCGTCATCCCCATAGGAAGGGCCGCCGAGGAGAGACACCGGCGGCGCGTTCGGATCTTGGGGGACTGTCGTGAAACCGCTGGGTGAGATGACGACCGGGGAACTCACCGAGGCCCTGGAGGCGCTGGACGACGCTGGTTCGGAGGACACCGCGCTGAGGTTGGCGCTGTATCTGGAACTGCGCCGGGCCGCGACCGAGGAGTGGGTGTTCGACGAGGAAGGCCTCTCCGAGGCCGGCTGAGCGCACGACCGGGCGACCGCCGGTGGTGCGGTCGCCTCAGTCGATCTCGCCGGCGCGGACGCGGGCGAGCCAGCGCTCCGCTTCGGCGAAGTCGGCGTCGGTGGCCGCGCGCGGTCGCAACGGCGGGTCGAGTTCGGTGCCCTTGCTGCGGCGCGGGTAGCTGCCGAGGAACCGGACGTCACGGCAGACCCGACGGATGCCCATGAGAGCTTCGCCCACACGGGCGTCGGCGACATGTCCTTCGGCGTCGATGCAAAAGCAGTAGCTGCCGAGACCGTCACCGGTGGGGCGCGACTCCAGGCGGGTGAGGTTGACGCCACGGACGGCGAACTGGTTGAGCACCTCGATGAGCGCACCGGGGTGGTCGTCGGCGATGAAGGCGACCAGGGAGGTCAGGTCCGCCCCGGTGGGTTCGGGCAGGGCGCCGGCCCGGGACAGGTAGATGAACCGGGTGGCGGCGTCGGAGCGGTCCCCGACCCCGGTGGCCAGGGCGTGCAGCCCGTAGCGTTCACCGGCGATGACGGCGCAGATCGCGGCCTCGTAGGGCGATCCGGGTTCGGAGACCGCGCGGGCGGCGGCCGCGGTGGAGGACACGGTGTGGGTGTCGGCGTCCGGGAGGTTCCGGGACAGCCATCCGCGGCACTGGGCGAGGGCGTGCGGGTGCGTGGCCACCCGTTTGACGTCCTCCAGCACGGTTCCGGACCGGGCGAAGAGCGCGAACTCGACCGGGACAGCGGTCTCACCGGTGATGAGCAGGGGTTCGCCGTTGATGAGTTCGGCGATGGTGGTGGTGACCCCACCCTCGACCGAGTTCTCCAAAGGCACGACCCCGCCGTCCACGGCGCCGGAGCGGACCGAGTCGAAGACCGCCGCCACTCCGTCGCAGGGAACACGGGCTTGCGCGGGCGCGTCGGGACGCAGAGCGCGCAGGGCCGCCTCGGTGAAGGTGCCCTCGGGGCCGAGGTAGGCGTAACGGTTGGGCATGCTGTTCAGGCTATACGGGACGCGTGATCCGGGTGGGATCAGTTCCGGAAGTCGGGTGTCACGGATCCCGTCGTGTCGGGGTCCGGGGTCCTGGGTTCCGGGGCCCGTGCCTCGTCGACGCCGCCGGTGTCCGACTCGGCCTCCTTCTCGGGTCCGGGCACCACTGTGACCAGGTCCTTCTCCGGTTCCGCGGGTACGGTGTCGCCTTCTTCCTGTGCCGTCTGGGGCGAAGTCGCGCCGATCCCCTCACCGAGTCGCGCGGACCGGATCACCCGGTATTCCTCGGGGCTGAGACGGTCCTCGGACTCGCCCCGGGTGACGACCTTGGCGTAGGTACGGGTCTCGGTACGCCCGTTGATGGAGGTGACCACCAAACCGTCGCCGTGGCTGTTGAGCAGTGCCAATGAGAAGGAACGTGCGCCCGTCATCTCCTCCAGGGCGTCGTAGTGCAGTACCGCGACGTCGCGCACGGAACGCGGATCCGAACCGGTGGCGTTGACGTCGAGCGCGCGTTTGGCCAGGGCCCGGTACTCGCCTTGGGCCTCACGGGCCCGAAGCAACGCGTAGCCGCCGACGGCGAGGCCGCCCAGTCCGATGAGCAGTCCGATGAGAGCCAGGATGGTAGTGAACACAGCGCGAGCGTATCGCCACGCATAGCATCCGGTAGGTGACTCTTAGCGTTTTTTGCGAGTAATCTGCCCGATTTTCCGGGGTATTTCCCGACCCGTGGCCCGAACACCATCGACCGTGCGCCCCCAGGTCCGGCGCAGGGTCGGACCCAGCTCCCGGGACGTCAACGCCCTGGCCACGTCCACGAACTGGTGCGCCCGGTGCATCTGGGCCTGCAGGTCCGTGCCGGTCGCCCGGTGCTCCAAGGGCACCTCGACCTCCACCACACGGAAGCCGGCACGCAGGACGTCGATGCTCAGCCCGGTCTCCACACCGAACCCCGGAGCCAGTGGCCGCGCCGCTTCGAACGCCGCGCGGGTCAAGCAGCGCTGGCCGTTCAACGGCTGTTCGGGCTCCCAACCGGTGGCCTTGTGGACCCCGCCCCTGGCCAGGCGGACCACGAACCCGTGGCCGCCGAGGCGCAGACGGGTGGCGGGGAAGAGGGCGACGGTCATGTCCGCGACGCCCTCCAGCACCGGCGTGACCAACGGGGCGGCGCCCTCGGCGCTGCCGGCGAGGTCGGCGTCGAGGAACAACAGGTGGCGCGGTACACGCACGGTGCCCGACGCCGCCTCGTGTTCCTCCACCAGGCGGACCCCCTCGGCCCCGGTCTCCATGGCGGCGCCCTTGCCGCGGTTGCGGCTGTGCCGGAACACGCGGGCCCCGGCGTCCAGGGCCAGGGCCACGGTGTCATCCGTCGACCCGTCGTCGACCACGACGACCAGGTCCACTCCGGGGAGCCCGCGCGCGGCACCGACGGTCGCTCCGATGCGCTCGGCCTCGTTCTTGGCGGGAATCACCACCGCGACGGCCGCACCGGCCGCTTCATGGGACCGGTAGGGCTCCTGGGACACGGCCGCTACTGTGCGGTGCCGGTTCCCGCGACCACCGGCAACACGTCGAGGTCGGAGTGAATGGTGAAGACCTCGTGCAGTCCGGTGACTTCGAGGACCTTCATGACCGCGGGCCTGGGCGCCACGATCTCCAGGTCGCCGCCTTTTTCACGGGCGCGCTTCATCGCCGCCAGCAGGACGCTGATCCCGGTCGAGTCGCAAAACTCCGTCCGTGACATGTCCACGAGCAGCCGTCGTGTCCCCTCCTCGAGGGAACCGACGAGCTCGTCGCGCAACTGGGGTGCCGTGTACAGGTCGATCTCACCGCCAACGGTTACCACCACGACGTCATCTTGAGACCGGCTCGATATCTTCAACTCCACAGTCGTGACTGTAGCGCCCATGACAAGGCCGGGCCACCTCGCCGACGGCGTTTCGCGCCATCGGTCACATTCATCCACTCCTGGGGCCGTGACCAGGGCCGGGACAGGAGCGAGGCCGGCTAGAGCAGGGCTCCCCAGGCCGGTTCGTCATGGTGGACGCCCAGGTCCAGTTCGAAGACGCCTCGGCCCTGGGCATGACGTGCCCGCTCCAGGAGGGAGACGGGCGGATCGGTCACCGCGTCGTCGTCATCGCTCGGCAGATCGTCGGCGGTGACGTCCAGGACCGCCCAGACCGTGGTCGTGGTCGCGTCCATCTCGGTGCCCCAACGTCCGGCCAGGGTCTGGACGATGCCCAGACCACGGCCGCCCAACCCGGAGATCGAGGGGCGGGACACCCTCGGCATGGTGGTCGACCCACCGTCGCGGACCGCGATCTCCAGCCGGGCCCCGAAGGCCCCTTCGTCCGTCGCCAACCGCCAGGAGACACCGACCGTGTCGCCGGGCAGGGGTCCGGCGTGACGGAGCGCGTTGCCGACCAGTTCACTGAGGATCAGGGCGGCGTCGTCGACCAGGGAATCACGGATCCGCAGGGACCGCAGGTCCGCGCAGAGGCCGCGTCTGGCGTCGGTGACACTTTCGGGAACGTAGGGAAGAGTGACGCTTCGCTCGACTTTTCGAGGGTTCTGGGGGTCCTCGGCGTCGAGTGAGGTGTGTTCTCCTGTCACGGCTTTCGTCCCTGCGCGTTCGTGCTTATCAGCCGGCCCGGAACCCGCCCGTTGTATGACGGCGAATTCCACCAGGGGTGGAAATGCCCCGAACACCAGGGGAGGAAACCAACCCGGAGGTGAAACTACGGACACGTAGCCCCTCGGCGAGGCGCGCATCCCCGGAGCCATCGCAATTCCAGGGTTTCTCGGGTTTTCCGAGACCGCCGTGGCCCGCGGGTTCTAGCTGCGGGCCGAGGGGACCCCTCCGCCCTCCCCGGCAGCGGAGGTTTCGGACAGGACCACGTCCGGGCCGGGATCCTCGCCCCGGTGTCTGGGCACCGTGATCCGCATACGGGTGCCCTTGGTCAACCGGTGCGCGGTGACCTCGCCGCCCTGTTCCCGAACCAACTGGCGCACGATGTACAGGCCGATGCCGAGCCCTCCGTAGCCTCGACGATCGCCCCGCTCCCCGCTCTGGAAGAACCGCTCGAAGATCTGCTCCTCGTCACCGGGGTCGATGCCGATGCCCTCGTCGTCCACGTGGATCGTGAGCGTGTCCTCGTCCTCGTCGACGTCCACGTGGACCCGCACCCGGCCGCCCTCCGGCGAGAACTTGAGCGCGTTCTCCAACAGCTGGTCCATGACCATGCCGGTGACCAGTGGATCCCCCACGGTGCACAGCGGACCCTCCGAGTCCAGCACCAGCTCCTGACGCTCCGCCAACGGACGGAACGCCGCCACGGACTGGCCGAGCAGCTCGACCAGGTCGAACGGGACCCGGTCCAGGGTCATCTCGCCGCTGGCCACGTCCGAACCGAGCCGCAGCCGCTCCACCAACTTGGCCAGGGCACGCGCCCGGTCGAGGATGATCTCGCTGGCCTCCTGGCGTCCGGCCGGGCCCAGCCGTTCACCCTTGCGGGACAGCATCGCCGCGTACCCCTGGATGACCGTGACCGGGGTCCGCAGCTCGTGTCCGGTGCTGGCCAGGAAGAACTCGCGTTCCTCCTCCAGGGCCTTCTGCGCCGTGATGTCGCGGAAGTCCACCACCCATTCGTCGGTGCTGGGGATCCGCGCCATGAGGATCTCCAGCCAGCGACCGCCCTCGTTCTTGTGCTTGACCGGATCGCCGTGCGCCACCGGGATGGGGAAGGGCGGGTGTTTGCCCTCCATCTCCTCGAAGGTGTAGCCGGTGAGCTCGGCCGCGGAGCGGTTCCACTTACGGACCTTGCCGTTGATGTCCAGCACCGCGATCCCGTCCGCGCTGGAGTCCGCGACCGCCTGTTCCCGCGCCCGCTGCAGCTTGAGCTCCTCATAGGCCATCGCGTTGCCGATCGCCACCCCGGCGTGCGACGCCAGGAGTTCCAGCAACTCCAGCTCCACGTGCCCGACCTTGCGCCGGCTGTACAGGGCGTACAACGCGCCGTAGGGCCGCCCCTGGGCGTTGGACACGCACAGGGCGATGGTGTGGAGTCCGGGCAGATCGGCCCAGATGAGGTCCTCCAGGCTGCGGGTGTCGCTGTTGGCCAACAGCACGGACTTGCCGCTGCGCAGCAGTTCGCCGAACAGACTGGTCTCCAGTGAAGCGCTGAACCCGTACAGCTCGCCGGACAGGTGGGTGAGGCTCACCAGCCGCACCTTGTCCTCCTCCAACAGCACGAACCCCCCGGCATCGGCGCCGGTGAGCTCGGTGAGACTGCTGGTGATCCGGTCCAGGACCGACTTGAGGCTGAGGTCGGCGTTGATGTCGGCGACGACGTCGGTGAGCCGCCGCACCAGGCGGGCGCGCTCCATCGCCGAGGTCTGGGCCTGGGACTCCTTCTCCCGTGGGTAGAGGACCAGCACCCACCCGGCGTGCCGACCCTGGTCGTCGTACACGCACCCCGTGCTGACCCGCACGTCCAGAGCGGTCCCGTCCCGGCGCATCCTGCGGCTGAAGATGGTCAACGGGGTCCCGGCGCGCACCTGTTCGAGCACCGCGCCGTGCTCGGGCCTCAACTCCGGCGGGACGATCGGCAGCTCGCCACCGATCACCTCGTCCGCGGACCAGCCGAGCATTCGTTCGGCCGCCGGATTCCAGAAGGTGACTCGGAGCTCGCCGTCGATACCGATCACCGCATCCGCCGAAGAGGCGAGCATGGCTTCGGCGCTGAGGGGCGCGCGCTCGGAACTCACGTCGTCATAGTGCCACTCGAAAGCCTCCGAGTGGCAGGCCTTTGCGTAATCCGTCCGGATTCGGCGCTCAGATCACCCGGGGCTCACTGTCCGAATCGGTCTCCATGTCCCGTCCGGCCTGTTCCCAGGCCTGCATGCCGCCGGCGACGTTCACCGCGTCCCAGCCTGCCTGGTTGAGCGCCATGGTGGCCTGGGCCGAGCGTCCGCCCGCGCGACAGACGACGTAGACCTTCTTGTCCTTGGGCACCTCGGCGACGCGCTCGCCCAGCGTGCCGAGCGGGATGTGCACCGCGTCCGGCGCGTGCCCCGCGTTCCACTCGTCGTCCTCGCGGACGTCGAGGAGGTATCCGCCCTCGGGCACCTCGCCGACCAGCACCTCTGCGACCTGTTGACCGAACATGTGACCCCCTGTGTCAGGTGTGTACAAAAAATGTGAGAACCGGAGGAACCGAGTGATCCGGCTCTCCGTCAAAGCGGTATGCGTATGCACACCTTCGCAACGGCCCTGCCGACCCGCCTCGCCGCTCTCGCAGCCCTTGGCCTGCTTATCACGGCCTGCGGCAACGAGCCCGCCGAGGTGGACGCACCCGCCCCCGGCGCGGAAGCCCCCGAAGAGACCGAGACCGACGGAACCGAAGAGGAAGAGGACGCCGAGGATACCGACGGTGGCGACGCCGCCGTGGAGCTCGTGATCGAGACCTCGGTGTCCGGTGAGGACGGACTGCCCGTCCAGGAGGGTTTCGAGGAGGGCACGTGGACTTTGACCTGCGCGCCCGCCGGGGGTGACCACCCCGACCCCGAGGCCGCCTGCGCAGCGATCGACGAGATCGGCACCGAGCCCTTCACCATGGACACCTTTGACATGGCGTGCACGATGCAGATCGGTGGACCCGAAGAGGCCCGGGTGACCGGCCACATCGAGGACACCGAGATCGACACCGAGTTCAACAAGCGCAACGGATGTGAGATCGAACGCTTCGGCGATGTCGAGGCCGTGATCGCCCCCTGATCCACCACTGAACCGACGACCCCGAGGGGCGGACCGAACACCGGTCCGCCCCTTTTGCATGCGCCGTTCCGACTGCCCGAAAGTTTCGGAGACCCATCGGCCGAAGGTGACCTCGCTCCTGGCCTCACTCCCCTTCCGGATGGGCGGAGCCTCTCGGAAAAGTGTGATCCACCCCTCCCAAGGGGGTTGACCCTGCGGGGACGTGAACGTACATTCACCGGCAACAAGTTTCGCGAAAATTTACGAAACTTTCGGAGTACGCCGGTCACCCCGGTATGCCCCGTGTCCCCACCATGGAAAGGCACTCCTTGACCAGGTCATCCGCTCGCCCCACCGAGACACCCCCGGTGACGGCCGACCAGCACTGGCAGGACCCCACCGCGACGACCGAGGAGCGTGTGGAGGCGCTCTTGTCCGCGATGACCCTCGAGGAGAAGGTCTCCCAGCTGTACGGAGTG
Source organism: Nocardiopsis listeri (assembly GCF_020741345.1). GTDB lineage: Bacteria > Actinomycetota > Actinomycetes > Streptosporangiales > Streptosporangiaceae > Nocardiopsis > Nocardiopsis listeri_A. The sequence continues at coordinate 10,072 of NZ_DYZD01000023.1, forward strand.
TGGGTCCAGGCGAGCTCCGACGGCGAGCCCGTCGCCCCGCACCAGCACGACCTGTCCCAGGAACCCCCTACCTGGGACAAGGTCGTCAAGGACGGGCTGGGCCAACTCACCCGCCCCTTCGGCACCGTCCCGGTCGACCCCGCCGAGGGCCGCGCCTCCCTGGCCCGCAGCCAACGCGAGATCATGGCCGCCAACCGCTTCGGTATCCCGGCTGTGGCCCACGAGGAGTGCCTGGCCGGCTTCGCCGCCTGGACCGCGACGATCTACCCCGTACCCCTGGCCTGGGGAGCCTCCTTCGACCCGCCCCTGGTCGAGCGGATGGCCGCGCAGATCGGCCGGAGCATGCGCGCGGTCGGCGCCCACCAGGGGTTGGCCCCCGTGTTGGACGTGGTGCGCGACGCCCGTTGGGGTCGTACCGAGGAGACCATCGGCGAGGACCCCCACCTGGTCGGCACGGTCGCCACCGCCTACGTCCGCGGGCTCCAGTCCACCGGGATCGTGGCCACCCTCAAGCACTTCGCCGGCTACTCGGCGTCCCGTTCGGGCCGCAACCTGGCACCGGTCTCCATCGGTCCCCGCGAGTTCGCCGACGTGATCCTGCCACCGTTCGAGATGGCGGTCCGCGACGGCGAGGCCCGATCGGTGATGCACGCCTACAACGACAACGACGGGCTGCCGGCCGCCGCCGACGAGGGCCTGCTCACCGGCCTCCTCCGAGACGTCTGGGGTTTCGAGGGAACCGTGGTCGCCGACTACTTCGGGATCGACTTCCTGCACAAGCTGCACGGGCTCGCCGAGTCCCCGGCCCACGCGGGCGCCCTGGCCCTGTCGGCGGGCGTGGACGTCGAACTGCCCACCGTCCACTGCTACGGGGATCTGCTGGTCGAGGAGATCCGCGCCGGCCGTGTCCCCGAGGCGACCGTGGACCGTGCCGCCCGGAGGGTCCTGCGCCAAAAGTGCGAGCTGGGCATGCTCGACGCGGGCTGGTCCCCGGAGGTGGACGGGGACATCGATCTGGACCCGGCCGAACACCGCGCGCTCGCCCGCCGGCTCGCGGAGCGGTCCGTGGTGCTGCTGGACAACTCCGGCGCCGCCCTGCCGTTGCCTGGCGCCGGGGACGACGGCAGCGCGGACGTGGCCCTGATCGGCCCGCTCGCGGACACCGAGGACGCCATGCTGGGCTGCTACTCCTTCCCCGCGCACGTGGGACGCCGCCACCCCGGCACGGAGGTCGGGGTGGCCATCCCCACCCTGGCGTCGGCGCTGCGCGACGAGCTGCCCGGACACCGGATCACCCACGCCGAGGGCTGCACCGTGGACGGCGACTCGGTGGAGGGGTTCGGCGCGGCGACGAAGGCGGCCCGCTCCGCGCGCGTGTGCGTGGTCGCCCTCGGGGATCGCTCCGACCTGTTCGGACGCGGCACCTCCGGGGAGGGCTGCGACGCCACCGACCTGCGACTGCCCGGGGTCCAGCAGGAACTCCTGGAGGCGCTCGTGGACACCGGCACCCCGGTGGTGGCGGTGCTGTCGAGCGGGCGCCCCTACGTGCTGGGACCGGTGGCCGACCGCCTGGCCGCCGCCGTCCAGGCGTTCCTTCCCGGGGAGGAGGGTGGTCCCGCGCTCGCCGGGGTGCTCTCCGGTCGGGTCGAACCCGGTGGGCGCCTGCCCGTGTCGATCCCACGGAGCCCGGGCGGCCAACCCGCCACCTACCTGGGGGCACCGCTGGCCGGGAAGAGCCAGGTCAGTTCGGTCGACCCCACCCCGCGCCACCCCTTCGGGCACGGTCTGTCGTACACGGACTTCGAGTGGAGCGCCCCCGAGGTCGAGGGCGCTCCGGCCACGAAGACCGCGGTCGAGGTCGCCACCGACGGCGAGGTGACCGTCGGCTGCACCGTTCACAACACCGGTTCCCGAACCGGCTCCGAGGTCGTGCAGCTGTACCTGTCCGACCCGGTCGCCCAGGTGACACAGCCGGTGCGTCGACTCATCGGCTACGCCCGACTCGACCTCGAACCCGGTCAGGGGTCGACGGTGCGCTTCACCGTCCCCGCCGACCTGGCCGCCTACACCGGACGTGACCTGCGACGCGTCGTCGACCCCGGAGAACTCGTCCTCGGTCTGGCAGCCTCCAGCGCCGACATTCGGCACACCGTACGCGTACGGCTCACCGGCCCCGCCCGGGTCGTCGACCACCGACGCCGGCTCGTCTGCGACACCCACGTGGAACCGCTCCTCGACCGGACGCCACGTACCTGAGGAGGAAATCCCCCCATGAGCACCACGTCCCCCGAACCGGATTCCCGCCCCCGACCGATAACCGGCCCCGTCCGCACCGCGGTGGTCGGCACCGGCAACATCGCCCGTTTCCACGCCGAGGCCCTACGTGGACTGCCCGACCGGGCCGACGTCGTCGCCGCGGTGGACATCGACCCCGACACCCTCGCCGCCTTCCGCGAGCACCACGACGTCCCGCGCGGGTACACGGACCTGTCGACGATGCTCTCCGAGGTGCGGCCCGACCTGGTGCACGTGTGCACCCCTCCGGGGCGGCACGGGGTCCAGGTGGAGGCCTGCCTGGCCGCCGGGGCGTCGGTCCTGGTGGAGAAGCCGCCGGCGCTGAGCCTGGCCGAGATCGAGAGGATGGCCGCCGCCGAGGGCGGTGAGCACGGGCCGTGGATGGCCACGGTCTTCCAGCACCGCTTCGGTTCGGGGGCTCGCCGGGTGCGGGCGCTCATGGACTCCGGTGTTCTGGGCCGTCCGCTCGTGGCGGTCTGTCACACCACCTGGTTCCGCCCACAGGAGTACTTCGACGTGCCCTGGCGAGGTAAGTGGGAGACCGAGGGCGGCGGACCCACCATGGGGCACGGCATCCACCAGATGGACCTGCTCCTGGCACTGCTCGGCGAGTGGACGGAGGTGTCGGCGGTCGCGCGCCGCCAGGCCCGCGAAGTCGAGACCGAGGACCTGTCGATCGCCCGGGTGGACTTCTCCGGTGGCGCGGTGGCCAGTGTGGTCAACAGCCTGCTGTCCCCCCGGGAGGAGAGCCGCATCCGGATCGACTTCGAGCGGGCCACCGTCGAACTCGTCCACCTGTACGGCTACGGGGACTCCGACTGGACGATCACCCCGGCCCCGGGCCACGAGAGGGAGGTCCTCACGGCCTGGGACGCGGGCGAGCACGGGGTGAACAGCGGTCACCACGCCCAGATCGTCCAGGTCCTGGACGCCCTGCAGAAGGGCACCGCACCCCCGGTGACCTCACGCGACGCGCTGAACACCATGCGCCTGGTCGCCGGCGTATACGCCTCCTCCTTCGAAGGCCGACCCGTCACCCCGGCCGATCTCGGCCCCGGTTCACCGTTCCACGACCGGATGGGCGGAGGCCGTTCGCTGTGAGGGCGACCGGCCGCGCGGCGGGCGAGGGGAGTACGGCATGCGCCGGTACATAGCCCGCCGCGTCCTGTACATGGTCCCCACCCTGTTCGCCATCTCGCTCGTGGCGTTCCTCATCATCCAGCTACCGCCCGGCAACTTCCTGACCGCCTACATCGCCCAACTCTCCGCGCAGGGGCAGGGTGTGGACGGCGCCCAGATCCGGGCCCTGGAGGAGCGTTACGGACTCAACGACCCGGTCGTCGTGCAGTACTGGCGGTGGATCCGCGGGATCGTCCTCCACGGAGACTTCGGACAGTCCTTCGAACACCGGCGCGAGGTGTCGGACCTGATCTGGGACCGCATCGGTCTCACCCTGGCCCTGGCCGTCAGCACGCTCATCCTGAGCTGGGTGATCGCCTTCCCGATCGGGGTGTACTCGGCGGTCCGCCAGTACTCGGCCGGCGACTACGTCGTCACCTTCATCGGCTTCATCGGTCTGGCCACCCCCAACTTCATGCTGGCGCTGCTGTTCGCCTGGGCGTCGTTCCGCTACTTCGGGCAGAGCGTCGGCGGAATCGTCTCCCCCGAGTACGCCGACGCGGCGTGGAACCTCGGCAAGGTCATGGACGTGGTGTCCAACCTGTGGATCCCGGTGCTCATCATCGGAACCGCGGGAACCGCGGCACTGATCCGCGTCCTGCGCGCCAACCTCCTCGACGAGCTGCGCAAGCCGTACGTGACCACCGCCCGGGCCAAGGGGCTGCCGGAGTGGCGGCTCATCCTCAAGTACCCGGTGCGCATGTCCCTGAGCCCGTTCATCAGCACCATCGGCTGGATCCTTCCGACCCTCGTGGGCGGCGAGGTGATGGTCTCCATCGTCCTGAGCCTGGAGACCACCGGCCCGCTTCTGGTCAACGCCCTGCAGAGCCAGGACATGTACCTGGCCGGGAGCTTCATCCTCGTCCTGGGCGCCCTGACGGTCGTCGGGACACTCCTGTCCGACCTGCTGCTGGCCTGGTGGGACCCCCGGATCCGACACCAGCACGTGGAGAGGGTCTGACATGGGCCGGTTCCCCGAGACGGGCAAGGCCCCCGACGACGTCCCCCGACGGGTCCTCATCCGGCGTCGGTTCACGCGCAACAGGTTGGCCGTGTTCGGTGCCCTGATCCTGTGCGGGTTCGTTCTGGTGTCGGTCTTCTCCGAGTTCCTGTCACCGAGCACGCCCTATGTCTACGACGCGGCCCGCACCCACGCGCCGCCGCAACGACTGCACTTCGTGGACACCTCCGACGGGTTCGACCTCGGCATGTACGTGTACGACCACCGGGTCGAACGCGACGAGGAGACCTACGCCAACACCTACGAGGTGGACGAGTCCACCAAGGTCCCCGTCGGGCTGTTCGTCCAAGGCCGGGAGTACGAGATGTGGGGCCTGATCCCCATGGACCGACACCTGATCGGCGCGAAGGACCTCGACACGGAGGTGTACTTCCTCGGTGCCGACCGCAACGGCCGCGACATGGCCTCGCGGATCATCCACGGAACCCGGGTGTCCATGTCGATCGGCCTGGCCGGGGTGGCGCTGTCGTTCGTGCTCGGTGTGGTCCTGGGCGGAGTGTCCGGCTACTTCGGCGGGCGGACCGACGACTACATCCAGCGGCTCATCGAGTTCCTGATGTCCATCCCCACGATCCCGCTGTGGATGGGGCTGTCCGCCGCCGTCCCCAGTGACTGGGGGGCGATCCAGACCTACTTCGCGATCACGGTGATCCTGTCGCTGATCGGCTGGACCGACCTGGCCCGCGTGGTGCGCGGACGCTTCCTCTCCCTGAGGCAGGAGGACTTCGTGACCGCCGCCAGGTTGGACGGCTGCGGCACGGGGCGCGTCATCGGCCGCCACATGCTGCCCTCCTTCACCAGCCACATCATCGCCTCGCTGACGTTGGCGGTGCCGTTCATGATCCTCGCCGAGACCTCCTTGTCCTTCCTGGGCCTGGGGCTGCAACAACCGGTCGTGAGCTGGGGCGTGCTCCTCCAGGAGGCGCAGAACATCCACTCGATCGCACACGCCCCCTGGGTCCTGCTGCCCGGGGTCGCGGTGACGGTCGCAGTCCTGGTCCTCAACTTCGTCGGCGACGGCATCCGCGACGCCGCCGACCCGTACAAGTAGGGAGGTTCCGCCATGACCGACGAAGTCGTCCTGGACATCCGGGACCTGCGGACCCACTTCCGTACCGACGACGCCGTGATCCGCGCCGTCGACGGGGTGGACCTGACGGTACGCCGCGGTCGAACGCTGTGCGTGGTGGGTGAGAGCGGGTGCGGAAAGAGCGCGATGGCGCGCTCCGTACTGCGCCTGGTCGACCCGCCCGGAGAGGTGGTGGGCGGACGCGTCCTTCTGTATCCGCCCGGCGACCACCCCGACACCGAACCCACCGACCTGGCCGCACTGCGCCCCACCGGCAAGGGAATCCGCTCGGTCCGCGGCCGGGACGTGGCCATGATCTTCCAAGAGCCCATGTCGTCACTGTCGCTGGTGCACACCGTCGGCAACCAGATCGGCGAGTCCCTGCGGGTGCACACCGGCATCTCCCGCAAGGAGGCCCGCGCACGCTCGGTGGAGCTGCTCGAACGGGTCCGGGTCCCGGCCCCCGAACGGATCGTGGACTCCTACCCCTTCCAGCTGTCCGGCGGCATGCGCCAACGGGTCATGATCGCGATGGCCCTGGCCTGCGGCCCCCGTGTGCTCATCGCCGACGAACCCACCACGGCCCTGGACGTGACCACCCAGGCACAGATCCTCGACCTCCTCGCGGACCTGCGCCGCAACACCGGCATGGGCGTCCTGTTCATCACCCACGACATGGGCGTGGTCGCGGAGATCGCCGACGAGGTGGCCGTCATGTACCTGGGCACCGTCGTGGAGCAGGGACCGGTCGACGAGATCTTCCACCACCCGCAACACCCCTACACCCGGGCCCTCCTGGAGGCGATACCCACCTTCGGCGCCGCCGGTCGTGGCCGATTGGCCACCATCCGGGGTTCCATTCCCGCACCCGGCACCGAACTTCCCGGATGTGTGTTCCACCCCCGGTGTCCGGAGGCGGTCGAGGGCTTGTGCGACACCACCGTCCCTAGGACCACGGTCCCCGGCCCGGGGCGCAAGGTCCGGTGCCTGCTCCGCGAGGGCACCACCGACCGTGAGGAGACCGCCGATGTCCACTGAAGCCGTCCTGAGCGTGCGCGGCCTGGAGGTCGACTACCCCGTGCGAGGCCGCCGGATCCGAAGCAAGGCCGAGTACGTAAGGGCGGTCGCCGGGGTGGACCTGGACATCCACCCGGGAGAGACCGTGGGTCTGGTCGGTGAGTCCGGGTGCGGCAAGACCACCCTGGGGACGAGCGTCATGCGGGCCCGCCCCGAGGCCCGCGGCGGCATCCTCTACCGGGACTCCCGGGGCCGGCTCCTGGACGCCCTGGACCTGCCCCGCGCCGACGAGAGCGTGTACCGGCGCGAGGTCCGCATGGTCTTCCAGGACCCGCACTCCTCGCTCAACCCACGGATGACGTTGCGCGACATCATCGCCGAACCGCTGCGGATGCTCACCGACCTCACCCCCGGGGAGGTCGAGGCCCGGGTCCGCGACATCACCGAACGCGTGGGGCTGCACCCCGATCACCTGCGCCGCCACCCGCACGCGTTCTCCGGTGGGCAACGCCAGCGCGTGAGCATCGCCCGCGCCCTGGTTCCGGGCCCGCGCCTGGTGGTGGCCGACGAGGCGGTGAGCGCACTGGACACGTCGGTGCGCTCGCAGATCCTCAACCTCCTCCAGGACCTCCAGGACGAGATGGGGCTGACCTACCTGTTCATCTCGCACGACCTGTCGGTGGTGGAGCACGTGTGCGACCGCGTCGCCGTCATGTACCTCGGCCGGATCGTGGAGGTCGCCCCCACCGAAGAACTGTTCCGTGCCCCGCGGCACCCGTACACCGAGGCGCTGATCTCCGCCGTCCCCGTACCCGACCCACGGCTGCGCGGCTCACGCGAACGCATCCGCCTCACCGGAGAGGTCCCCGATCCCTCCAAGCCGCCGTCCGGCTGCCCCTTCCACCCCCGCTGTCGGCACGCCACGGAGCTGTGCGTCACCAAGACGCCCGCACCACGTACCGACCCGCCGGGGCGCACGGTCGCCTGCCATCACGCCGACGACCTCGAACCGGCCGGTGCGACCGGCCGGTCCCATCCCCCCACCACCTCTCAGAGGCAGGAGTAGGTACATGAGACAGCATCGGAGCACCACGGCGAGGCGGTGCCTGGGAGCGACGGCGGGAGCCGCGGCGGTCGTGATGGCCACCGGGTGTTCCTTCTTCTCCTTCGACCCGGACGTCGAGGGCGGGTCCCATGGGGAGGGCACCGGCGAGGCGCCGATGCTCGCCGAACTGGTGGAGAGCGGTGACCTGCCACCGCTGGAGGAACGCCTACCCGACGAACCGATGGTCGTGGAACCCGACGAACGGATCGGTGTCTACGGGGGCGAGTGGAAAACCGCCCTGGTCGGCGCGCACGACTGGCCGTGGCTGGGCCGCACGGTCGCCTACGAGAACTTCGTCCGTTGGGACCCCGAGTGGGACGAGGCCGTACCCAACCTCGCCACCGAGTGGGAGTACAACGAGGACGCCACGGAGATCACCATCCAGCTGCGCGAGGGGATCAAGTGGTCGGACGGGGAGCCGTTCACCGCCGACGACGTGGTGTTCGCGCTCAACGACGTCTTCAACGACCACGATCTGTCACCCATGGCGGCGTCCGACCCGGGCACCGCGGAGAAGCTCGACGACCACTCCCTGACGATCACCTTCGACGACCCGAACGCCCTGTGGATCGAGAACAACTTCATCCTGTACCAGCTGGTGGAGAAGCCGCTGCACTACCTGGGCGAGTTCCACATCGCTCACACCCCGGACGCCGACGAGCTCGCCGAGGAGGAGGGGTTCTCCGACTGGGTCGAGATGTTCGACGCCAAGGCCGGCGTGCTCAGCTCCGTCCAGTACTGGCAGAACCCGGACATGCCGACGCTGCGCGCCTGGCACGTGGTGGAGCCCCTGGCGGACTCCGGCCAGATGGTCCTGGAGCGCAACCCCTACTACTGGAAGGTCGACTCCGAGGGCAACCAGCTACCCTACATCGACCAGGTCACCTTCGACATCCTGCAGGACGAGGAGGTCATGCTGGTCCGCGCCCTCAACGGCGATCTGGACATGCACTCCCGGCACTTCAACACCCTCGCCAACCGGCCGGTCCTCGCCGAGAACCGGGAGTCCGGGGGGTACGGGTTCTTCGACCTGATCCCGGGTGAGATGAACACGGCGATGATCTCCCTGAACCTCTCCCACGAGGATGACGATCTGCGGGAGATCTTCAACGACCACGACTTCCGGGTGGCGCTCTCACACGCGATCAACCGCCAGGACATCATCGACGTGGTCTACCAGGGGCAGGGAGAACCCTGGCAG
>NZ_DYZD01000024.1 GCF_020741345.1 Nocardiopsis listeri
CCACGGCGGTGCGCACCGCCGTGGCCCGCCTCCTGCGGGGGCGCACCGCCGTGATCGTCGCGCACGACACCGGTTGGGCCGAGTCCGTCTCCGGCGACCGCCTGCGCACCGCCCACCTGCCGCTGCTCACCGAGAGGGTGACCCGATGAGTGCCCCCGTCACCGGCCATGACGTCGGTTCCGAGGCCGACCCCGTGGTCGCCGAACACGAGCGCCGCAAGGACCCGCTGCGCCGAATGATCGCGCTGGCCCGACCCCGCAGCGCCCGCTTCGCCCTCGGTGTACTGCTGGGCGGCGCCGCCACCGGTTCGGGGGTCGCCCTGCTGGGCGTCGCCGCCTGGATGCTGGCCACCGCCGCGAACCACCCCTCCATCACCGTGCTGAGCGTGGCCGTGGTCGCCACCCGCGCCTTGGGCGTGAGCAAGGGTGTGACCCGCTACCTGGAACGCCTGGTCACCCATGACGCGGCGTTCCGCACCCTGGCCCAGGTGCGGGTCCGGGTCTACGAACGGCTGGCCCGGACCGAGCCGTTCGGCCGGTTCCGCTCCGGCGACCTGGTGTCCCGCCTGGTCAACGACACCGAGGCCACCCTCGACCTGCTGGTGCGCGGACTCACCCCGCCGCTGGTGTCGGTGGTGACCGGCGGCGCCACGGTGCTGGTACTGACCGCGGTGTACGCGCCGGGCGGGCTGTTGCTCGCCGCGGGTCTGTTGCTCGCCGGGCTCGCCGTTCCACTGATGGCCGCCGCGCTGAACCGGAAACCGGGACTGCGCGAGGCCGAGGCGCGGGGGTCCCTGTCCACCGCCCTGGTCGACACCCTCCAGGGAGCTCCGGACCTGGTGGCCTACGGGGCGATGGACCGCCATGTCGCCCGGGTGACCGAGGCCGACGCCGAACTCACCCGGGTGGCCCGCCGTGACGCGGCCACTCTGGGGTTGAGCGAGGGGGTCAACGCCCTGATCACCGGGCTGACCGTATGGGGCTCCCTGTTCCTGGGGGTGCTGGCCGTGGAGGAGGGCTCCATCGGCCCCATCGCCCTGGCCGTGCTGGTGCTGACCACGCTCGCGGCCTTCGAGATCGTCGCGCCGTTGCCCGCCGTCGCCTCCCGGCTGGGGGCGATCCGGGCGAGCGGCGTCCGCTTGTTCGGTGTCCTGGACACCCCTCCGGCGATCGCGCCACCCGCGCAGGAGGGGCTGGAGATCGACCCGGACGCCGACGCCCCCGTCCACGTCCGCGGTCTGCGGGTCCGGTACGGCCCCGAGGAACCGTGGGCCCTGGACGGAGTGGATCTGGAGATTCCCGCCGGGGCGACCGTGGCCGTGGTCGGGCCGAGCGGCGCGGGCAAGAGCACGCTGGCGTCGGTCCTGCTGCGTTTGCGCGACCCCGACGAGGGCCGGGTGGAGATCGGCGGTACCGACATCACCGCCTACCCCGCCGACGAGGTGCGCCGTGTGGTCTCCGGGGTACCGGAGGACCCGCACGTGTTCGGGTCGACCCTGCGCGAGAACCTGCGTCTGGCCAGGCCGGGCGCCGGGGACGACGAACTCTGGGCGGCGCTGCGCGGCGCCCGCCTGGCCCACGACGTCGAGGCGATGCCCCAGGGACTGGACACCCGGGTGGGGTCGCACGGTCTGGGGTTGAGCGGCGGAATGGTGCAGCGGCTGGCCCTGGCGCGCGCGGTGCTGGCCGCGCCCCGGGTCCTGGTGCTGGACGAACCCACCGCGCACCTGGACCCCGACACCCGTGACGCCGTGGTGGCCGACCTGCTCGCCGCGGCCGAGGGGTTCTCCACCCTGCTCATCACCCACGACCTCACCGGGCTGGACCGGGTGGACCGGATCTACGTGGTCCGCGACGGCCGTGTTCTGCAGTCGGGTACCCACACCGAACTGATGGCGCAGGACGGATGGTACCGGCGGGTGCACGAACGCTAGGGTTCGCCTGTGAATCCCATACGTGAGGCCCTCTCCGGGGTCGGCACCCTGTTCCGCGGTCTGGCCATCGTCGTGCGCAGACCCCGCCTGTTCTTCCTCGGCGCCCTGCCGGCGCTGATCACGTCGCTGCTGTTCCTGGCCGCGCTGATCACGCTGATCCTCAACCTGGAGGATCTGGTCGCCTGGGCCACGCCCTTCGCGACCGAGTGGGACTCCACCTGGCGGGGACTGGTGCGCGGCTCCCTGGCCCTGGGGATGCTGGTGGGGTCGGTCCTGGTGATGGTGGTGGCCTTCACCACGGTCACCCTGACCCTGGGCGCTCCGATCTACGACAGGATCAGCGAGATGGTCGAGGAGGAGATGGGCGGTGTGCCCGAGGCCCCCGAAGAGCCCCTCCTGGCCTCGATCGCCCGCGCCACCCGCCAGTCCATCGCCATGGTGCTGGTCTCCCTGGTCGTGACCGTCGGCGCGTTCCTGCTCGGGCTGATCCCCGTGCTGGGCTGGATGCTGGGACCGGTGTTGACCGCCGTGATGGGCGGCTGGCTGTTGGGCATCGAGCTCACCGCGAGCGCCTTCGACCGCCGGGGGCTGCTGCGGGTACGGGACCGCCGCCGTTTCATGGGCCGCCACCGCTGGCGGGTGCTGGGGTTCGCGATCCCCACGTACTTCCTGCTGGCGGTGCCGTTCGTGGCGGTGGCGGTGTTCCCCGCCGCCACCGCCGGCGGAACCATCCTCGCCCGCGAACTGCTCCCCGGGCAGCAGCCGGACCCACGGACGCAGGCCCCGGGGACTCCCCCGGCGTCCACCACCTGACGACACGAAAGGGGGCGGGCGACCACCTGGTCGCCCGCCCCCTCATCTCATCCGAAAGAGCGGCGGCTCAGCGGAGTCCGGGGTCGCGGCGCAGGGCGGTGGCGATCATCCGCTCCACCAGGGTCGCGTAGTCCACTCCGGTGGCCTCCCACATCTTCGGGAAGGCCGAAGCCGGAGTGAAGCCGGGCATGGTGTTGAGCTCGTTGACGAGGACCTCGCCGTCCTCGGTGTAGAAGAAGTCCACCCGGGCCAGACCCTCGCAGCCCATGGCCTCGAACACGTCGGCGGCCATCTGCCGCAGGTCGGCCGTGGCCTCCTCAGGGATCTCCGCCGGAATGGTCAGGCTGGAGGTGGACAGGTACTTGGCCTCGAAGTCGTAGAAGTCGAAGCCGTCGGCCACGTGCACCTCGGCGGGGAACGAGACGTCGGGGGTGCCGCCGTCCTCGGACTCCAACACGCCGCACTCGATCTCCCGGCCGATGACCTGGGCCTCGACGAGCACCTTGGGGTCGTGCTCACGGGCGGTCTCGACCGCGGCCACGACCGCGTCGGTGTCGGAGGAGTCCCGCACCCGAGTGATGCCGACGCTGCTGCCGGCGCGGGCCGGCTTGACGAACACCGTCGTGCCCAGCTCGGCGATGTCGTCCAGGACCTTCTTGCGCTCGTTGCGCCAGGTTCGTTCGGTGATGGCGACGAACGGGCTGGTGGGGATGCCGTTGCCGACCAACAGCGCCTTCATGAACACCTTGTCCATGGCGGCGGCGCTGGAGAACACCCCCGCGCCCGCGTAGCGCACGCCCATCATCTCGAACAGGCCCTGGATGGTGCCGTCCTCGCCGAAGGGGCCGTGCAACAGCGGAAGCACGACGTCGACCTCGGCCAGGCGCTGCGTGCCCTGGCCCGGGGAGACCGTCATGAGCCGGCCTGGGCCGTCGAAAGGCAGCGCCAGTTCGACGCCCTCCTCGGAGACCGACGGCAGCGCCTTGGTCGCCGCGTCGATGCGCAGCGCCTCGGGGTCGCCCGAGGTCAGGACCCAGTTACCGGACGGGGTGATCCCCACCGGGACGACCTCGTAGCGGTCAGGGTCGATGACGGACATGACACTGCCCGCGGTGACGCAGGAGATCTCGTGTTCGGAACTACGACCGCCGAAGACGACGGCGACCCGAATCTTGCGCTGCTCGGACGACATGCTGACAGACCTTATCTCGCCTAACGATGGAACCGGAACGGGTGGAATTCGTCCCGAGTGTCACTTTCCCCCGTCGAGCGCCGTCAAGGCGTCGTCGATGAGGTCCTGGGGGTCCTCCAAACCGATGGAGAACCGCACCGCGCCCGGTGAGACGCCCGCGGCCGCCAGTTCGGCCTCGCTCATCAGCCGGTGCGAGGTCGAGGCCACGTGCCCGACCAGGGTGTGGGTGCCGCCCAAGGACGCGGCGATCGTGGCCACCCGCAGGCGGTCGGCGAAGGCCATGCCGTCGGCGCGTCCACCCTTGGGGTGCACGGTGACCACGGCGCCGTGGCGGCCCGGGTCGAACAGCTTGTCCGCGAGGTCGTGCTGGGGGTGCGCGGCCAGTGACGGGTGGTCGACCCGCTCCACGGCCGGATGGCCCTCCAGCGCGGCGGCGAACGCCGTGGCGGTCTCGCACTGGCGTCGCACGCGCAGCGGCAGGGTCTCCAGACCGCGGTGCAACAGGTAGGCCTCGTCCGGGGCCAGGCACGGGCCCAGGTCGACGCGGGCCGCGCGGATCCGCTCGATCAGCGAGGGCGAGGCCACGGCGACACCACCGGTGGTGTCGCTGTGTCCGCCCAGGTACTTGGTGGCCGAGTGCACCACCACGTCCGCGCCGAACTCCAGGGGGCGGCAGATCGCCGGGGAGGCGAACGTGGAGTCCACCACCAGCGCGGCACCCGTCGAACGGCAGATCCGCGCCAGTTCCGGCAGGTCGGAGACGGTCATGGCGGGGTTGGACAGCGTCTCGGTGAACACCAACCGCGTGTCGGGAGTGATCGCCGCGCGCACCGCCTCCAGGTCGGTGATGTCCACGAAGTCGGTACGCACGCCGAACCGGCGCATCATCCGATCCAAGAGCGAGTAGGTGTTGCCGTAGATCGAACGGGACGCCACCACGTGCGCCCCCGCCTCGGTCAGGGCCAGCAACACGGTGCTGATCGCGGCCATGCCGGAGGCGAACGCCTGACCGTGCACCCGGTCCGGGAGCCCAACGCCCTCCAACGCGGCGACGGCCTCGGCGAAGGCGTCCGCCGTGGGACTGTCGATGCGCGCGTAGGAGTAGCCGTCGGCCTTGCCGTCCAGTACGTCGGCGAACCCCCGTGAGGTGTCGAACGCGTACGTGGTGGCTCGGTGGACGGGCATCCGCATCGGGCGTTGGGCGGGGGCGGAGAACTCCGGAAGGGAGACCGCCCTGGTGTGCTCGCCCGCGCTCCCGGACCCGGGTGTGTATGACATCGTGCTCGCTCTCAGACCCCGTACCGCTCCGGCTTGCTGCTACGGGACATGAACTCCGCGAGCGCCCGGGCCGGGCTCAGGTCGTGGTGCATCATCTTGACGACGGCCTCGGTGATCGGCATGTCGACCCCGTTGGCCCATCCGAGTTCGAGGATCGACTCGGAGGACTTGACCCCTTCGGCCGTCTGCTTGGTCTCCTGGACGACCTGTTCCAGGGTCTTACCGGCGCCTAGTTTCTCACCGAAGGTCCGGTTCCGTGACAACGGGGAGGAGCATGTCGCGACGAGGTCGCCCATTCCGGCCAGGCCGGACAGGGTGTGCTCGTCGGCGCCGAGCGTCACCGCCAGGCGGGTCGTCTCGGCCAGGCCGCGGGTGATGAGCGAGGCCTTGGTGTTGTCACCGAAGCCCATGCCCTCGGCCACTCCCACGGCCAGCCCGATGACGTTCTTCATCGCGCCGCCGATCTCCACGCCCACCAGGTCGGTGCTGGTGTAGGGGCGGAAGTAGGCCGACTTGAACAGCGACTGCAACCGCACGGCCGTGGGCTCGTGCGGGCAGGCCACCACGGCGGTGGCCGGCTGGCGTTCGGCGATCTCCCTGGCCAGGTTGGGGCCCGAGACCACGGCGATCTGTTCCTCGGGCAGTTCCAGGACCTCGCCGATGACCTGGCTCATCCGCAGGAGGTTGCCGAGCTCGACGCCCTTCATGAGGCTGACGGCCACGGCGTCCCGAGGGAAGACGTCCTTCAGGTCGGCGAGGTTGGCCCGCAGCGACTGGGAGGGCACCGCCAACACCACGACGGAGGCGCCTTCCAGCGCCTCGCGCACATCGGTGGTGGCCCGCAGTTCCGCGTTGAGCATGAGCCCGGGGAGGTAGTCGGGGTTCTCCGAGGCCTCGTTGATCGCGTCCACGATCGTGGCCCGGCGCGCCCACAGGACCACCTCGGCGGCCTCCTGTCCCGACTTACGGGCGAGGTCGGCGGCGTCGGCGACGACGTTGGCGAACGTGGTCCCCCACGAGCCACCGCCCAAAATCGCGACCTTCACCTTGTCATCGCTCATGTACTCGGTCATGCCCCCGTGTTGTTCTTCCCGTTGTCACCGTCGGCGGTCTCGGCCTGCCCGGTCCCGTTCGCTGCGGCCTCGACGCCCTGTTCCTCCAGAGCACGCTCGGCGCGCTCGGCCTCGGCCTGTTCCCGGCGGGCCTTGGCGAAGTCGAAGGGCACCGCGGGCGGCTCCTCGCCTCGGATCTGGGCCTGCAGGGCGGTGATGTCGGCCATGATCGCCTTGGTGGCCCCCTCCAGGACGGTGGCCGTGATCGGCTCGCCCATGTAGGCGGACAGGTCCACCGGCGGGCCGGCCCTGAACTGGACGCGCTTGCGCGGCGGCAGCAGACGGGGCTTCTTCGAGCCGTAGGGCAGGATGTTCTGCTCTCCCCAGTGGGCCACCGGGACGACCGGGACACCGGTGGTCAGCGCCAGACGCGCGACACCGTTCTTGGCGGTCATCGGCCACAGGTTCGGGTCACGGGTGCAGGTGCCCTCGGGGTAGAAGATCACCGAGGAACCGTCCTGGGTGAGCGCCTTCTCCGCCTCGCCCAGGGCCTTGACCGCGTCGGAGCTGCCGCGCTTGATCGGGATCTGCCCCGTGGCCTTGGCCACCGCGCGGACCACCGGGATCTTCATGACCGCGTCCTTCATGGTGAAGGTGGGCCAGCGCCGGGCGCCGATGTAGAGGAAGTGGGCGACCGTCAGCGGGTCGGTCACGGACAGGTGGTTGGCCGCGATGATCACACCACCCTGCTTGGGGACGTTCTCGGTCCCCCGCCACTCCGGCTTGACGATCAGCCAGAGGACGAAACGGACGATCCGGGACACGACCCACATGACCCATCGTGATTCTCGTTGCTTGGTCACGGGACTCCTCACTTCAACACAACCGACTCAGTCTAGGGTGTCCGCGCCGCGCCGATCCCCGAACATCTACCCTCGTCACTGTCGTCGCCGTATCAAGTTCCGGGGGAACCGTGACCGGCTGTGGAGAGCGTGGCGGGTCCGCCCTGCCCGGGGTGCGCTGGTCCCTGATCGTCCCAGTCAAGCACCTCGGTCTGGCCAAGAGTCGACTGGCCCGGGCCGCCGGGGACCTACGCGAGGAACTGGCGCTCGCGATCGCCTGCGACACGGTGGCCGCCGCACGCCTTTGCCCTTCGGTGGGGACGCTGTTCGTGGTGACCGACGACCCCCGCGCGGACGCCGCCCTGTCGGCCCTGGGCGCCGTGGTGGTCTCCGGGGAACCGGGGGGCGGACTGAACCCGGCCCTGGCCTACGGGGCGCGCACGGCGCGCGCCCTCGCACCCGGCTCGGGGGTGTGCGCGTTGTCGGCGGACCTGCCGGCGCTGCGACCGGCGGAGTTGGAGCGGGTCCTCACCTCGGCTGCCGTCCACGAGCGGTCGTTCCTGGCGGATTCGCCCCGGGTGGGGACCACCCTGTTGGCGGCGGTGCCCGGCCGGCCGTTCGCCCCGGCCTTCGAGGGGGCCTCCCGCGCCCGGCATCTGGCGGGCGGGGCCCACGAACTCTCACCACCGAACGTGGAGTCGGTGCGCCGTGACGTGGACACACCCGAGGACCTGACCTCCGCGGCCGCCCTGGGCCTGGGTCCGCGCACACGGGCCCTGGTGGGGCGCGTGTCGACCCGGGAGTCACAGAAGAGCCCGTGAGGCGCTCTGCGTGCGTTTGAGCGCCGCCCAGGGCGTGAGGGGGCCGGCTCCCACCCGAGATCGGGCCCGAATCGGCCGCGACCGACCCTGGACAGCACTCCGCCCGGGCCCCTATGGAGGGAACCCGGGCGGGTACGTCCGCTCGCCTGAGGCGAGAGGACTACTTCTTGTCGCCGTTGACCAGAGCCTTGAAGTCAGCGCCGGCGCGGAACTTCGGAACGAAGCTCGCGGGGACGTTGATCGTGGCGCCGGTGGCGGGATTGCGAGCGGTACGCGCCGCGCGCTCGGACTTCTCGAAAACTCCGAAGCCCGTGATGGCGACCTTGTCGCCCGACGCCACGGTGGCCTGAATGGTCTCAAGCACAGCGTTGACCGCTTCGGTCGCGGTCTTCTTGTCTCCGAGCCGGTCGGAGATCGCGTCGATCAGGTCACGCTTGTTCATAAGGTTCCTCCGGTTCCCCCTTGCTCGCACGAAATTAGGGGAAGCAGCGGCCCTTACACAAATACAAACGCCCGTGGGCAAGGCGTGTCGGGGCCTTTCCGACCTGCAAGGTCACGCTCCGCAACTATCGGGACGGATGTGTCCGGACGGGGAACGAGTCCTTTTTGCCCCCTTCTGTAGGCCTCAAAAGCCTACGTATAACCGGATTCCGGGCTCCCCGGGCTCCCGCCTTAAGGACACAAAGTCGGTAAGCGAATGCTCACGTCAAGTAAAGGTAAAATTATTCGGGACCGAGGGTGCGCTGCGTCACAACGACCCTCGATCCCGTGTTCTGAAGGGGCTTCCAGCCCGGCCCCCGGCTAGAGCGTGACCGGCTTCCAGGCCGGTCGGGTGCCCTCGAAGGCCGCGATGTCATCGGTGTGACGGAGCGTCAGGGCGATGTCGTCCAGACCCTCCAGCAGCCGCCAGCGGGTGTAGTCGTCCAGCTCGAACGGCTCCACCACGTCCGCGGCCGGCACGCGCACCTGACGCTCCACCAGGTCGACGGTCACCTCGACGGTCGGGTCGGCCTCCACGGCAGCCCAGATCCGGTCGATGACCTCTTGGGGCAGCAGCACGGTGAGCAGGCCGCCCTTGAGCGAGTTGCCACGGAAGATGTCGGCGAAGCGCGAGGACAGCACGGTCTTGAAGCCGTAGTCCTGCAGGGCCCACACGGCGTGCTCACGGGACGAACCGGTACCGAAGTCGGGGCCGGCCACCAGCACGCTCGCGCCCTCGTACTCGGGACGGTTGAGCACGAAGTCCGGGTCGGACTTGCGCCACTCGGCGAACAGGCCGTCCTCGAAACCGGTGCGGCTGACCCGCTTGAGGTAGACGGCGGGGATGATCTGGTCGGTGTCGACGTTGCTCGCGCGCAGCGGCACGGCCCGACCGGTGTGGACGTCGAACTTCTCCATGAGAGGACTCTCCTTGACGGGTCGGGGCGACTACAGGTCGGCCGGGGAGGACAGGGTTCCGCGGACCGCGGTGGCCGCCGCGACCAGCGGCGAGACCAGGTGCGTACGCCCGCCCCGGCCCTGACGGCCCTCGAAGTTGCGGTTGGACGTGGAGGCGCTGCGCTCGCCGGGCTTGAGCTGGTCCGGGTTCATGCCCAGACACATCGAGCAGCCCGCCTCACGCCACTCGGCGCCCGCCTCCTTGAAGACCTCTCCCAGGCCTTCCTCGTTGGCCTGCTCCTTGACCCGCATGGAGCCGGGCACGACCAACATGCGCACGCCGTCGGCGACCCTGCGGCCACGGATGACCTCGGCCGCGGCCCGCAGGTCCTCGATGCGGCCGTTGGTGCACGAGCCCAGGAAGACCGTGTCGACGGAGACCTCCCGCATGGGCGTGCCGGCCCTCAGGTCCATGTAGGCCAGGGCCTTCTCGGCGGCCGCGCGGGCGGAGGGGTCCTCGTAGGAGGACGGATCGGGCACGGTGGCGTCCAGCGGCACACCCTGACCCGGGTTGGTGCCCCAGGTGACGAACGGGCTGAGGTCGTCCGCGTCCAGAACCACCTCGGCGTCGAACTCGGCGCCCTCATCGGTGCGCAGGCTCTTCCAGTGCTCGACGGCCGCGTCGAAGTCGGCGCCCCGCGGGGCGTGCGGCCGACCCTCGACGTAGTCGAAGGTGGTCTGGTCCGGGGCGATCATGCCGGCGCGGGCGCCCGCCTCGATGGACATGTTGCAGACCGTCATGCGCGATTCCATGGACAGGGCCTCGATGGCCTCGCCCCGGTACTCGATGACGTAGCCCTGACCTCCGCCGGTGCCGATCTTGGCGATGACGGCGAGGATGATGTCCTTGGACGTCACCCCGGGCCGGAGCCTGCCGTTGACCGTGACGGCCATGGTCTTGAACGGCTGCATCGGCAGGGTCTGGGTGGCCAGGACGTGCTCGACCTGGCTGGTGCCGATGCCGAAGGCCAACGCGCCGAACGCGCCGTGGGTGCTGGTGTGGCTGTCGCCGCAGACCACGGTCATGCCGGGCTGGGTGAGGCCGAGCTGGGGACCGACGACGTGGACGACGCCCTGGTCGATGTCGCCCATGGGGTGCAGGCGCACCCCGAAGTCCGAGCAGTTCTTGCGCAGCGTCTCGACCTGCTTGCGGGAGACCGGGTCGGCGATGGGCGCGAGGAGGTCCATCGTGGGGACGTTGTGGTCCTCGGTGGCGATGGTGAGGTCGGGACGTCGAACGGGGCGACCGGCCAGACGCAGGCCCTCGAAGGCCTGGGGGCTGGTCACCTCGTGGACGAGGTGGAGGTCGATGTAGAGCAGGTCCGGCTCGCCTTCGGCACGTCGAACGACGTGCTCCTCCCAGACCTTCTCGGCCATCGTGCGTGCCATGGGAGATCGCCTCTCTCGTATCTTCTCGGTCTTCGGTCCCGCCGTGTCTCGCACGTACCCGGAACCTTCGCGCGGATGGTCGGCCCGACTTGCATTCCATATAGCGAGACGGCAATATCAAGCCATGGACAACTCTAGCTCATCCAGCGGTGTCGGTGTCCTGGACAAGACGATGTCCGTCCTCGACGCCCTGGAATCGGGGCCCGCGTCGCTGGCCCAACTGGTCCAGATCACCGGCCTGGCCCGCCCCACCGCCCACCGCCTCGCCGTCGCCCTGGAACGCCACCGCATGGTGACCAGGGACAGCCAGGGCCGATTCGTACTCGGACCGCGCCTGGGCGAGTTGTCGATAGCCACCGGAGAGGACCGTCTGCTCGCCGTGGCCGCACCCGTCCTGGTCCAGCTGCGCGACCTCACCGGGGAGAGCGCCCAGCTCTACCGTCGCCAGGGCGACCTGCGCGTGTGCGTGGCCGCATCGGAGCGCAGCAGTGGTCTGCGCGACACCGTGCCCGTGGGCAGCGAACTTCCCATGAACGCGGGCTCGGCCGCCCAGGTGCTGCTCGCCTGGGAGGACTCCGACCGCATCCGTCGCTCCCTGGTGGGCGCGCGCTTCACCGCGGCGAGCCTGGCGCAGGTACGCCGTCGCCGTTGGGCCCAGAGCGTCGCCGAACGCGAGCAGGGCGTCGCCTCGGTCTCGGCCCCCGTCGCCGGACCGGGTGGACGGGTGATCGCCGCGGTCTCGGTGTCCGGCCCCATAGAGCGTCTGACCCGCTCACCCGGACGCATGCACTCCCAGGCCGTGGTGTCGGCCGCGGAGAAGATCAGCGAGTCCCTGCACACCTACGAGGGAGGGCACTGACCACCCGCCCCCATCGATCCGATCCCCTGAGGGCGGCGCCCGTTTCGGGAGTCGCCCTCTTCGTGCGCTCGGGCCGACCACGCGCTCCACCACCGCGATCGGGGAGTCCACCCACAGACCCGCGCCCCGCCCATGGACACTTGTTGACAGCTTGTCTAACATGACGCCATGTCTCACAAGAAAGTGACCGGGGACACACCCCCTTGGCCGACCTCGCCGCCTTCCGGGAGCTCCAGCAGCTCGCCCATCAGGCGGCGAGCGACGTGGCCGCAACCCTCGATCCCGGGGTCACCGAGCGCGAAGCGGCCCGCCGCATCCGCGAGCACCTGGAGTCCCGGGGCGTTCAGGACTGGTTCCACACACCCTTCGCCTGGTTCGGTGACCGAACCGCCTTCCGCCATTTCCGGGTGCCGCCCCAGTTCTTTCCCACGCGCCGACGGCTGGAGGAGGGCATGCCCTTCATCCTCGACTGCGCACCGGTCCGGGACGGGTACGTCGCCGACATCGGCTACCCCGGTCACCTGGGTGAGAGCCCCCTGCACGACCGGCTCATGGACGACCTGCGCGCGCACCGCCGCCTCATCGTCGATCAGGTGCGCCGAGGACGACGACCCCTCCAGGACGTGTACCGGGCCGTGGACGACCTCATCCGCGAGCAGGGCTACGACAACCGGCACCAGGTGTGCCCCGGGCGCGTCATCGCCCACCAGGTCGGCAAGGTCCGCTCCCGTCCACCCAAGGCCATCGTTGCCGGCTTCGGTGTCCGTTCGCTACAGACCCTCTTCGGCGACCTGCCGGTCGAACGGCTGCACCACCGATCGCCGCTGTGGGCCGACGGGGACATCTCCGCGCACCCGGCCACCCCCGGGCTGTGGGCGGTCGAACCGCACATCGGTTTCCGCGACATGGGGGTGAAGTTCGAGGAGATCCTGGTCGTCACCGAGAACGACGCCTTCCGGCTCGACGACGACCTGCCACATGTTCGTCGTTGGGAGACCGGGAAACCCACCACCGAGGAACCGATCACCGTGGGCGCGAACGAGGAGAACACGACCCGATGAGCACCGGACCCCACCGCTACGTCACCACGACCGACGGCCAACGGCTGGCCGTCTACACCCACGGCGTCCCGGACCGTCCCACCCTGTTGCTGGTGCACGGGTACCCGGACAACGCCACCGTGTGGAACGCCCTCGTTTCCGACCTCTCCACCGACCACCACGTCGTCACCTACGACGTGCGCGGCGCAGGCAACTCCACCGCCCCCGCCGAACGCTCCGGTTACCTGCTCGACCGGCTCTCCGACGACCTGCGCGGCGTCGCCGACGCCGTCAGCCCCGACCACCCCGTCCACCTGGTCGCCCACGACTGGGGATCCATCCAGGCGTGGCACGCCGTCACCGAACCCGAGCACACGCACAGGTTCGCCTCCTTCACCTCGGTGTCCGGGCCGAACCTGGACCACGCCGGGCATTGGCTCCGTAAAGCCCCCGACGGGGCCCGCAGCGTCCTGCGCCAGCTCGTTCGCTCCAGCTACATCGGTTTCTTCAACACCCCCGGGCTGCCCGAGGCCGCCTGGCTGAGCGGGGTCGGTGGGTTGGTCCTAGCCGGTCTGGAACGCATCGGCGGTGGCCAACAGGTCCGGGCCGAGCGCGCCACCCGCGACTACCTGAACGGGCTGGAGCTGTATCGCGCCAACATGCTTCGCCGGTTCGGCCGGCCCACCGAACGCCGCACGACCCTGCCGGTCCAGGTCCTGGCGCCCACCCACGACGTGTTCATGGTCGAGCAGGTGCAGGCCAACGCCGGCCGCTGGGTGGAGGACTTCCGCTTCCACCGGTTCCTGGGCGGCCACTGGTCGCTGCGTTCGGCCCCGGCACCGGTGGCTCGGCGGGTGCGCGACTTCGTGGCGGAGATCGAGTCGGGTGCGCCCCGCCCGACCGGCGACGCCTCCGCCCGGAAGCGTCGTCGGCACGGCGGTACGTTCGCCGGCCAGGTCTCCGTGATCACGGGGGCGGGCAGCGGCATCGGCCGGTGCCTGGCCTTCGAACTGGCCGAACGCGGCGCCCGCGTCGTCTCCGTGGACATCGACGGGCCCGCCGCCGAGCGTACCGCCGAGCTGTGCTCGATGCTCACTCCCGGGGCCTCCGCCCAACGCGTGGACGTCACCGACTCCGCCGCCATGGACGAACTGGCCGCCTGGGTGCGTGAGGAGTACGGGGCGCCCGACCTGGTGGTCAACAACGCCGGTATCGGAGTGGCCGGGCCGTTCCTGGACGCCTCCACCGAGGACCTCGAACGGGTCGTCGACACCAACCTGTGGGGGGTCGTCAACGGCTGTCGCGCCTTCGCCCCGATGATGGTCGAGGCCGGTGGTGGTGGCCGCATGGTCAACACCGCTTCGGCCGCCTCCTACCTGTCTTCGCGCCTCTACGGCGCCTACTCGGCCACCAAGGCCGCCGTCCTGGCGCTCAGCCGATCCCTGCGCGGTGAACTCGCCGGGCGAGGAGTCACCGTCACCGCGATCTGCCCGGGACTCGTCGACACCGGGATCATCTCCAACGCCCGGCTGGCCGGGATGGGTGAGACCGAAAAGGCCAAGGAGCGCCTCAACCGGCTGTACCGGCTCCGTGGCTACACACCGGAGAAGGCGGCCCGACGCATCGCCGACGCCATCGGCTCCGACCCGGAGATCGTCCCGGTCACCGCCGAGGCGCACATCGGCCTGGCCCTGTCACGCCTGTCCCCGGCGGCCCTGCGCGGCTACGCCCGCGTGGCTCCACCCGTCTAGGCACCCGTCCCGGTCTTCCACTCCCACCGAACGACCGGCCTTCTGAACGACACTCCGGCACCGTTACCTGTTGTACTCGAAGGACACCCATGAGCACCGACCCCACCCCCGCCCCGCTCGATACCGACGAACCCGACAAACTCGTCCTGCACGCCCGTGACGTCCACTTCGACTGGAGCGAACTGGACCTGCACTGGATACCGGGCGAGCCCTTCGCCACGCACGTGATCAACGTGCTGCACCTGCTGCTGCCCGAGGGCGAGCGCTGGTTCGTGGAGGTCTTCAAGCAGGCCGTCCCCCACATCACCGACGACGAACTACGACAGCAGGTGCTCGGCTTCATCGGCCAAGAGGCCGTACACGCCGAGGCACACGCGGGCGTGCTCGACCACATGGAAGCCCACGGTCTCGATCCGCGCCCCTACGTCGAGCAGATCGCCTGGCTGTTCCGGGTGGTCCTTGGCGACCGCAACCTGTCCGACGCCCGCGAGTTCGCCTGGCTGCGCACACGGCTGGCCGTCATCGCCGGGATCGAGCACTACACCGCCGTCCTGGGCCAGTGGGTCCTGGACGCGAGGAAACTGGACCAGGTGGGCACCGACCCCACCATGCTGGACCTGCTTCGCTGGCACGGCGCCGAGGAGGTAGAACACCGCGCCGTCGCCTTCGACCTGTACATGCACGTGGACGGCGGCTACACCCGCCGGGCGCTGGCCATGGGGGTGGCCGCCGTGGCACTGGCCTCCCTGTGGGTGCGCGGGGTGGGTTTCCTCGTCGCCAACGACCCCTACCTCAAGGGACGGATCAACGGGGTCCGTCCCCGGGTCTCCTGGGCTCTGCGCGACGGAAGGCGAGGCCTCATCCCGCACCTGGGTCGCCTGGCCCGGGCGATCCCCGACTATCTTCGCCGCAGGTACCACCCGTCACAGCACGGTTCCACCAGCCAGGCCGTCGCCTACCTGGCGGTCTCCCCCTCGGCCCGCGCGGCCGAGGCCGCCGAACAGGAAACCACCCGATGAGTGGGGACCGGAGACGGCGGGTCGAACACGGCTCGCAATACTACGCCGACCCGGGCTCGCCGGTCGGCCTGTTCCGGCGGGATCGACCGGATCGGTTCATGCTGGCTTTGGAACGACTGGCGGCAGGGATCGAACCGCTCACGGCCCTGCTGCGACCGGGGCATCCACCACCCAAGCCCCGCGAGGACCTTCGGATGCGGGTGGCGAAGGTGGAACACTCCTCGGACGACGTCGCGGTCCTCACCCTGGCCCCGACCGTCTCCGGCGCCACGCTTCCCGCCTGGCAGCCCGGCCACCACGTGGACGTGCTTCTGGACGGCGGTGTGCTGCGCCAGTACTCGCTCAACGGCGACCCGGCCGACCGGTCCCACTACCGGATCGCGGTACGTCGCATCAAGGGTGGTCTCGGTTCTGGGCTGGTGCACGGACTGGCGGAGGGCGACACCGTCGAACTGCGCGGCCCTCGTAACGCCTTTCCGTTCGTCCGCGCCGAGCGGTATCTGTTCTTGGCCGGCGGTATCGGCATCACACCGATCCTGCCGATGGTCAAGGCCGCGCACGCCGTGGGGCGGCCCTTCCGACTGGTGTACACGGGCCGGGCGAGGCACACCATGCCCTTCCTGAACGAACTGCCGGAGGACGCCGACGTGTTCGTCCGGCCCGACGATGAGTACGGGACCCCGGGTGCCGCCGAGTTGCTGGCGGGGCTGGAGCCGGGCACCGCCGTCTACGTGTGCGGTCCGGCCCCGCTCATCAGCGGGGTGCGGGCCCTGATCCCCGAAGGGACCCCGTTCTTCTCCGAACGGTTCTCCCCCGCTCCGATCATCGACGGCCGCCCCTTCGAGGTACGGCTGGGCCCCTCCGGCCAGGTGTTGCGGGTGGCCGAGGACGAGACCGCGCTGGACGTGCTGCGCCGGGCGCGCCCGGACACCCCCTATTCCTGCAGGCAGGGGTTTTGCGGCACCTGCCGGGTGGGGTTGTTGGAAGGCAGTCCCGAGCACCGGGACCGGCTCACCGGGGGTTCATCGCGAGGAAGGGACTTCATCCCGTGCGTCTCCCGGGCAGCCGAGGGCGAGCGCCTCGTCCTGGACCTGTGAGGGGTCGGGGGCGGTAGTTTCGGAACCATCGGTCCAGGAGTTCTCTCGGGAGGTGGCAACAACGATGGTGTCCCCAAGTACCGACCGTCGCCAGGCGCGGGTGACGGATCCGGGGGTCCCGGCCGGTACCCGGGGTGCCGGCCGGCGGCCACGCCGCATGGCGCCGCACCAACGCAGGGACGACCTCATCCGCACGGCGCTGCGCGTGTTCGCGCGGCGTCCCCCGGCAGAGGTCACGCCGGAGGAGATCGCCGAGGAGGCCGATGTCTCCCGGGCCCTGGTGTACCGGTACTTCCCCAACATGGCGGATCTACGCCGGTCCGCCCTGGAGCAGGCCATGTCGGAACTGCTGGACGAACTGGACCCGCCCGAAGACGTTCCGCCACTGGAACAGCTCCGGGTGGCACTGGGCGCCTTCGTCGACTTCGCGGTCTCCTACGCCCCCTCCTACTCCGCGCTGTTGAACGCCGGTTCGGTGGTGGCGACCGAGGAGACGGAGGCGGAGATCGAACGGGTTCGTCGGGAGGTCCGCGAGCTCATCCTGGACCGTACGGGGATCAACGATCCCTCGCCCCGACTGCTCCTGACCCTGCGCTGCTGGGTGTCGGTGGTGGAGACCGCCGTCATGTCCTGGCTACGCGAACGGGACATGACCCGGGATGAATTGGCGGGATGGTTGCTGGACCAGCTCGTGGCCATGGTGGCCTCGTCAGGAGGTCCTCGGGTCGAACTGGATCACCTCGTCACCCGCGTCTCCTGACCCCGTAGCCCGTCGGTCGGGTTCGGCCCTCGGCCACGGGGAGTGGCACCGGACCCGGAAACGACGAAAGGCCCCACCCGAACGGGTGAGACCTTCAGTTCTTGTACCCCCGAGCGGATTCGAACCGCCGTTACCGCCTTGAGAGGGCGGCGTCCTAGGCCACTAGACGACGGGGGCTTAGGAACAACTCACCTGGAGTCACCTCCGGATGATGTCCGCTGGGCTACCAGGACTTGAACCTAGACTAAATGAACCAGAATCACTCGTGCTGCCAATT
>NZ_DYZD01000025.1 GCF_020741345.1 Nocardiopsis listeri
ACTGGCCTTGGACGCCCACCTGGCGTGGTGATCGACCGGGCCGAGCCGGATGGCTGAACCGGCCCGAACCGCATCGAATGAGAGAGCGCATCCCCCATGTCGTGCGTCCCCCGGAAGGCTCCGGAGCCCGAACACCGCGCCCCGACGGTCCGGACACCGGTGGGCGCGACGCTCTTCCTCGTGGCCGTCGCCACCATCTACCCCGGGCTCTTCTTCCTGCTCGGGACCCTGGCCTACGTTTGCGTGCACCTCGTCGCCCTCGGGGCCACCCCCGGCCTCCTGCCCTTCGGCTTCGCCGTCGTCGTCCTCTCGGCGGTCACCCGGAGCATCCCCAGAAGGCTGAAGCGGTTCGGGTTCCCCCGGCCCCGGGTGACCTCCGCCCTGCTGTTGGGGGCCACCATCGCGGGTGTGGCACAGCTCGTGGTGCTCACCTTCTACGCGCCCTTCCCGTTCGCCACGTTCCCGCTCCCCCTGTGGCTGTTCACCTACACGCTCGTGGTGCCGGTGGCCGCCGTGCTGCTGTGGACCCGCGGGTTCCGGACGTCCCGGAACCGCTGGGGCGCGGTGATCCTCGTCCTGTTGCTCCCCGTGACCTCCGTGGGGTGGGGGTGGATCGCGAAGAACGCCGGGGAACGGCACGTCCAGGATCCGTCCGGATTCTCCTCGGACGTTGGACCCTCCATCCGGGTGATGCCCCTGGAGCAGGGGCGGTCGATGGTCGGGTCGGACCGACCGAACTCACCGAACGCATTCACCCGGTAACGGAGGAGGAATATTCGATGTCGGTGAGTGGACACGACCGAACTTCGGTCGACTCAAGTGAACTCGGGGGAACTCGGGGAAACATCTCCATCCTTCTTCATGACCGGATGAGGACACGGAAGACGGAAAATTCGGAGTGCTACGCGGGCATTTTGGATTTTGTCCGAGAGGGGTGGGGGAGAAGCATTCGAGTGTCCTGACGGAAAGAATCTCGTGACCGACCGAGCAGGTACGGGCACGTTCCGAGCCCCGCAAAAAGGCTTGAAACACCGACTCGCACGGCTGACCGCTTGCGGTCAACTGTCCTTGGTCCCCAATGCGTTCGTCATCCCATCGGCCTACAGTGGAGTTTCGGTTCCGACTGGTCATTGAAACGGCGTCCCCTCCCCTACCTCGTTACACCACACCGCACCGCCAGAAAGGAAACCTCCCCCATGCCGACCCCCGAACACCCCACCGTCGGCCGTTACGAACTTCGCGGACGCCTGGGTTCGGGTGGGATGGGAACGGTCTGGCACGCGTACGACCCGATCCTGCAACGGGACGTGGCGGTCAAGGAGGTCCTGCTGCCGGACGGCATGAGCGAGGAGGACCGGGTCGAGGCGCACGCCCGGACGCTGCGCGAGGCGCAGGCGACCGCACGGATCCACCACAACGCCATCGTCACCGTCCACGACGTCCTCGAACACGACGAGAGCCCGTGGATCGTCATGGAACTGCTCAGCGGCTCCTCCCTGCACCACCACATCGAGGCGCACGGACCCATGCCGGCGGAACGGGTGGAAGAGGCCGCCAGGGCGTTGCTGGGCGGGCTGAACGCGGCGCACGCGGTCGGTGTGACCCACCGGGACGTCAAGCCCGCCAACATCATGCTCACCGAGGACGACCGAACCGTACTGATGGACTTCGGGATCGCCAACGTCGACGGCGGCGCCGCGCTCACCCAGACCGGTGTGTACATCGGCTCGCCCGAGTACATGGCCCCGGAAAGGTTCGAGGGCGAGCGCGCGCTGCCGGCCTCGGACCTGTGGAGTCTGGGCGTGACCCTGTACTCACTGTTGGAGGGGCGTTCGCCGTTCAAGCGGGACAGCATCACGGGGATGATCAGCGCGGTGCTGACCGCCCCGGTCCCACCGCATCTGCGCCGGAACGAGGCCGCGGGTTCCCCTCGCGGGGCGGCGCTGCAGGCGCTCATCTCGTCGCTGCTCACCCGGGACGTGAACGCCCGGCCCACCCCGGCGGAGGCGCTGGAGCTACTGGAGCGGGAGAGGCAGAACGCGCAGAAGGACGTGCCGACCCGGAAGGCGGCGCTGCCGGAGGAGACCACGGTCGAGTCGGCCGTGGTCGTGGAGTCCGCGTCGATGGAGTCGGCGGCGGTGGAATCCGCCGCGATGATGGAATCGGTGGGGCCGGCGGTGGTTTCGCCGACGCTGAGGGTCCAGGCGGAGTCGGAGCGGGGTGCGGAGCGGGGATCGGAGCCGACGGCAAGGACACCGCAGGAGCCGGCGCGCGGGACGTCGGGGCAGAAGACACCGGGGCAGGGTGTTCCCACGCGGGGTGCGCCGGGGCCGGGAGACCGGAGGGTGGGCGAGCCGAGGCCGGGAACCCCGGTCCGGGGAGTTCCCGTACGGCAGGGGCCGGTCCAGGTCACCCCGGCCGGGGGCACCCCCGCGCAGGGTTCTCCGGCACGGAATCGGCCGGCACCAGCCCGGGGTCACCCGACCCCGGTGCCGCCGAACGGCCCCGTTCCCGTCCCTCGACAGGGTCGGCCGCTTCCCCCGGCCCAGCATCGACGACGGGCCCACGTCCGGCCGACACTCCCGGCGCCCGCCCCACCGCGGGCCGGAGTGACCACCGAGGCGGCCCGCAACTTCCTCGAAGGCACCGGCTACACGCCCGACCCCGCCCCCGGTGACACGGAACCGGGGAAGCCCATCGGGGTGCTCACCGCCATGGGCATGCTCGGCCTCAACGCGGTGGTGCTGTTCGTCCTCACCGTCATGACCATCGTCGGCTCGACGGGCTCGGCCGCTCCGTCGTGGGGCACCGCCTTGCTCCTCGGCGCCTGGGGTCTGTCGTCGGCGGTCGCAGCGCTGACGCTGCCGACCCGCTCCCGGCCGGTGTTCGCGCTGGTGGTGGTCGGCCAGGCCTGCGGCGCGGTGTTCCTGGGCATCCGGATGTTCGAGGTGGTCATCCACACCCCCGAGCTCATCGTGCTCCACGCGTTGTCGCTGCTGTACACGATCACGGTCGCGGGGCTGCTGCTCCTGCCTGCGCCCTCCCGCGCCTTCTTCCGCCTCGGGTGAGCGAGCTCGGCCGAGGGGCTCGGGTTCGTGGGCGTCTCGCCCGCCCCGACACGACCCGAGGCGGCACGAAGCGGGCGGAGCCGGTGGCTCCCCCGAGATCGATGGGATCACGTTCGACGGTCATCGCGCCGGCCCGAACCTCCACGCCTGTGGACAACCCGTCACCGGCCGGATGAGCCTTCGCGGGCTAGTCCCACTCGATGGTGCGCACGCCCTCCTTCTCCGGCAGGCCCGAGTCGCCGTCCAGCGCGAGCCGGCACACCAGGTCCTCGGCGTCCGCCAGGTTGGCGAAGCACCCGTACGACATCCGCCGCTCCGGGTCCGGGTTCTCCAGCCACAGGGTGTTCTCGTCCTGCCACAGCAACTGCAACGTGGCGCCGGTGAAGGACCGGAAGACCAGGAACGCCCCGAGGCTCGGGGTGGTCCGGTAGAGCAACGACCGAGCCTCGGCCAACTCCAGGAGCACGGCGGACACCCGCGAGGCGGTGCCCAGGGGGTGGGGGTCGTCGTGGGCGACCTCCACGAACCCGGTGGGGTCGGGGAGGGCGTCGCGGGCGGGCAGCGACCCGTCCACCGCCCAGCGTCCCAGGATCTCGTCGAGATGGCGGCGGTCCAACCGGCGCTCGGACCCCACGACGCGCATGCGGTCGAAGTCGCGCTCCAAAGTGATGCTTCCGCCGGTGATCAGGCTGGTGACCGTGACGGACATGTCGGAGGGCAGCCAGGGCAGGAACAGGCGGGTGAACTCGCGGACCGGGACGCAACGGTTCCGGTCCTCGCCCCACCAGGTGAGCCGGTTGTCGACGGGGCTGGTGAGCACCACGTCGATCGTGGGTTCGCGGTCCACGTCCGGGCCGGGGTGTGCGGCCATCTGGCCGAGCCGCCGGCAGCGCCACTCCATGTCGATCCGGATGCGGTTGACCGACTCGTCCGTCCACATCGCGTCCAGACCGTGGGCCTGGAGCACTTCCAGGATCTCCTTGGCGACGGCGTGGGTGAGTCGCCCCTGGCCGGGATCGAAGGTCAGCCACAGACCCTCGCCGGCGAACGCCAACTCGATGTCGGTGTCGAAGAAGTAGACGACCGCGCGCGCTCGCGGGTCCTGGGCGACGGCGAGCCGCCACAGGTGGACCTCACCGCCGCTGTCGGCGAGACAGCCGTCGCAGCAGTCCAGCGCCTCGAAGCAGGGGATGCCGATCGCGGCGAGGGCCTGGCCGGCGCGTTCGAGCCGGTCCACTTCGGTGCGCACCGGCCATCGGCGCTGCCACCGCAGATGTCGGGCGAAGGCCCGGTCCAGGATCTCCCGCAGCACCGGCGTGCCGGGGTGCTCGATGCGAGGATCGGGGCCGCCGTTCTCCTCCAGCGTGTCGGACACCTCGGTGAGGATCTCCCCGAACCCCTGCCGGCCCGTCGCGACACGGACGGCCATCTCCTCCCGGAGGGCGGCATGAGGGTCGTCGCCGCTCACCCGTTCAACATTCATTCGCACAATGTGCCAGACGCGGACGGCCCGTGGGTGGGGAACGGGCGAAGCTTCATCGACCGTTTTCGGCCACGGCCCCTCGGAGGGGCTCAGGGGCGCTCACGAACGCTCGAAGGCGCCGTCGTGGTCAGGCGAAGACGCCGCTCAGCCCCGTGGCGGCGGCGTGCACGCGGGCGGCGCTGTCGTCCCGAACCCTCCTGGCGGCCTCGGCGGTCCGGGTGAGTTCGGCGACCTCCGGGGACTCCTCGGCCAGCAGGGACGCCTCGATCCTCAGCTCCGCGTAGGCGTCGAGAGCCGTGACGGCCTCCTCGCACTGCTCCCATTCCCGGTGGGCCCTCACCGCGGCCTCCACCAGGTGCCCGTACTCGACGATCTGCTCGACCCTGGTGCGGATGTGCTCCTCGGTGGCGACCAGGTGTTCCTGTTGCGCGCGGAGCACCCGGCGAACCCGGTCGGTGGTGGCGCGCTGCCGGCGCAGGAGGTACTCGCGCCGCAGCTCCCGTTGTCGGGACAGCAGGGAGGCGATGCGCCACTCCTGTTCACGCAGCACGGCGAGTCCGCGGTCGGTGTCGAGGGTGTCGGACCCTGACAGTTCCACCCGGGCGTCGACGACCTGGTCGATGGTGCGCTGCACGTCCACCAGCAGACCGTGGTCGGCGGCGCTGATGTCGCCGGGCAGCAGGATCCGGTCCCGGTGGTCGGCCCGGGGCTCCCGTCTTCGGCCGGAGGTCAGCACGTCGGCGGTGACGACGCCCGCGAGCAGCGCGAACAGCGTCCCCGAGATGAGCAGCGGCGACACGGGGGCCACGAGCCCGAGCGACCACAGGGGCGTGACGGCCAGGGCTCCGGCGCCCAGCAGTCCGCCGGTGACCTGTACCCGGCGGCTCGCGTCGGGGCGCACGCCCAGGGCGG
>NZ_DYZD01000026.1 GCF_020741345.1 Nocardiopsis listeri
CCCCCCAGGAGGACTTCGAAAGGGTCCTCTCCGTCAACCTGACGGGGATGTTCAACAGCTACCGGGCCGCGGCCAGGACGATGATCGACCGTGGACACGGCGGCAAGATCATCGGAGCCGCCTCGATCGTCGCCTACCGGCCGTTCGAGATGCTGGGGTCGTACTCGGTCTCCAAGTGGGGTGTGCGCGGGCTGACCCAGGCGGCCGCGATGGAGTGGGCCCAGTACGGAATCACGGTCAACGCCTACTGCCCGGGGATCGTCGGCACCGACATGTGGGATCTCATCGACAAGCGTATGAGCGAGGAACAGGGCAGGCCCCGCGGTGAGGCGTTCCGGGAGAACGTCGAGCAGATCCCCCTGGGGCGGGTCCAAGAGCCCGAGGACGTGGCCGACCTGGTCTCCTACCTGGCCTCGAAGGGCTCCGACTACATGACGGGCCAGTCGGTGATCCTGGACGGTGGGATCCAGTTCTCCTAGAGCGTGGTGGCCGTGCGTTTTCCGGGTTCGGTCACTTCACGACGCTGGACGTGGCCCACACCTTGAACATCTGCGCCAGGTGTGGCCCACGTTCTTCGAGCACCTCACCGCGTTCGGTGGGCCGCCGGTGTTCGACCACGTTTCCGTGGAGGAGTCGTCGTGTTTCTCGGCCGCCACCGAATAAGCGGTTCGACCCGCTCGTCAGGCGGGGGAGGAACCGTTGGCGGCGGCGTTGCCCGCGGGGGCGTGGGCGACGAGTTCGCGGGTCCTGGCGGGGGCCTCGGCTCGCGTGGCCCCGCCCTCTCGGGCGTCGTCGTGCGAGGTCGTGTTCTCCTGTGCGGCGCGATCCTCCCGGCGACGCAGCGCCATGTCGCACAGGGCCGCCGTCCCGAAGGCGATGATCATGGTGGCGAGCACGCCCAGAACGAGGACGGCGGTACCGAAGGAGGTCGGGTCGATCATGGGGTCTCCTGTCGAGGGGTGGGCCGACACCCCAACCGTAATAGGCGTTAACTTTCGAACCTACTGTTAGCGCGGGTGAAAAGCGTCATACCCGAGCCCACGAAGAAGGGGCCCGAGGCGCAAGGCCTCGGACCCCTCTGGACATCGAGCGGTGACTACAGGATCGACCCCGGCGCGTACGCGGCGGCCTCGGGGTGCTCGGCCAGCACGGCGTCCACCCGCGCCACCACGTCGGCCACCTGGTCGGCGGCCGCGCCGGTGAACGTGATCCGGTCGGCCAGCAGGGCGTCCAGGGCGGCCCGGTCCAGCGGGAACCGCTCGTCCTCGGCCAGCCGGTCCAGCAGCCGGTTGCCCACACCCTCCTGACGCATCGCCAGCGCGGAGCCCACCGCGTGTTCCTTGATGAGCTCGTGGGCGCTCTCGCGGCCCACACCGGCGCGCACCGCGGCCATCAGCATCTTGGTGGTGGCCAGGAACGGCAGGTACCGGTCCAGCTCGGCGGAGATCACCGCGGGGAAGGCGCCGAACTCGTCCAGCACCGTCAGCATGGTCTCCACCAGCCCGTCGAAGGCGAAGAACGCGTCCGGCAGCGCCACCCGGCGCACGACCGAGCACGACACGTCGCCCTCGTTCCACTGGTCGCCGGCCAGCTCGCCGGTCATGGACGCGTACCCGCGCAGGATCACGGTCAACCCGTTGACCCGCTCGCACGAACGCGTGTTCATCTTGTGCGGCATCGCCGACGAGCCGACCTGGCCCTCGGCGAAGCCCTCGGTGACCAGCTCGTGTCCGGCCATCAACCGGATGGTCTTGGCCAGCGAGGAAGGACCGGCGGCCAGCTGCACCAGTGCGGTGATCACCTCGAAGTCCAAGGAGCGCGGGTACACCTGGCCCACGCTGGTGAACCGTCGCTCGAACCCCAGGTGGGAGGCCACCTCGTTCTCCAGGGTGGTCAGCGCCTCGCGGTCGCCGCCCAGCAGGTCCAGCATGTCCTGGGCGGTTCCGACCGGGCCCTTGATCCCGCGCAGCGGGTAGCGGGCGATGAGCTCCTCCAACCGCCCGTACGCCACCAGCACCTCGTCGGTGATCGACGCGAACCGCTTGCCGAGCGTGGTCGCCTGCGCCGCCACGTTGTGCGAACGGCCCGCCATCACGGTCTCGCCGTACTCCGCGGAGAGGCGGCCCAGCCGGGACAGCAGCGCCACCACACGGTCGCGCACCAGCAGCAGGCTGTCGCGCACCTGCAACTGCTCGACGTTCTCGGTCAGGTCGCGCGAGGTCATGCCCTTGTGCACGTGCTCGTGGCCGGCGAGGGCGTTGAACTCCTCGATCCGGGCCTTGACGTCGTGCCGGGTGACACGCTCGCGCTCGGCGATGGAGGCCAGGTCGACCTGTTCCAGGACCTTCTCGTAGTCCTCGACAACACCGACCGGCACGTCCACGCCCAAGCGCGCCTGGGCGCGCAGCACGGCCAGCCACAGCCGCCGTTCGGCGACCACCTTGTACTCGGGGGACCACAGCCGGGTCAGCTCCGCCGAAGCGTAACGGGCGGCCAGGACATCGGGGATGACGGGTTTCGCGCTCACGTCGGTCCACCCTACCGGTCTGAACTGCGACGCCGTCGGCCGGGCCGCACCCCCGACGGTAGGGCCGGCCCTACCGCGAACCGACGGGTTCGACGGATGTTCCCGCGTCCCACCGCGTTCTAGCGTTGACACCATGAGTTCCCCGAACGTCTCCGACGCCCGAACCATCACCCTGCTACGGGCCCTGGCCGGCCCGCGCTACCTGCTCGGTTCCTGGGTCTGGCGGGCCCTGGCCTACACCCTGACCACCATCCTGGTCGGTGGTGTCCTCATGATGGTGGCCTTCCCCGTGTACGTGCCGTTGGCGGCAAGCGTGGTGATGATCGAGTCGCGGGCGGTCGGTGACGTGATCTTCCTCTTCCTGTTCGGCGTGGTGATGGTGGTGTGCTTCGGCCCGCTCATCGCCATCCCGCTCGGGGCGGTGGAACGGCGCAGGCTGCGGATCGTGCTGCCCGGACCCGACCACAGCGGCCACCGAGAACCCCCCGCCGGACTGTGGGGATGGTTCCGTACCCGCTACACCGAGGCCGCGACCTGGCGTGAGGTGGCCTACGCGGCGGTCATGCTCGTCCTGTTCGTGGTCACCCTGTCCCTGGTCGGATTCCTGTTCACCACCACACTCACCTTGGCGGCCACCCCGTTCATCCTCCGGTCACCCGAAGAGGCACCTCTCAGCATGGGCCCGTTCCAGCTGCACTCCAGCGCGGAGGCCCTCCCCTTCGCCCTGGCCTCCCCGTTGTTCGCGATCGCGCTGCTCTACGCCTGCGGCCTGCTCTCCTACGGGCACGGGGTCGTGGCCCGGTCACTGCTGGTCGGACCGCCCAAGGAGGAGCTCTACGCCGAACTCGGCCAGGTCACCGAGTCCCGGGCCCGCCTGGTCAACGCCTTCGAGTACGAACGCCGCCGCATCGAACGCGACCTGCACGACGGCGCCCAACAGCGACTCGTGGCGCTCAGCATGGACCTGGGCATGGCCCGCGTCGACCTCGACGAGGACTCACCCGCGGACCGGCGTGTGGTGGCAGCCCAGGCCAAGGCCGACGAACTCATCGACGAGATCCGAGAACTCGTGCGCGGCATCCACCCGCGTGTGCTCACCGACCGCGGGCTGCCCGCGGCCCTGGCCGAACTCGCCGACCACTGTCCGGTTCCGGTCACCGTCGACGCCGACCTGCCCCGGCGCCAACCCCCGCACGTGGAGGGCACCGCCTACTTCGTGGTGGCCGAGGCCCTCACCAACGCCTACAAGCACACCGAGGCCAATGCCGTCACCGTCCACGCCGACCTGCGGGAAGAGTCCCGCGGCGACGTGCTCACGGTGGAGGTCACCGACTACGGTCCCGGCGGCGCCGACCCCTCACGCGGCAGTGGCCTGACCGGCATGGCGGACCGGGTCGCCGTCATGGGCGGCACAATGGACCTGTCCAGCCCCGTGGGAGGGCCGACCAGGATCCGAGTGGAGCTGCCTTGCACGACCGACCGACCGGAGACCCAGAGGTGACCCAGGTACCGACAGTGCTCGCCGAAGACGGGGTGCTGTTGCGCGAGGGGCTGGTCGGGGTGCTCGAACGCTTCGGCTTTCCCGTGGTGGCCGCCGTCGGTGACGGTGAGGAACTGATCGCGGCCGTGGACGAACACCGACCCGGGCTGGTCGTCACCGACATCCGCATGCCGCCCGACTTCACCGACGAGGGCCTGCGCGCCGCCGTCCGGCTGCGTCGCGCCCACCCAGGTCTGGCCGTGGTGGCGCTCAGCCAGTACGTGGAGCTGAGTTACGCCACCGAGCTGTTGGACTCGGGCGACGGGGAAGGCGTCGGCTACCTGCTCAAGCAACGGGTGGGCGACGTCCGCGAGTTCGCGTCGGTGCTGCGCAACGTGGTCGAGGGGGCCACCTTCGTCGACCCCGAGGTGGTGCGCCAGCTACTGCGTCGCAGCGCGAACCCGTTGCAGCGCCTGACCGCCCGCGAACGCGAGGTGCTCGAACTCATGGCCGAGGGACACTCCAACGGGGCGATCGCGCGCAAACTCGTGGTCAGCGACGCCGCCGTGGGCAAGCACGTGGGCAACATCCTGGCCAAGCTGGACCTGCCGCCCGACGACGGTGTGCACCGTCGGGTCCAAGCGGTTCTGGCGTTCCTGCGCGCCCAGGTCGGCTGAGGCCCGAAGCCGGGGAGGCCGGAGGCACGGCACCTGCGGCACCCGGCTCCCACCCCGTTCGGGTGTAGGCGATGCACCAGGGGGAAAGCCCTGAGAGGGATGGATCGGACGAGTCGGCGTTTCGAGGCCGGGGCCCCGCAGGACCGTCCGAACCCGGCGCGCACCCCTTCCCTTTGCGCACACCCGGAGGAGACTGGATGCAACCGACGGTCGCGGCCCCCGAGAGCGTCACCTGGCGCGTACACCTGGACCGCTCGATGTGGGTGGCCGGCGTACGGGCCCTGATGCTCCAGGCGCTGCACCCGATCGCCATGCAGGGGGTCTGGCAGCGCTCCGACTTTCGCAGCGACCCCACCGGCCGTCTGCTGCGCACCGCCCACTTCATCGCGGTCACCACCTACGGCAGCCATGCCGAAGCGCAGACCCTGGGCGAACACATCCGACGCGTGCACCGCGCCCTGAGCTTCACCGACCCCACCACCGGGCGTCTGCACCGGGTCGACCAGCACGACCTGCTGGTGTGGGTGCACTGCGCCGAGGTCACGTCCTACCTGGAGACCACCGTGCGTGCCGGGCTCCAACTGAGCCCCGCCGACATGGACCGCTACCTGGACGAACAGTCGCGCACCGCCGCCTACGTGGGCCTGTCCCGCGACGACGTGCCGCGCAGCGTCGCCGACATGCGCCGCTATTTGGTGGCCGTGCGCCCCGCACTCAAGGTCACCGAAGAGGCCCGCCAGGCGGTCCGCTTCCTGCTCTGGCCCAAGGTCCCCGAACAGCCGGCCTGGCTGGCGCCGCTCAAACCGCTGTGGCTCCCGGTGGGCGCCCTGTCCTACGCGACCCTGCCCGCCTGGGCCCGCCGCGCCTACGGGATGATCCCCCAGATCCCCGACGCCGCCACCACCGCGGGGCTGCGTCTGATGCGTTCGGGGCTCAACCGGGTACCGGAGAACCTCTACAACAAGATCTTCGACGAGGCGACCGTGCTCAGCGCCGAGGAGGCCAAACAGCGGCTGCTGGACGCCGGATACCGGATGGGGAGGGCCTCGGGCGGGGTGCGCTCGATGACCCGGTTCGACTCGATGCCGCTCGCCCTGACCACCGCCCGTCGCGACGACCCCGAGGCCGTCGGGCAGAGCGGATAACCTGAGGTCAGGACCCGATCGGCGACGCTCGGGGGTGAAACGGATCAAACGCAGGAAGCTGTGGTACGTGCTCCTCATGGGCACGTGCCTGGTGTTGTTCGCCGCGTCCGCGCCCGTCTACCACTTCTTCGGAACCGGGTGGGCGGTGGCCATGTGCGTGGTGGCCTCGATACTACCGCCGATCGCCATGACGGTGGGCAATATCGCCGACCCGGACGACCCACGCGACCACGACAACCGCTACGGACCCAACGCCGAGTGAGGCCCGGACCACCGACGCCGGGGCAGGGCGTCGAGGCCCGCGATCGATCAGGGGCCCCGGGCCCCGCAGCACCTAGCGGCCCAGGACTCGGCGCAGCGCCGCCAACACCAGCTCGGCCCGGTTCAGTCGGGCGTTGTGGCCCATCAGCCCGATCCGCCACACCGTCGACGCGTAGGGGCCCACGCCCGCGCCGATCTCCAGGTCGTACTCGCGCAGCAGCCGCTCACGGACCTTGCCCGAATCCACGCCCTCGGGCACGCGCACCGACGTCAACTGCGCCAGACGGTGGCCCTCGGCGGCGAACAGTTCCAGACCCATCTCCTGCAGGCCCTCGCGCAGGTGCGCCCCGGCCGCCGCGTGACGGGCGGCCACCGCTTCCACGCCCTCCTCCTCGACGCGGGCCAGAGCCGCGTCCAGGGAGGCCACCATCGCGGTGGGAGCGGTGTGGTGGTAGGCACGACCGCCCGGGCCACCGCGCACGTACGCACCGAGCAGCCCCAGGTCCAGGTACCAGACCGGCGGGGAGGGGACCCGCTGCTCCCAGGCGCGTTCGGAGAAGGTGAAGGGAGCCAGGCCCGGTGCCACGCCCAGACACTTCTGCGTGCCGGAGTAGGCGATGTCGACCTTCCACTCGTCCAGGTCCATGGGCATGCCGCCCAGGGAGGTGACGCAGTCGGCCAGCAACAGGGTCTCGCCGGAGCGCTCGCGCAGGGCCCGGCCCAGGGCACCGATGTCGCTGGCCACACCGGTGGAGGTCTCGGCGTGCACCGCCGCGACCAGGGCGGGCGCGGGGTGGGCGTCCAGCACCCGCTGGGTGTCCACGGGCCGCCCCCACTCGTGGTCCACCCGGATCACGTGCGCGCCGTAGCGCGAGGCGACCTCGCACATGCGTTCACCGAACAGGCCGTTGACGGCGACGACCACCTGGTCGCCCGGGCGCACGGTGTTGGCGAAGGCCGCCTCCATACCCAGGGAACCGGTGCCCGAGAGCGGCAGTGTGAGCGGGTTCTCGGTGCCCCAAAGGGAACGCAGCCGTCCACAGGTGCGTTCCAGCATGGCGAGGAACTCCGGGTCGAGGTGGCCGAGGAGCGGGGCGGCCAGGCCCAGGGTCGCCTCGGGGTAGGGGTTGCTCGGCCCCGGTCCCAGCAGGATGCGTTCGGTGACTGACATGGGCACACACTAACCAGAGCCGTATGAGAACGGGGCAAGCGGGGGCTCATGTGTGCCTAATGCGACATCCGGTCCCGCGGCGTCGGGCCGTAGTATTCCCGCGGACGAAAAGACGACCACGTGTGCTCGGGAACCGCGTCCGGAAAGCGGGTGGGCGTGAACCTGGGGGAGGGGAGCGGTATGACCGAGACGGCACGGACCGAGACCGCCCGGCTCGAGGCCGGAGGGGTGCGGATGCTGAGGGTGGAACACGACGATCCCCGTGTCCAAGGGCTGCTCGACGGTCTCCTGGGCGAATACACCGAACGCTACGG
Source organism: Nocardiopsis listeri (assembly GCF_020741345.1). Taxonomy (GTDB): domain Bacteria; phylum Actinomycetota; class Actinomycetes; order Streptosporangiales; family Streptosporangiaceae; genus Nocardiopsis; species Nocardiopsis listeri_A. Next base: position 7,576 of record NZ_DYZD01000026.1, read on the forward strand.
GGCCGAGGGGGCCGCCGCCGAACTGGGCCGGTACCCCGTCACCGAGTTCGTCGCGCCCCTGGGTCGCATGGTCCTGGCCGAGCTGGACGACGAGATCGTCGCCGGTGGCGCGCTGCGCCCCTACCGCCTGGCGCCGGACGGAACACCGCGCACGGTCGAGTTCAAGCGGATCTGGACCTCGGCGGCGCACCGGCGCAAGGGCCTGGGCCGGCGCATCATGACCGCGCTGGAGGACGCCGCCCGCGACCTCGGCTACGGCTCCGTGATCCTCTTCACCGGGCCCTCCCAGCCCGAGGCGGTGGCCCTTTACGAACGGATCGGCTATAGGTGGGTGGACCCGACCACCATCGAGGACCTGCCCTACCCCAAGGCCATCCCCTTCGCCCACGACCTCCACTCCTGACCACCGGAGCTCCGACCAGGACGTTATGGGCAGCGCTATGTCCCGGGGGCGGACGCGTCCCCGCCCGGCCCCCTACGATGGAGGCGAGGCCGCCACCAGCGGCAGGCCACAGAGCTTCCCCACCCTTTCGACGAACTCGACGAGGAGAGTGCACGACGTGAGCGAGCAGCAGCGCCCCCAGGCCGAGACGGACGCGCCCGTGTTCAGTCCACGCAAGAACGGCCAGGCGCAGTCGGTCTCCGACGAGCTCGCCGGGTGGATGCGCACCGGTTGGGCCGACACCGAGATGCGCGACCTGGAGCCGATCGAGCAGGCCGAGCACACCGCCCGTCGGCGCGCGACGCTCAGCGCCGCCTTCCCCGGCGACCGCCTGGTCATCCCCTCCGGTCAGTACCTGACCCGCTCCAACGACACCGAGTACCCCTTCCGTGCCGCCACCAACTACGCCTACCTGACCGGTGACACCACCGACGGCAACTGCCTGGTGCTCACCCCGAAGGCCGACGGTGGCCACGACGTGGTGCTCTACCTCAAGCCGCGCTCCAACCGCGACAACGGCGAGTTCTGGCTCGGTGGCTACGGCGAGCTGTGGACCGGCCGCCGCAACAGCCTGGAGGAGGCCGCCGCCCTGCTGGGCGTGACCACCGCCGACGTGCGCACCCTGCCCGCCGCCCTGCGGGCCGACGCCACCGTCACCACGCGCGTCGTGCGCGGCCACGACGCCGAGATCGACGCCGTCGTGGACGAGCTGCGCGCCGACACCGACGAGGGGTCGCGCGCCAAGTCCGCCAAGCTCGACGAGGACCTGGGCGTCACCCTGGCCGACCACCGTCTGGTCAAGGACGAGTGGGAGATCGCCCAGCTGCAGCTGGCCGTGGACGCCACCACGCGCGGCTTCGGCGACGTGGCCAAGGCGCTGCCGCAGGCCAAGGACACCTCCGAGCGCTACGTCGAGGGCACCTTCTTCCTGCGCGCCCGCGTGGAGGGCAACGACGTCGGCTACGGCACCATCGCCGCCTCCGGGCCCAACGCCACCACCCTGCACTGGACCCGCAACGACGGCCCCGTGCGCGAGGGCGACCTGCTGCTGCTCGACGCCGGCGTGGAGACCACCACCCTCTACACCGCCGACGTCACCCGCACCATGCCGGTCTCGGGCACCTTCACCGACCTGCAGCGCAAGGTCTACGACCTGGTGTACGAGGCCCAGGAGGCCGGTATCGCCGCAGTCGCCCCGGGCAGGCCCTTCACCGACTTCCACCACGCCTCCCAGCGCGTGCTCGCCGAGGGGCTGATCGAGTGGGGTCTGCTGGAGGGCCCGGTCGAACGCGTCCTGGAGCTGGGTCTGCAGCGCCGCTACACCCTGCACGGCACCGGCCACATGCTCGGCCTGGACGTGCACGACTGCGCGGTCTCCCGCCAGGAGATGCACCTGTACGGCGACCTGAAGCCGGGCATGGTGCTCACCGTCGAGCCGGGCCTGTACTTCCAGCCCGACGACCTGACCGTCCCCGAGGAGCTGCGCGGCATCGGCGTGCGCATCGAGGACGACGTCCTGGTCACGGAGGAGGGCCGCACCGTGATGTCGGACGGCCTGCCGCGTACCTCGGCCGACGTCGAGGCCTGGCTGGCCGAGCGTCTTTCGCGCTAGCCACCGCACCCGTCCGGTGGGCCGTCTCCTTCGGGGGCGGCCCACCGTCGTTGTCCGGGCCCGGAGGCTCAGTCGAACCGTACGAAGGACCTGAGCGAGGGGCGGTGCTCATGCGCCTCGACCAACCCGAGCGCCTCGTAGAAGGCGCGCTGGCCGTCCTCGTCGTCGGTGAGCAGTACCCGCTGGCGAACGCCCTCGTACTCGGCGAACAGCTCGTCCATCAACCGCCGACCCAGGCCGGAGCGCTGTTGGTCGGGGTGGACCAGGACGTCCTGCACGTGGACCACCGTGGCACCGTCCGAGATCGACCGGGCCAACCCCACGAGGCGGTCCTCTCGGCGCGCGGCCACCAACCGGTGCGAGCCGCTCAAAGCCCGCATCAGCACCTCCGGAGCCTCGGTGTAGGCGGTCCAACCGACCGCCCCGTACAGATCAAGCACCTCGGCGCGTTCCAAGTCCTCGGCCGTGCACACACTCACTCGAACCACGTCCCGTGTCTCCTTCGCTCACCGACGATGGCCCGGAAGTCTGTCAGGTTCGCTCGTCGTGTTCCAGACCGCCGACGGTGGCCCGTGGATCGATTCGACGGGCGGACCCACGGCGGGCCGGCTCTTCCCGGAAAGGGCCGACCCCGATTTCCGGTACCGTTACCGGACAAGCGATGTGGGCCGGTCATCGGGGCCGTCTTCCCCAAGGGGAGGACGGCCCCTCGCCGCAACAGATAACGTCGTGGTGGCGTGGAAGTACCCAGGAACGACGGGGAGGGCGACTCGTGCGCGCGGAACGGCTGTGGCGCAGGGGGTTGCGGTTTCCGCGCCTGTTCCTGGCGGATCGGACGGTCCTCGTGCACGGCGACGTGGACCTCAGTACCGACCCGCGCAAGTCGCGCTACGAGGCGCGGGCCTTCGACACCCGTTCGCTGCGTCCCCTGGGGACCGCGTTCGAGGCGCAGGGACCGGTCAACCTGGCCGTGGCCCCCGAAGGTGAGGACTGGCCGGACACGGTCCTGGTACAGGCCTCACGCCGCTCGGTGAGCGTACGCGACCCCCGTACCGGAGTCCCGCTGCTGGAGACCGACCTGGCCGAACCGGGGGAGCGCTGGCCCGACGACGTCGCCCTTCGGGTGGTGGACAAGGAAGCGGTGGTCCTCCTCTTCGGTGAGGACGGCGACGGCGGCACCCGATGGTGGGCGGTGGACCCCTACACCGGGGCGACCGTGCCGGACCTGACCGACTCCAGACCCGGGCACGAGGCCCGTGGTGAACGTATGTCGTTCGCCGGTGAATATCTGGTGGCTCCCGGCCAGGACCCGGGGTTCGACCCGGTGATCCTCGCCGACTACGAACACCCTCGCGAGCGGGTCTACCTGATGGAGGACGGCGAATACCTGGGCGAGGTGGAGAGCCACGCCGACTCCGAGACGGTGGCCGCCCGGGTGGGCGGGCGTTGCCTGCTCGCGGTCGCCGGACGCGTGCACTCCCTGCCCGACCTGGAACTGGTCGCCGAACTCGGCGGTCCGCGCACCCTGACCTCGCTGGTGGAGTGGGACGGTGAGGCGGTCGCCGTCTACCAGGAGGAGGACGCCCGCCCCGACGGTCTGGGCGGTTGGTACCTGGACGGGCTGCGGGTGCGCCGACTGGATCGGCCGGGACAACCCGTGACGGAGGTTCCGGGAACCTGGCCGGGCGAGCTGGAGGATCTGGTGGCCGCCCCGGACGGGGTCATCGTCCTGGCCACCACCGAGGGTGTCCACGCCCTGCACGTGCGGCCCTGACCCGGACGGTTCCGGTCGCCCCGCCGCGCCCCGGGCCCTCGCGCCTCACGGCGTCTCCCGGAGGGCCCGCAGTCCGGCGGCCGCGTACTCTCCGACGGCCTCACCGGCCCGGTCCCGTCCGCCGCCCTCGGCCCCCTGCCGGCCGCGGTAGGCGATGCCCTGGGCGATGACCGCCGACTTCAGGTGGGCCAGGCCCAGGTGGAAACCCCAGTCGCGCAGGGCGCGTCCGGACACCCGCGAATACATGTGCGCGATCTCGTCGGCGGTGGGCAGCCGGTCGCTGTTCCACGCGGCCGGTTCGCCCAGCACCAGGTCCAGGCCGGGGCGCCGGTAGACGCACATCATGGCGATGTCGGCCAGGGGGTCGCCGAGGGTGGACAGTTCCCAGTCCACGACGGCGTGGATCCGACCCGGATCATGGTGGTCGAGCATCACGTTGTCGATGCGGTAGTCGCCGTGCACGACGGCGTGCGCCGAGGACTCGGGCACCGCGTCGGCCAGCAGCCGGCACAGTCGGTCCAGGTCTGGCAGTTCCCCGTCGCGCACCCGCTCCCACTGGCGGCCCCACAAACGCACCTGGCGTTCCAGGAACCCGTGCGGGCGTCCGTGCGAGGCCAGTCCGACGGCCTCGTGGTCGACCGCGTGCAGGGAGGCCAGTACCCGCACCAGGCTCCGGACACAGGCGGCGACCCCTTCGTCGTCCAGGTCGGCGAGCTGGTCGCGGGTGCGGACCACCCGGGCGTCGACGTGGGAGAACACGGAGAAGGGCGCCCCGATGACGTCGGGGTCCTCGCACAGGGCCACGGCGTCGGCGACGGGCACCTCGGAGTCGCCCAGGGCGTCCACCACCCGGAACTCCCGCCCCATGTCGTGGGCCGAGGGGGTCAGCCCAGCGGTCGGGGGCCTGCGCAACACCCATCGCGGCCCCGTGGCGTCGTCGATCCGATAGGTCAGGTTGGACTTTCCACCGCTGATCGGTTCCGCGCGCAGGGCGCCGTCGACCTCGGTGCCGGAACGCTCCAGGTGGGCGGCCAGGGCGGTCGTGTCCAGCGGAGGAGCGTGTGTCATCGCGGACCCTCCCCGGACCCGTGGGCGCGGCGGGCCCGGGACACCACCCGCTTGGCGATCGACCAACGGTGGACCTCGGAGGGACCGTCGTAGATGCGGAAGGGGCGTACCTCTCGCAGCAGCCGGGCCAGGGGCAGGTCGTCACTGACCCCGAGCCCGCCGCACAGTTGGATCGAACGGTCCACGACCCGGTGGATCGCCTCGGCGGCGAAGGTCTTGGCGATGGAGGTGGAGATCCGGGCGTCCACCCCGGTGTCCAGCTCCCAGCAGGCCCGCAACAGCAGGGAGCGGGTGGCCGCGATGTCGATCTCGTTGTCGGCGATCATCTGCTGGGCCAGGCCCAGGTCGCCCAAGCGGGAGCCGAACAGCTCCCGTCGGGAGGCCCGGTCCACCGCGATGTCCTGGGCGCGCCGCGCGGTGCCCAACCAGCGCATCACGTGGGTCATGCGCGCCGGGCCGAGCCGGACCTGCGCGTAGGAGAAACCCTCGTCGACCTCGCCGAGGACGTTCTCGTCGGGCACGAACAGGCCGTCGAAGGTCACCTCGCAGTGCCCGCCGAGCATGGAGGAGTCCATGGTCCGGACGTGGCGGCCCACGGTGAGGCCGGACGCGTCGGCGTCGGTGAGGAACATGGTCGCGCCACCACGGTCGCCGAGTGGGGATGGCGGGTGCCGTTCCTGCTGGGCGCGCTGCTGGCCCTGGTCGCCCTGTACCTGCGCCGTGACATGAACGAGAGCGACGTCTTCGAAGCCGATCAGGCGCGCCGGGACGAGGCCGTGGAGGGGCGGCCCAGGACCTCGCGCCGACAGGTGACCAAGGCCGTGCTGGTCATGATCGCGATGACCTCCGGGATCACCGCCGCGCACTACGTGTGGACCTCCTACGTCTCCACCTACGCCATCACCCAGCAGGGCATGGATCCGGGAACGGCGTACTGGATGCTCGTGGTCGCCCAGGTCATCGCCCTGGTGTCCCTGCCCTTTTGGGGGCTGCTCTCGGACCGCGTCGGTCGGCGGCCCATGCTGCTGTTCTTCGCGGTGGCGATGTTCGCCCTGCAGTACCCGCTCACCCAGATGATCACCGCGAGCGGGTGGACGCTGTTGGTCGCCACCACCCTCGCCCTGCTGGTGGTGTCGGCCCCGGCGTCGGTGCTGTCGGCGATCCTGTCGGAGAGCTTCCCCACCAGGGTGCGCACTCAGAGCATCGGGTTCGCCTACTCGCTGTCCGTCGCCGTCTTCGGTGGGACCGCGCCCTACTTGAACCAGCTGTTCATCGACATCGGCGTCGGCTGGGTGTTCGGCGGCTACATCATGTTGCTGTGCGTCCTGACCGGGCTGTCCTGCCTGTTCATCAAGGAGACCAAGGGGACCGAGCTCACCGAGAGCTGATGACGTCGATGGGTGGCCGGACGGCCCGGAGGACCTGACGGCCTCAAGCGGGGGCGATCGCCCCGGCCACCCACCGCCAGAGCGCGTGAGCCCGTGGCGGCCACCGGCACGGTGCGCACCCATCCGGCACGGAGACCGGAGGTGTACGCCCTTTCTGGTTTTGAAGCGTTACCGTAGGGCGCCGTCCCGGCGAGTCGTACGACCTCCTGGCCGCCGACCACCACCGGATCGCGGTCGCCACCTCCGAGGGGGCCACCTCCTCGACCTGTTCGGGGTCAGCCGGTGAGCAGGCCACCGAGCAGGAGGGCGCCCGCCGTCGCGGCCACCGCCACGACCACGGTCACCAGCACCGTCGGCCAGGTGGCACGCACCCGGGGCAGCCGCCACACCAGATAGACGCCCAGGGCCATCAACAGGGGAGCGGTCAGCACCCCCGGCATCAGGGTGCCGGTCAGCGCGCTGAACGCCAGGTGGGATCCGGCGTTGAGGATCAGCACGAAAGCGAAGCAGACCAGCACCTCCGTGCTCCACCCGGGGCGGGCCACGGTGGCCTGCCCGGCCACCACCAGGGCCGCCACGGTCAGCAGGGCCGCCGCGATCCCGAAACCGGCCTGTCCACCGTGCGCCGAGGCGATCCCGGCGGGCGCGTGGACCAAGGCCCAGGCGGGAAGGTCGCGCAGATACTCCTCGGCGTTGTGCAGGGCGAACACCGCGACGGTGAGCCACCACAGTCCGGCCAGGACCCGCGATGGCACCTCGGTCTGTTCGGGCATGCTCGTTCTCCTACCGCCGGTGGTCCGAACCCCGCAACGATATCGGGCGCCGGACACCCGGCTCTGGGCAGGAGCGCGATACCACCGCAGTACCTCTGGGAGGGCCGCCCGCGCATCGACGATCAGCAGGGGCGTCCTTCTCGACCAGGGTGACCGGGCCCCGACACCGGCCGTGGTCCTCGGCACGTCGTTCGGCTCCGGAGCGGTCGACCGGTGCGATACTCGCCGCACCCACGTCGAGGAGACGACCATGAACACATCACGGACCCTGGCACGTTCCCTGGTACTGGGACTGGCCTCGGGGGCACGCGGAACCCTGGGGCCCTGCGCACCACTGTGCGCCCGCGCCGAAGGACGAACGCTCCGACGCGGCCTGTTGGCGCTGACCATCGCCGGTGAACTCATGGCGGACAAGATGCCGGGCATCCCGCCCCGTACGTCGGGGCCGGTCCTGCTGTCGCGCGCGCTCGGTGGAGCCTGGGGTGGGGCCCTGCTCGCCCGGAACCTGGGAGGCCCCGTGCCACCGGCCGTCGCCGTCGCCGCGATGGCGGCCCCGGTGGGCGCCGCGGCGGGGGTGCGGTGGCGTTCCTGGTGGAGTGAGTCCCGTCCGGCCTGGGAGGGCGCGGTCATCGAGGACGCAGTGGTGCTCGCTCTGGCATGGTGCGCGGTCTCCGGAACCCGCCGGAGGGCGTGACCCGGGATCCGAGGAGGGAACGCGCACCGTACGCGTTCCCTCCTCGGTGAAGTCCCTCAGTCCTCGAAGGTCCGCAGAACCTCGAACTCCACCCCGGCCCGGGGCAACCGTTCGATGAGCGCCTCGCCCATCGCCACCGCCGTGGTCACCTGCCCGCAGGTCCGAGGCAGTTCGTCCCGCCACAGGCACAACGCGGATTCGGCCAGCATCCCCGAGGTCGCCGCGTATCCCGGCTCACCACCCGACACCAGCGTGTGCACCTGGTGTCCGCCGCCCGAGCCCACGAAGTGCACGGTGAACCACCCACCGGCCAACTGTTCCTCGCTGGGGCCCTCGCCGGGGGAGCGCAGCGACAACAACCGCTCCCGCAACGCCGGAACCTGGGCGGCGGCCATCATCCCGGCGGCACCACCGGCCGCGCCCACCGCGCTGGTCAGGTGCCGAAACGCCCCGTAGTGCCCGTAGCTGAAGTCGGGTCCGTAACGCTCCAACGCCGCCGCCGAACGCGCCACCACCTGCGGGTCCAGGCTGGGGATCGGCAGCGTCCAGCCCCGGGCCAACCGGGTGCGCGGGATCCCGCTCCGGTCGATGCGCACCCTGCGTCCCTTCGGTCCGCCCTCCACGGCCCGGCGGTCCCGTGCGGCGGTGATCATGCCCACGGGGTCGGAGAAGGCGCCCACCGCCGAACGCAGCGTGCCGCCCGAGGCGGTGCCCTGTGCGCGCACGAACCCCTCCACGTGCAGGGGGACGTCGTCGGGCAGCCGCCCGACGGTGAACAGCACCCCCAGGTCGTAGGGGACGGAGTCGAATCCACAAGCGTGCACGATCCGCGCGCCCGTGCTCTGGGCGGTGGCGTGGTGGCGCACGTACATGCGGTCCACGAAAGCCGGCTCACCGCACAGGTCCACGTAGTCGGTGCCCTCGGCCGCGCACGCCGCCACCAAGGGCTCGCCGTACTCCGCGTAGGGGCCGACCGTGGTGATGACCACCCGCGCGGAGGCGGCCAGGGTTCGGATGGAAGCGGTGTCGTCGACGTCGGCCGGCAGCAGGTCCGGAGTGGGCCGGTCCGGGTCGATCTCGGCCAACTCGGCCCGCACGGCCTCCAACTTGTCGATGTTGCGCCCGGCCAAGGCCCACCGCAGCTCGCGAGGGGCGTTCTCGGCCAGATACTCGGCGGTCAGTGTTCCGGTGTATCCGGTCGCGCCGAACAGGACGATGTCGTAACCGCGTTGCATGTCTTCCTTGTCGGGTAGGCCTTCGCGTCGCTCGTGGTGCCAAAGTCTGACAGGTGAGCGTCACGGGGGTGGAGCCGGCGGTGTGGACCCGCCCATGATCGGGTAGGCCGCCCCGGCGAGAACACCGACAACCCGGGAAGAGGACCTGTGACATCCCTGATCGATCTGCACGGCACCGCGATGGAGGAGTTCGACCGCCGGGTGAAGGCGGTACGGCTCACCGACTGGGCGCTGCCCACTCCGTGTTCGGACTGGGACGTGCACGACCTGGTCGATCACCTGACCACCGAGCAGCTGTGGGTGCCCCACCTGTTGGGCGGTGCCCGGGTCGAGGACGTGGGCGACCGATTCGACGGCGACAACCTGGGGGAGGAGCCGCTCGCGACCTGGTCGGTGGCCGCCCGTGAGGCCCGTACCGCGTGGCTGGCCCCGTCCGCGCTGCAACAGCGGGTCCACCTGTCCTTCGGGGAGTCCCCGGCGGAGCTGTACCTGTGGCAGATGACCTTCGACCTGGCCGTGCACGCCTGGGACCTGGCCCGGGCCATCGGGGCGGACGAGCGTTTGGACCCGGACCTGGTCGCCGAGCTGCTCACGTGGATGAAGGGCCAGGAAAAGGAATTGGCGGCGAGCGGGCTGTTCGCCGAGCCGGTTCGAGTGGGGGAGGACGCCGACCCTCAGACCCGCCTGCTCGCCCTCACCGGGCGTCGGGCCTGAGGATGCCGGGGCGCCCCTCGCGGCGCCCCCTTTCCGTGGTCTCAGGGCGATCCGGTCTCGGTCTCCTCGTCGGGGACCCAGCGCAGCACGTCGCCGGGCTGACAGCCCAACGTGCGACAGATCGCGTCGAGCGTGGTGAACCGCACCGCCTTGGCCCGGCCGTTCTTGAGCACGGCGATGTTGGCGGGTGTGATCCCCACGGCCTCGGCGAACTCGCCGACCGACATGCCGATCCGGGCGAGGTGGAGGTCGATGTCGACGACGATCGCCATCAGATCACCTCGGACATCTCGGTCCGCAGACGGGTGGCCTTGCGCAGCAGCCCGCGCATGAGCACCAGCACCATCGCGAACACCGTTCCCATCGCGGTGCCCAAGAACGCGGAGCCCAGAGCACCGACCGCTTCCATGTTGCCGTTGGCGAAGGGCATGTCGGTCACGGCCAGGTGCACCGTGATCCCGGCCCCGAGCAGCGTGGCCGCCACGGTGGACCCGATGACGACGTCGACCCAGAGGAGGGCCTTGCGGTCGAAGAGGGTGTCGCGGCGGAGCATGCCCAGCAGCACCCACACCGCGACCAGGGCGACCTGAACGCAGAGCACCCCGAGGATCGCCACGATCGTGTAGGGCAGGGCGATCCGTTCGTAGGGCGCGAACCGGGCGACCTCGTCGGCGGCGATCCCCGGGATGACGACGAACTGGCCGAAGAGGCCGAGGAGGAGCGCCACCACGACGGCGGCGCGCAGGAGCAGGGTGAAGAAGCGATCCATGTATCGAGTATCGATAGCTACCTATCGAAAATCAATAGGTCGATCCGACTTTCCTTCCCCTGGCCTCCTCCCCGGGCCCGCACCGCTCAGCCGACCGGTTCGGGTTCCTTGATCCGTCGCGGCTCGGTCGAGGCGATGATCCCCTGTTCGACGGCCATCTCCCGCGCCAGGCGCGGGGCACCCCACAACGGGGGCAGCAGCACCAGGCCCGCCGGGACCGCGGTGACCACGATGACGGACTGCAACGCCTGCACCCCGTTGTCACCGACGGTCAACAGCACCACCGCGGTCACACCCATGCCCACGCACCAGAACGCCCGCACCAGTGCGTGCGGTTCGCCCTCGCGCATGCTGGAGGCCGAGACGGCGTAGGACATCGCGTCCAGGGTGGCGGCGAAGAAGATCAGCGTCACGACGATCATGATCACCGCCAGGACCGAACTGAACGGCAGCGCCTGGACGATGGACAGGGCGGCCGCGGGCAGACCGTGTTCGGCGTAGGGGCCGGAGATCACGCCCGGGTCGCTCTGTTCCAGCCACAGACCGGTACCGCCCAGGGCGGTGAACCACACCATGGTCACCACCGACGGCAGCACGGTGGCGCCCACGTAGATCTCCCGGATCGTGCGGCCCTTGGAGACCCGCGCGATGAAGATCGCCATCAACGGCCCGAACCCGATGAACCAACCGAAGAAGAACAGCGTCCAGTACCCCAGCCAGGCGTCATCGCCGCGGTACAACGACATGGGCACGAACTCGCGTACGTGTACGGCGCTCGCCTGGAGGAACAGGTCGATGACGTAGGGCAGTGAGGCCAGTCCGACGATCGAGACGATGAGCACCAGCGCCGCCCAGACGTTGATCCGGCTCAACAACTGGATGCCCCGGTCCACCCCGCTGAGCACCGAGATCGTGGCGATCAGCGTCAGTCCTCCGATGAGCACCACCTGGGTGCCGTAGCCGGAGTCGAACCCGAACATCTCGGCACCGATGTAGGACATCTGCAGGCCCAGGAAGCCGATCGGGCCGACCGTCCCGGCGACCACCGCCAGCACGCAGCTGATGTCGGCGACCGTGCCCAGCCAGTGGGTGCGCACACGCTCGCCCAACAGCGGCCAGAGCAGGGTGCGCGGTCGCAGCGGCAGGCCCTTCTCCACCCCGCGCATCATCACCAACGTGGCCAACGAGCCACCGATCGCCCAGCCCACGAAACCCCAGTGGGTGAAGGTCTGCGCCAACGCGATCGCGGCGCCGTCCATGCCACCGGAGACGTCGTCGTACTGCGGCGGTGGGTCGACGTAGTGGGCCAGCGGTTCGGCGGCCGCCCAGAACACCCCGCCCGCGGCCAGCAGCGTGGTCAGGACCATCGCCACCCACCGGAACCAGCCGAACTCAGGGGTGACCGGGCCGCCCATCCGCACCCGGCCGTACCGGGAGAAGGCCAGGACGGTGGCCACCACCAGGGTGGCCAGGAGCAGGACCTGCCAGTACGCGCCGAACCAGTGGGTGGACCAGGCGAAGGCCGCGTCGACCGCGGTGTTCATCATGGTGGGGCGGGTCAGAGCGAGCACGACGAACAGGACCAGCAGGCCACCGGAGACACCGATGACCCAGGGGTCGGGTCGGCGCCCGGTTTCACGCACACGGGTGCGCAAGGTGGAGGACATGAAGAAGTGGAGTCTCCTCTGTCGGAGAACGGAACCGAGCGCGCCAACGGGCGGTCCGGGGAAAGAGAAAGCCGTCACTGCGACGCCCAGGCGTGGGACGGCAACGGGCCCCGACGACGGGGCGACCCGAAGGAGTCTACGTGCGTTCACCAGTGGGGAAGCGATCGAGGAGGGTGGCGCCGCACACGCGGGGGTGTGGTCCAGGCACTATCGCCCGGCTTCGCGGCGAGGAGCCGGACCACCTCGTCATGGGCGTCGAGCCGCTCTGTGGGGTGCTCCACGATGATCGACGGGGGCGTCGATGGTGGACGCGTTCCCACCGGCGCCCCCGTGGAACTCCTGGGATCCGGGCCCCTATCCGTCCAGGCGGGCCACCGGGCCCCGGACGACCAGGGGACGGGAGACGGATCGTCTCCGGTTCGCCGGGCTCGCACGGCAAGCACGTGATGTGGGCCTGCCAAGGGGCCATTCCCGAGAAACCGGCTCCGGTCCCCCATCTCTTCCCCGAGGGCGAGGCCGAGTGCTTGGCCCCCTTTCGTCCAAGAGTCGTTCCAGGGTGGGCCCACGCCGCCCGCGACGGTGTCACCGAACATGAGGTCGATGGACCGACGTTCCGCTCCCGGGGACGAGCGACCCTTGCGGGTACCGTCGTTCGGGTGACCGAAGGGCCGGTCACGGACCCGGGGCGAACGCAGGAGCAGACATGACCGAATCCACCTCCGTCTCCAGGGACGAACACCGCCGCCTGGACACCCCCGCGGGCCCGATCGTGGGGAAGGTGCGCGGCGGGGTCCTACGGTTCCTCGGCATCCCCTACGCGCGGGCCGATAGGTTCCGGGCGCCCACGCCGCTCGAACCCTTCGCCGAACCCTTCGAGGCGACCGAGGCCGCCCCCGCCGCCCCGCAGTCGACCTCCCGGGTGGTCTCCGAAGCGGTCGAAGGCATCCCGACCGGTCGTCAGGACGAGAACTGCCACCACCTGTCGGTGACCCTGCCCGTCGACCTGGGCCAGGACGAGCGCCCACCCGTCCTGGTGTGGTTCCACGGCGGTTCCTACGTCACCGGCTCCGGCGACCTGGCGATCTTCGATCCGGCCCGGCTGGTGCGCGAACAGCGGGTCATCGTCGTTTCGGTCACCTTCCGGCTCGGGGTCCTGGGATACCTGCGTCTGCCCGGCGTCGCCCCCGCCAACCTCGGTCTGCTCGACCAGGTGGCGGCGTTGCGCTGGGTGGCGGCCAACATCGCCTCGTTCGGCGGCGACCCCGACAAGGTCACCCTCTTCGGCCAGTCCGCCGGTGGCGACGCCGTCGCCCACCTGATGATCAGCCGCGGCGCCGAAGGGCTGTTCCGGCGCGCGATCGTGCAGAGCGCGCCGCTGGGCCTGCTCAGCCGGCGCGATCGCATGTACGAGGCCATGGCCGGGGTGGTGGGCGCCCTCACCCCCGAGACCGAGACCCGTGAGGTGCTCGCCCGCCAAGAGAAGGCGGTCGAGGCCGGCAGGGGCTTCGGGCTGCCCAGCGCCATGCCGTTCGGGACACGCTACGGGCACGACCCGTTGCCTCCCGAGTCCCTCCGAACCCGCGCCTGGCGCGAGGCGGCGCCTCGGATCGACGTGCTCGTCGGCGCCACCAGTGAGGAGACCGGCCTGTTCGCCGAGTTCCTGGCCCCGATCAAGAGACTGTCCGGGCTGCCGGTGATCGGCTCCACCCTGCGCCGGACCCTGGTGCGCTTCACCACCTGGGTCATCTACACCGGGCCCGTGCGGGGCTTCGTCCGTCGCCATCGCCGGGCCGGCGGCCGGGCGGTGCGTTACACCTTCACCTGGCGGCCCGAGGGCAGCCCGTTCGGGGCCGCGCACATCACCGACATCCCGTTGCTGTTGGGCACCCGCAAGGCCTGGGAACGGGCGAGCCTGGTCGGTCGCACCTCCTGGGAGGAACTCGACCGGCGGGGCCGCGCGGTGCGCAAGGTGTGGGGCGAGTTCGCGCGTACCGGTTCGGTCGGCGCGGAGGCGGCGGCCGCGGCCGCCGACAGCCTCACCGTCCACCGCTCCTGAAGGGATCCACACCCGACGAACCCGCCGAGGTAGGGGCTCAGCCGACGATCCGGCGCAGCTCCGACCGGCACCGGCGGTACAACTCCACCGGGTCCTCCTCGCGCCCCTGCGCGGCCAGTTCGCCCCAACGCTCCCAACAGGCGCTCCACACCGCCACGGCCACCTCCACCACCAACAGCACCGTGGTGGGGTCCGGTCCCTCCAGGCGCTCGCTGAGACGCTCGCGCAGACGCGTGGCGAGTTCGCGTTCCTGGGCGGCGGCCAGCGCCCTGAGTTCGGAGTCCCCGGCCAACAGTCGAGCGACCCTGCGGTGTTCCTCCCGCTCGGGGTCGTGTTCGAGGCCCATCACCCCTTCCAGGGCCGCCTCGACGTCGCGCAGTACGGCGTCGGGGTCGGTGCCGGTGACCTCCAGGGTCTCGATCGCCCGGAGCAGACGAGCCTGCCCCGGCAGACCGGCCTGTTCCTTGGTGGTGAAGTGCCGGAAGAAGGTGCGGGAGGAGACCCCCGAGCGTTCGGCGATCTGCTGGACGGTGGTCTCGCGCACCCCTTGCGCTTCGAAGAGTTCGAGTGCCGCGCGGTGGATCTCCTGGCGGGTGTCGAGGCGGCGCCGCGAGCGCAGGTCCAGGGGGACTTCGTCGTTCATGGGTCTTTCCTAGCACGTGTTCACCCGCGGTGACGCTGCCCACAAAATGGTTCGTCATGGTCTGCCAACATGGCACAAGATGACATCATGGGGGTGTTGTCCCACCAAGGAAGGCCCACATGACCCAGACCGACGGCCGGCAACGGCTCCCGGACCACGACGCACCCGACCGCACCGCAAGAGGCCGGGACCGGGTGACGCCCGTCATCACCGTGCTGGCGGTCTCCGCGCTGCTGATGATCCTCAACGAGACCGTCCTCAGCGTGGTGCTGCCCCAACTCATGAACGACTTCGGGGTCGGCGCCACCACGGTGCAGTGGCTCACCACCGGCTTCATGCTCACCATGGCCGTGGTCATCCC
>NZ_DYZD01000027.1 GCF_020741345.1 Nocardiopsis listeri
GCCCGCAAGGTCCTGGGACTGGCCTCGGTGGCCGGGGACAGGGTCGACCACGCACTGCTCGCCGAGGTGGCCCAACGTTCCGGGATCGACGAGGACGACCTGGACGAGGCGCTGCGTCACGCGGTGGACGCCCAGGTCCTGCGGGCCACCGAGACCGGTTACCTGTTCCGGCACGCCCTGCTCGCCGAGGCGGTCAAGACCGATCTGCTACCGGGCCAGCGGGTCCGCGCCCACCGCCGCTACGCGGAGGTACTCGACACCGGTGTCCCAGGGTCGCCCCGGGCGGAGACCGTCGTCCGACTCGCGCACCACGCCTACGCCGCCCACGACCACCCGCGCGCCCTGACCGCGGCGTGGGAAGCGGCGCAGGGGGCCCTGGCCGCCACCGCGCACCCCGAACACCTCGAACTCCTCGAACGCGTGCTGGAGCTGTGGGAACTGGTACCCGACGCCGCCGAGCGGCTCGATCTGGATCGCAGCGCCCTGCTGCTGAGGGTGTGCCTGGCCGCCCAGGTCGCCGGTGACCTGCGACGTTCGGTCGACCACGCCACGGACGGGTTGGCCGAACTCGATTCCAGAGCCGAACCCGAAGCGGCGGCACGGCTGCTCGTGGCCCGGGCCCGGGCCTACAAGGACCTGGGGCGTACCGCCGCCCTGAACGACATGCGGGCCGCCGCCGAGTTGTTGCCGGAGGGGCACTTCGAACAGGCGTCGATCGGCGCCGCGACCGCCTCGGTCCTGATGCTCCAGGGGAGCCACGAAGAGGCGGAGAAGGTCGCCAGAGAAACGATCGACCTGGCCAGGAGGACCGGGGACAGGGGAAGTGAGGCCGACGCCCTGGTCACCTTGGGGGCACTGCTGGACACCACCGGCTTCGACGAGGCCGTGGGGATGCTTCGGGAAGGTATCCGCATCGCCCGCGAGACGGGCGAGGTCCAGGTCGAGTTGCGCGGGCTCGTCAACCTGGCCAACAACCTGGCGCTGCGCCTGGAACACGAGGAGGCCTTGGAGACCACGCAGCGGTCCCTGGGCCGATGTGTCGACCTGGGGATCCTGCGCAGCCAGGGTGGCAACTACGCCAACGGGGCCGCCATCTACCTGAGTTCCTTGGGTCGAACGGAGGAGGCCTGGCGGGTATTGAGGGCCCACCCCGTGGGTGAGGACCTCACCGCCGCGCGTCGACAGACCATCCAGGCCCAACTCCACTTGACACGGGGGAACTGGGACGCCGCCGGTCGGGCCCTGGACGAGTTCGCCAGGCTCCTCCCACGGGATCGGAGCTCGGCGATGGAGTACATGTCCCACTACTACGGTCGGCTGTGGTTGTTGATGGACGGGCCGGGGGACCGACTGGCCGAAGCCGCCCGCCTCGTTTTCGAGGGGGAGGCGGACATCGGGCTGATCGGGCAGGTCCGTATCAGCTTCTCGGGACTGTCGGCCTTGGCGGAACTGGTGGTCCGGCTCCGGAGCCGTGACGAGCCCGGGGACGTCGAGATCGCCGAGGAGCTCGCCGCGCTGCTCCGAAGGACACTGGATCGTGAGGACTGGCCCACCTCCCCGGCCGGCAGGCTCCATCGCCACATGGCGCTCGGGTGGCTCGCGGAGGATCCCACCGAGGCGTCGGCGCACTGGGAGCGGGCACTGCCCCTCGCCGAGAGGGCGGGGGTGGTCGCCCGGATCGGCACCTGGACCGGGGCTTTTCGGACCTTCCTCGCCCTGGACGACCGACAGCGGGCCTCAGGGATGTTGGACAGTGTCAGGCAACTGCGCGACCGGCTGGGCCCGGCGGTGGGCTACGGCGACGTGGCGGGAATGAGCGCGGCCCTCGCCGAGACCACGTCGGTCCCCGCCACGCCACCGGCCGGGTTGACCCCGCGTGAGGCCGAGGTCCTGGCCCAGGTCGCCAAGGGGCTGTCCAATCGGGAGGTGGGCGAGGCGCTGTTCATCTCCGCCAAGACGGTGAGCGTGCACGTCACCAACCTCATGGCCAAGCTCGGGGTGAACAACCGCACCGCCGCCGTCGCCAGGGCCCGCGAACTCGGCCTCGACTGATCTCGACCGACCCCGGTGGACCCTCGCCCGCCGTGTCCTACAGCGTGGGCAGGTACCGCTGGAGTTCGTACGGCGTGACCTGGCGGCGGTAGGAGTTCCACTCCGAGGTCTTGTTGCGCAGGAAGAAGTCGAACACGTGCTCGCCCAGCGTCTCGGCGACCAGCTCACTGTTCTCCATCAGACGCAGCGCCTCGTCCAGGCTCTGCGGCAGCGGACGGATGCCCACGGCCCGACGCTCGGCGTCGGTCAGCGCCCACACGTCGTCCTCGGCGCCCGGGGGCAGCTCGTACCCCTCCTCGATGCCCTTGAGCCCGGCTGCCAGGATCACCGCGTAGGCCAGGTAGGGGTTGGTGGCGCTGTCCAGCGAGCGGATCTCGATCCGGCTGGAGTTGGACTTGCCCGGCTTGTACATCGGTACCCGCACCAGCGCCGACCGGTTGTTGTGCCCCCAGCAGATGTAGGCGGGGGCCTCGCCGCCCATGCCGGCCGAGGCCGCAGGGTCGTCCCACAGGCGCTTGTAGGAGTTCACCCATTGGTTGGTGACGGCGGTGATCTCGTCGGCGTGCCGCAGCAGCCCCGCTATGAACCCGCGCCCCACCTTCGACAGTTGGTACTCGGCGCCCGGCTCGTAGAAGGCGTTGCGGTCGCCCTCGAACAGCGACAGGTGGGTGTGCATGCCCGACCCGGGGTACTGGGTGAAGGGCTTGGGCATGAACGTGGCGTACACACCCTGCTCCATCGCCACCTCCTTCATCACGAGCCGGAAGGTCATGATGTTGTCGGCGGTGGTCAGCGCGTCCGCGTAGCGCAGGTCGATCTCCTGCTGGCCGGGCCCGCCCTCGTGGTGGCTGTACTCCACGGAGATGCCCATGGCCTCCAGCATGTTGATGGCGTTGCGCCGGAAGTCGTGCGCGCTGTTGTGCGGGGTGTGGTCGAAGTAGCCGCCCGAGTCGTTCGGCTCGGGGAACTCCCCGTGCTCGGGGAACTTCTTCAGCAGGTAGAACTCGATCTCGGGGTGCGTGTAGAACGTGAACCCGAGGTCGGAGGCCTTGCTGAGCTGACGCTTGAGCACGTGCCGAGGGTCGGCGGGGGAGGGCGAGCCGTCGGGCATGAGGATGTCGCAGTACATGCGCGCGGTGCCGTGCGGTTCGTTGCGCCAGGGCAGGACCTGGAAGGTGGTGGGATCGGGTTGGGCGAGCATGTCGGCCTCGTAGACCCGGGCGAACCCCTCGATCGCCGAACCGTCGAACCCGATGCCCTCGGAGAAGGCCGCCTCCAGTTCGGCGGGTGCCACCGCCACGGACTTGAGGTACCCGAGCACGTCGGTGAACCACAGCCTCACGAACCGGATGTCGCGCTCCTCCAACGTGCGGAGCACGAATTCCTGCTGTCGATTCACAGTCAACCTTCCTCGAAGCCGGTCGGTCCCCGCCCCGGCCCGTCGGTCGCGGAGCCGAGCCGGACACGATGTCCCGGGACCCAGTGTGCCGTGCGGATATTTCCGGGGTATTTCCGCGCGCCTTCGGCGGTGCCCGGCCGGTCGTCCGCACACGCATTATGACCGCTCACGGAGGGGGTTCGGGCCACCCCCGGCCGCGAACATGCGGTCCGTCACCCGACCGGGTGAGGGACCCGCCCGCTGTCACCTCGCACCGGGGCGACGGCGGAACAGCGTGTAGTCGGCTCCGTTCTCGAAGGAGTTGCTCTCCACCCGTTCGAAGAGCGCCGGGTCGAAGGCGGCGCCCTCGAAGAAGGACTTGCCCGCCCCGGCCACGACCGGGTAGCGCTTGATCACGAGTTCGTCGATCTCCGGCAACAGGAGTCCGGCGATGGAGGGCCCGCCGACCGTGCAGATGCCCGGCTCGCCGTCCTCCGCCTTGAGTTCGCGCACGTGCCGGAGCGGATCGGTGGCCACCACGGTCACGTTCGGGTCGACGCCGTCGGCCAGGGTGCGGGAATAGACGTATTCGCGCATGTGCCCGTAGGGGCTGGTCAGCCCCTGGTCCAGGGCGATCTGGTAGGAACCTCGGCCCTGGAGCATGGTGTCGAAGTGCTTGTTGGGCACGTTCAGCCCGAGGTGGGCCCGTGCCACGGTGTTGAGCAGTTCCGGGTACTCGTTCACGTGGAACTCGCCGTTGTCCCCCAGCTCTCCGCTGCTGCCGTCGTCGTCGCCACCGGGGAAGAAGTCGAAGGAACCGTCGGGCGCGCAGACGTAGCCGTCCAGCGAGACCGCGACGAAGTAGGTGAGCTTTCGCATGTGTCTCCTCGTAGGGGTACCCCCGTGGCCTCATGACCACTATGGTTGAAGTACTTCAAGTAAAGTACTTCGAATGTAGTGGTTTGCCAAGAGGTTTTTCCGAGAACCTCGGAACAAGGGAGACAACCGTGGTCAGGAACCCGGAGCGGCGCGCCGCGCTACTGGACGCCGCCATCGAGACACTCGCCGAAGAGGGCGCGCGCGGGCTCACCTTCCGCGCCGTAGACACCCGGGCCGGCGTGCCCACCGGTACCGCCTCCAACTACTTCACCGACCGCGGTGACCTGCTCGCCCAGACCGGTGCCCGCACCTACGAGCGCTTCATGCCCGAACAGGCCGAGTGGGACAACGTGCTGGTCGGCGAGCGCGACCGAGCCAAACTCGCCGAGATCATGCGCGCCACGGTCAGGCGCCTGGCCGCAGACCCCCACGTCTACCTGGCGACCCTGGAGCTCCAACTGGAGGCCACCCGCCGACCGGGACTGCGCGCGGACATGACCGCTCGTGTCCGAGCCGACCTGGAGGCCAACGTCGCCTTCCATGAGAAGGCCGCGATGCCCGGCGGTCGCGACACCGTCCTCGTGCTCTATCTGGCGCTGAACCGGCTGGTCACCGAACACCTCACCCTGCCCGGGGTGCTCGCCCCCGAGGGTGACCTGGACGACCTGGTCACCCTGGTGGTCGACAACCTCGCCCTCGGCGACGGGAACTAGGCCAGCCCCAACCGCCGGGCGCGGGCACCGGCGGTGGCCCGGTTGGGCACGTCCAACTTGGTGAGGATGTTGGACACGTGCACGCTGGCGGTCTTGGGCGAGATGAACAGCCGCTCGGCGATCCGGGCGTTGGTGGCGCCCTCGGCGAGCAGTCGCAGAACCTCGCTCTCACGCGCGGTCAACCCCGCCGGCGCCGCCGGTGGGGCCGCCTGTTCGGTCACGCCGGTGCCGAGTCTGCGCGCCAGGCCCTCCGCGGCGCGGGCCAGTGGCACGGCCCCGCACCCGATCGCGGTCTCATGCACCTGCCGGACCCGGCGCACCGCCAGGTCACGGTCGCCGGCGGCCACCACCTCGGCCTCGCGCAGGCGGGCCCGGGCCAGGTGCAGCGGCATCGGGACGGCCTCCCACGCCACCACGGCGCCCTTCCACGGGTCGGTGGCGTCCTCTCCGTCGACCTCCGCCGCCAGGGCGGCGACGGAGGCCGCGTAGGCGGGCATGACCGAACCCGTGATCGAGGTTCGTGCGGCCAGATCGGCCACCTGGGACGAGACCTGCGGAGATGCTCCCTGCCTGGCCGCCTCGGCCATCACTTCCAGGAGCGGCCACGTGTAGCCGGCGCTCTCCTCCAAGGCCACTCGCTCCATGAGGGTGCGGGACAGGGCCAGGGCCTCCGCGACCTCCCCCTCGGCCAGTGCGGTCTCCAGGGCGGCCAGGGACCGTAGCTGCAGAAGGTTCATCCGATGCAGGCCCAGCAGGCTTCGATCGCCCAGGGGGCCGGCGGCCCGCCGGGCCGTGTCCAGGTCTCCCTGGACGAGCGCGATCCGGGCCAGCACCGTCTGGATGTAGTGCAGTTTGGAGCGGGTGGGGGAGGTGGCGGCGGCGCGTTCGGCCAGCTCGCGCGCCCGAGCCAGGTCCGCCATCTCGAACAGGATCTCGGTCTGGTTCTGGTGGTTGAACGCACGGTGGGCCGATGCCCACCCCATCCGTTCGTGACGCTCCAGGGAGTCCTCCAACACCCGGAGCCCTTCCGCGTGGTGGCCCAGTTCTCGCAGGTAGTGACCGAGGTTGGCGGTGCCACGCGCTTCGAGCATCGGGTTGGCCATCTGCTCGCTCTCCCGGACCATCTCCTCCATGAAGGGCCGACCTTGTTCCACGTCGCCCGCTTCCAGGAGCAGGTCGCTCAGGAGGATGCGAGCCTCCACCTCACCGCAGCGATCGGCCGTGTCGTCGCGACCGGCCACCTCGATGGCGCGTTCGGCGAGTGCGCGCGGGACGCTTCCCGATCGGGCCAACTCCTCCAGAAGACGTCGTTGCGGGGTGTCCGCACGGTCCTTGCGCAGCAGCACCATCTCACGGGCCAGAGCGGCCAACAGCTGCGCGTACCCCGGCATGTGCGGCGGGTGTGTTTCGAGCGCTCGCACCAGATCGAACAGGCCGTGGTCGCTCATGTCCGAAGAGCGCGCCTGGCCGCGCTTGCGCAACAACACGGCCCGTACCGTGCGCGTCTCGTCGTCGGTGGGCTCCTCGGGCAGTTCGGTCAGAGCCTCCTGCACCAGCTCCAACGCCCGCTTGTGTCGACCGGCGTCCAGCGCCGCCCCGGCCGCCCGGCTCACCACCTTGGCCCGGGTGTGCCCCTGGGCGCGTTCGGTGGCATCGGGTACCTGGTCCCACAAGCCCAGCACCCGTTCCAGCATGGCCAGTTCTTCGTCGAAGGCGAGCGTCTCACCGGCGCGGATCGCCGCCCACCAGGCGGCCTGCAACGCCCTGGGAAGGTCGTGCGCGGCCTGGTAGTGGTGTGCCTCCTCGGCGGCGCGTCGGTCGGCGGGGACCGTGTGGGGGTACTCGTCGATGAGTTGGGCGAAGCGCAGGTGCAGTCGGGCGTGCGGTCCGGGCAGGATCTCCCCGTGCACGGCGTCGCGCAGCAGCGCGTGCCGGAAGCGGTATCCGGTCTGCCCGGCGCGTAGCACGTTGGCGTCCACCAGGGTGTGCAGGGCGGCCTCCAACTCACGTTCGGGCAGCCCGGCCGCGTGGTACAGCATCTCGTGTTCGACGGTGACGCTCACCGCTCCCACCGCCGCCGCGCGCAGTACGGTCCACGTGGTGTCGTCGAACCGGCTCAGAGGTTCCAGCAGCAGGTCGCGGAAGTGGTCGGGCAGGTCGGGGTCCTCGTCGGTGGGACAGGTCTCGGCGGTGGCCAGGGCCTCCACGAACAGGGGCACCCCCTCGCTGCGTCGGTACAGCGAGTCCAGCTGGGTGGGGGTGAGGTCCTCGCCCCGGATCGCCCGGGTCTGGGCGGCCACCTCCTCGCGGGAGAGCGGCTCCAACTGGATCCGGCCCACCCCGGGCAGGCGTTCCAACTCGGGCAGCAGCCGCCGCAGCGGGTGCGCGCGGTGCAGGTCGTCGCTGCGGAAGGTGGCGACGATCTGGGTCCCGGGCCGATCCAGGTTGCGGACCAGGAAGACCAGCAGGTCACGCGTGGCGCCGTCGGCCCAGTGCAGGTCCTCCAGTACCACGGTGGCGCCCTCGTCCCCGGCCAACAGGGTGAACAGGCGCAGGAGCTGTTCGAAGAGGATGCCCCGGTTCTCCGGCCGCTCCTCGGGGACGGGGCCCAGCTCCGGCAGGAGTCGGGCGAACTCTCCTATCCCGCCGGGGGCGGCCTCCTCGAAGGGGGCCCGTCCGCACTCGCGCAGTACCTGGCGCAGCACCGCGGTGAAGGGGGCGTAGGAGAGCCCGTCGACACCCAGTTGCAGGCAGGCGCCGGTGAACACCGTTCCCGCCGGCCGGGTGGCGGTGAACTCGTTCACCAGGCGGGTCTTGCCCACCCCGGCGTCCCCGCCGACCAGGAACATCTCCGGCGTTCCGGAACGCACCCGGTCGGCCTGGTCGGTGAGAAGCCGGAGCTGGCCACGGCGACCGACGAAGACGGGGCTGGTATCGGAGAGCAGGGGCATACCGCTCATTATGCTCCGTGCCCGGGACATTTCTCCGCCCATTATTCGCCGCGGGCCCGTCGCTCCTCGCGGCGCCGGGCACGGGCCTCGGCCCGCAGCCGGCGGGCCTCTCGGGCCCGCTCGGCCTGCTGGAGGCGTTCGTCCCGCATGGCATGGGCGGTGACGGTGCGCAGGTCGTCGTAGGTCATGTCTTCCCCTGGGTGTCGTGAGGTGCCGGACGTGTTCGGCACATCTACGACGATGTCGCTAAGACACCCGCCGCCACATGGGGAGAACTCCCGCCTTCCACCGTGGGGACACGGCCCCGGTGCCCGCGCCGCTAAGACGGCCGGGGCACCGCCTAAGACCTTCAGGGGGAGTGGTCGGGCCGGGCTCTCAGGCCAGGCCCAGATCGCGGGCGCGGGCGCCGGCGGTGGCCCGGTTGGGCACGTCCAACTTGGCGAGGATGTTGGACACGTGCACGCCGGCGGTCTTGGGTGAGATGAACAGCGACTCGGCGATCCGGGCGTTGGTGGCGCCCTCGGCGAGCAGTCGCAGTACCTCCGTCTCTCGGGACGTCAACCTCGCGGCACCGGGCACGGGTGCGGCGGGTGCAACCGCAACGCCTCGGCCAGGTCGGCCTCCGCCCCCTCGGCCACACACTGCGTCCTGGCCTGCCCACGACAGAGCAACAGCAGCGAGCGCGGCGTCGGCCCGCACCCGGGCGAGGGAACGCCCCCCGACCGCCTCGGGAACCCGATGCCACAGGTCGAGCACCCGTTCCAGCACGGCCAGTTGCTCACCGTAGGCCAGGACCTCCTCGGCGCGCACCGCGTCGCTGTGTTCGTCCAGGTCGCGGGCGAAACGCAGGTGCAGTCTCGAACGCGCGCCCGGCAGCAGAGAGTCGTGGACCGCCCCGCGCAGCAGCGCGTTTCGGAAGCGATAGCCGTCCCCGCTGATCCGCAGGAGGCGGGTCCACGAGCCCTTGGAGGGCCTCCTCCGGGTCCTCCTCCGACAGGCCCGTCACCCGCAGCAGGGGTTCGTGTCCCACCTCCCCGGAGAGCGCACCGACCGAGGCGGCGCGCAGCACACGGGTCCATGATGCGGGCAACCGACGCACGGGCGCCGGCAACAGGTCTCGGAAGTGCTCGGGGACCGGAGAGGACGAATCGTCGTCACCGGCCAGTGCCTCCACGTACAGGGGGATGCCATCGCTGCGCCGGTACAACTCGTCCAGTCCCCGGGTGTCCAGTGCCGCCGGTGAGGGAGTGCGCCTGGCGCGCCACCTCCTCCCGGGTCAGCGGTGCCAGGTTCAGGCGGGTCACCTCGGGCAGGCGTTCCAACTCTGGTGGCAACAGGCGCAGCGGGTGGTGAACGGGGCGTAGGCCAGACCGTCCACGCCCAGTTCCAGACAGCCGCCCACGAACACGGTCCCGCCCGGCAGGGGCATGTCGGCCATTACGTCCCCACCGCGCAGGGGTCAGGTGCCGGTGGAACGGCGCGCCCGACGTTCGGCCCGGCGTTCGGCCCGGCGGGCCGAACGAAGTCGACGCCGGTCCCGCAGGACCTCTTCGCGCTGACGGTGCTCCAGCTCCTCCTTCTGCCCGGGGCGGTCGATGTAGTTCTGCAGGGTCTCGATCTGGAACATGCCGTTTCCCTCTGCTCGGCGGCGGTCGCTTCTCGGCCGCCCTGGGTCCTCACGATCGTTCTAAGAGGGCGCCCCGCACATCGGGAGAGATCCGGGTCCTGAGAACCCTCCGAACGGTGGGTGCGGAGGTCACGGAACTAAGAGGTCGATCGTGGACCTAAGCGGGCACTCCGGGCAGTGGGAAGGAGGTGTGGCGCACCGGAGGCGTGTCACGCCACGTAACTGCACGATCACTAGTAGTTGTCTTGGGGTGTCACACAGTGAGAAACAGTGAGACCGGGGGGATGCGGGATGGCACCGACCGTTTTCGAGGGTGTTCGTGGACAAGGTGGGACGAGAGGGGCCGGGCGTGCGGTGGTCGGCGCGGTCGCGGGGGTCGCCGCCGCGGCGCTGTTGACCGCCCCGGCCTCCGCCGATGGTGAGGGGGAGGCCGGGGCCGACGCGGCGCTCGTCGGGCTGGCCCTGTCCGGGGCGCCCGAGCCGCCGCCTGCGGGCGAGGAGTTCGTCTACCGGGCGACGATCGCCAACGACGGCAAGGGGGAGGTGGAGGGCGGTCTGCTCGCCCAGCACGTGCCCGAACCCCTGGAGGTGGTCGAGGTCGGTCAGGGCGGGGTGCTGGAGGAGGGCGTCGCCAACTGGCGGGTCGACGTCCCGGCGGGTGGAGAGTCCGAGTTCACCGTGCGGGTCCGGCTGCCGGAGGGGATGTCGGAGGAGGCGCGTGTGGTGAGCACGGCGTGCCTGCTGCTGGAACGGGACGACGAACCCTCGGCCTGCGCCAGTGACACGCTCCTGGTCGCCGAGCCCACGGCGCTTTCCAAGGTGGGGGCGGCGATCGACCGTGAGGCGGTGGTGCGCGCGGTGGGGGTGGGGGCCTTGATGCTGATGGTCTGGCTGCTGTGGCGACAGTGGCGCCGATGGGGAACCCCGCGGCACGGCTGAGTGTTGACTTCACCGAGCCGGTGGTCCGATTGTTACGTCAGGGTGTCATGAAGGCGTGATCGAGAACTACGTCGCGTAGTAGTCTGTCGGCATGGACTTTCTCTACTCCGCGCTCGTCTTCTTGCACATGATCGGCCTGGCCGGCATCATCGCCGGCTTCCTGATGCAGCTGATGACCGACAACGTCAAGGCCACCAAGGTCCTGCTGCACAGCTCCCTGCTCCAGTTCGTCACCGGGCTGCTCCTGGTCGGGATCGCCGAGATGGCCGACCTCGGCGACATCGACCACATGAAGATCGGCGTCAAGCTCGTCATCTCCCTGGCCGTGGTGGTGGTCGGTGTCCTCAACCTCCGCAAGCCCGCCAAGAACCTGGCGATCATCGCCGGTGTGCTCGCCATCGTCAACATCGGTGTGGCGGTCTTCTGGTAGACGCGTGGGGCGCGGAGCGCCCGTGACCCCGCCCGTAAGGGGTCGTTCCGCCGGTGGCGGGTCGGAGTGCGCCGACCCGCCACCGGCTTTTTCGTGCCCGCTCTCGGTTCGCGCTGACGCTGCTTTTCAGAAAACTTGCAACGACTTTCATCGAGGTCAGTGGCGGGAAGTTGTTCATGGCCAGGAAACCCCCGGTTCACAAGGGCAAGACCGCGTGTTACCTTCATCACTCCTACGCAAACTCTTGCAGAATATGCAAGAGATTGGTGGTGGGGCAGCGTGGCCCCATTGCGGAACCTCCCCCAAGGAGCGCACATGAGAACACCCCGACTCGGCGCCCTCGCAGGTGCCGTGGTGCTGGGAGCCGGCCTGCTAGCGGTTTCCGGTCCCGCGATCTCCCAGGAAGTACCCGAGGCGGCCCCCGTCTCCGACGTGACCCCGGCCGCCGAGAGCACGGGCGACACCATCGTCCACCTGTTCCAGTGGAACTGGGACTCCGTCGCCGCCGAATGCGCCGACTTCCTCGGCCCCAACGGCTATGGCGGCGTGCAGGTCTCCCCGCCCCAGGAACACGTCGTCGTCCCCTCCTCCGAGGGCGGCGAATACCCCTGGTGGCAGGACTACCAGCCGGTCTCCTACAGCATCGAGAACACCCGGCGCGGCACCGCCGAGGAGTTCGAGAACATGGTCGACACCTGTGCCGACAACGGCGTCCGCATCTACGTCGACGCCGTCATCAACCACATGACCGGCCCAAGTGAGGCCGACCTGCCCGGCAGCGCGGGCACCGAGTGGGAACAGTACGAGTACCCCGACCTGTTCGGCGACGGCGAGGCCTCCTACTCCTACGACGACTTCGGTCCCTGCTACGACACCATCGAGAACTGGGACGACAAGGACGAGGTGCAGAACTGCCAGCTCCTCGACCTGGCCGACCTGGACACGGGCTCGGATCACGTACGCGCCCAGATCGTGCGTTACCTCAACGGCCTGGTCGACATGGGCGTCGGGGGCTTCCGCGTGGACGCCTCCAAGCACGTCCCCGAGGAGGACATGGGCGCCATCATCGGCTCCCTGAACGAGGTGCCCGGCTTCGGCGGTGCCCCGCACGTCTACCACGAGGTCATCGGCGACGCGACGGTCCCCTACACCGCCTACACGCCCTACGGGCAGGTCACCAACTTCGACTACCAGCGGGACATCGCGAGCAGCTTCGCCGACGGTGACATCGCGAACCTGACCTCGATGCCCGACCACGGCGGACTCACCTCCGACGAGGCCGTGGTCTTCATCGACAACCACGACACCCAGCGGTACGAGCCCGCCCTGACCTACGTGGACGGCGACCGCTACTACCTCGCGACCGCCTTCATGCTCGCCCATCCCTACGGCACCCCCGTGGTGATGTCGAGCTACGACTTCCAGGGCAACGAGGCCGAGGGCCCGCCCAGCGTCGGCGAGGTCGACGGCGACCCCGCCGGTCGGATCACCGCGGACAGTGACTGCGCCTCGGGCGAGTGGATCTGCGAGCACCGTAACGAGACCGTCGGCGGCATGGTCGCCTTCCGCAACGCTGTGGAGGGCGCCGAACTGGTCGAACGCGCCGAGGACGGTTCCTCGCGGGTGGCCTTCGACCGCGGGGACGTCGGTTTCGCCGCCTTCAACGCCTCCGGTGAGAGCTGGTCGCTGACCGCCGCCACCTCCCTGCCCGACGGTGAGTACGACAACGTCGCCGGTTCCGGCGGAGCCACGGTCTCCGGTGGAGAGGTCACCGCGACCGTCCCGGCCGAAGGCGCCCTGGCGCTGCACATGGGCGGCGAGTGCGTGCAGGACTGCGACGGCGGTGACCCGGGTGACCCCGACGAACCCGGTGACCCGGACACCATCACCGCCACGGTCGAGACCGAACCCGGCCAGGAGGTCCACGTCATCGGCTCCACCCCCGAGCTCGGCTCCTGGGAGCCGGCCGACGGTGTGGCGCTGAGCACCGACGCCGACACCTACCCCCGATGGACCGGCACCGTCACCATCGAAGCCGACACCGAGTGGAAGCTCGTCAAGGTCGGCCCCGACGGAAGCGCCGAATGGGAACCCGGAGACAACCGGGTCGGGCCGTCCACCAGCGTCAGCTGGGGACAGACCTGATCCGATGACCCACTAGGATGGGCCGCTCACTCCCGGCCCGGCACCCCACGCGCACTCTCCTCCGCGCGTGGGGTGCCCCTTCTCACGCACTCGACCCGCGGACGCGTCCGACAAGGGCGCGGGGCAGGTGCCGCCGGGTTCCACGGTGGGTTCGTGGTGCCCGATCCCGTTGTCGTGGGTCCGACACGGCCCGAACCTCCAACCGCGCAGGGCGAACCGATAGGCCGCGTCGGTGGGGCCCGACGTCCACGGCCCGGGGCCCCGTAACGGCATCGACGTTTCAGTCGTCGTAGAAGACCCGTTCCATGACCGCGCGGGCCCGGCGGGTCGCGCGCAGGTACGCCTCGGTCAACTGCTCGGCGGGGCCCACCGTCTCGGAGTCCTCGTCCTCGTCCTCGGTCCGATACCCCATGGCCTCGGCCAGGGCCGCCCGCACCCGCAGGTCGGAGGGGAGCGAGTCGCCGCCTCGGCCGCGCTCCAACATCACCATGCCGCGCACCCGGGAGGCCGACCGCCAGGCCTCCTCCAACACCACGCCGTCGTCGGCGGCCAGCAACCCGTGCGCCACGGCCACGCGCAGCGCCTCCAGGGTCCCGTTCACACGCAGGTCCGGGTATTCGTGGGCGTGCCGCAACTGGATCAGCTGGACCACCCACTCCACGTCCGACAGGCCGCCCCTCCCCAGCTTCGTGTGCAGTGTCGGGTCGGCCCCGCGCGGCAACCGTTCGGCCTCCATCCGCGCCTTGAGCTTGCGGATCTCCAACACCGAGGCCGAGTCGATCCCACCCGGCGGGTAGCGCAGCGGGTCGATCAGGGCGATGAAGGCCGAGCGCAGCCCGTGGTCGCCGGCGATCGGCCGGGCCCGCAGCAACGCCTGGCTCTCCCACACCTGCGACCAGCGCCCGTAGTAGGCCGCGTAGGAGTCCAGGGTGCGCACCACCGGTCCGCTCCTACCCTCCGGGCGCAGATCGGTGTCCACCTTCAACGGTGGTTCCGCCTGCGGCAGCTCCAACAACCGGGCCAGTTCCCGAACGATCGCCAACGCCTGTCGGGTGGCCGCCCCGGTCTCCACCCCCGGCATCGGGTCGTGCACGTACATCACGTCGGCGTCGCTGGCGTAGGTCAGCTCACCACCGCCGAACCGGCCCATCGCGATCACGCACACCCGGGTGAGCTCCTCGCCGCCGGAGTCGGCCACCACCTTGGTGTAGGCGGCGCGCAGCGCGGCGTCGATGGTGACCGCGGAGATGTCGGTCAGCGCGCCGCCGACCTCCTCCACCGACGACACCTCCAACAGGTCCGCCGAAGCCGTGCGCAGCAGCTCCCGACGGCGCAGCGCGCGCACCGCCGAGACCGCCTCCTCCGGGGTGTCGTACCGGCGCAGCGCCGCGTCCGCCTCCGCCATGAGCGTCTCGATCCGACGGCGCCGCAGGTGGGCGTCGTCGGCCAGCGTCGCCACCGACTCGGGGGCGCGCAGCAGCAGTTCGGTCACGTAACGACTGGTGCCCAGCAGCCACGCCATCCGCTCGGCCACCCGCACGTCGTCGCGCAGCAGTCGCAGGTACCACGGTGTGGTGCCGAGCGCGTCGCTGACCTGCCGAAACCCCAGCAGGCCCGCGTCCGGGTCGGGGGAGTCGGCGAACCAGCCCAACATCACCGGAAGCAACGTGCGCTGGATGGACGCCCGCCGGGACAGACCCGACGTCAACGACTCCAGATGCCGTAGCGACCCGCGCGGATCGGCGAAACCCAGTGCGCCCAACCGGTCGATCGCCTGTTCGGGAGACAGGCGCGCCTCCTCGTCGGGCAACTTGGCGACCGCGTTCAACAGCGGTCGGTAGAACAGCTTCTCGTGCAGGCGCCGTACCTCCGCCGACACCCGCTTGCGCGCCCCGGTCAGCTCCCGCACCGGGTCCGCGACGAACCCCAGCGCCCGACCCAACCGGCGCAACTGCGCGGGACCTTCCTGGGTCTTCGGGTCGGGCACCAGGTGGGTGCGTCGCAACCGCTCCAACTGCAGCAGGTGCTCCATCCGGCGCAGGAACCGGTAGGCGTCGGTGAGCCCCACCGCGTCCTTGCGTCCCACGTACCCGAACTCCGACAGCGCGGTGAGCGCCCGGAGGGTGTTGCCCGAACGCAGTCGGTCGTCGGTACGGCCGTGCACCAGCTGCAACAACTGCACGGAGAACTCGATGTCGCGCAGACCGCCCGGGCCCAGCTTCAGCTCACGGTCGGTCTCACCGGTGGGGATGTGCGCCACCACCCGGCGGCGCATCGCCTGCACGTCCTCGACGAAGTCCTTGCGGCCGGCGGCCTCCCACACCATCGGCGCGATCGCCTCGGTGTAGGCGCGGCCCAGCGCCACGTCGCCGGCGATGGGGCGGGCCTTGAGCAGCGCCTGGAACTCCCAGGTCTTGGCCCACCGTTCGTAGTAGGCCACGTGACCGGACAGCGAGCGCACCAGGGAGCCGTTCCTGCCCTCGGGTCGAAGCGCGGGGTCGACCTCCCACAGGGTGCCCTCGGTGTCGGTCTCCGACGGGATCCGCATCATCACCGTCGCCAGCCGGGTGGCCGCGCGCAACGCCTCCTGCTCGTCGGTGTCCCCGACGGGCTCCGCCACGAACACCACGTCCACGTCGCTGACGTAGTTGAGTTCACGACCACCGCACTTGCCCATGCCGATCACGGCCAACCGGCACATCCCGGCGTCCTCGGGCGACTCGGCCCGCGCCACCGCGAGCGCCGCCTCCAACAGGGACGCGGCAAGGTCGGACAGCTCCGCGGCGACCTCCTCCACCGAGTTCGCCTCGGTCAGGTCGCGTCCGGCCAGACGCAGCAGTCGGCGACGGTAGGTCACCCGGACGACGTGCCGCAGCGCCGTCCACGGATCCTCGTCCATGCCCTCGACCACCGCCGGGTCGGCGACGGGTGCCGGGTCGTCGGGTCGGGCACCCACGGTGTGCAACAGCCCCCTGCGCAGCTCCTCCGGTCGCGGGGTGCGCGCGGCGTCGGCGCCCCGCAGCTCGCGCCAGTCCTCGGGGTAGCGCACGAGGTGGTCGGTCAGCGCGGTGCTGGCCCCCAGGATCCGGCACAGCCGTGCTCGCAGGTCCGGCTCCTGCCGCAGGGCGAGCAGCACGTCGTCGGGGTCGGGGGAGACCTCCAACACCCGGAGCAGACCCAACAGGGCCTGGTCGGGGTCGGCCGCCGCCGCGAGGGCGGTGAGGACCTCGGTGTCGGCCCGGGCGTCCAGCCCGGCCTGTTCCACCAACCTCAGGGCCTTGGGGCTGTCGCTGAAACCACGCCGGGCCAGCGCTCCTACTGTCATGTCGGTTCTTCCGTCCCTAGCCACGCATCAACCTTGACGTCCTCCCTGGGACGAACCCCGGGGATCCCCACAACCCCGCGACTGTAGGCGCGGTGCGCCTCGCGGAGTCCGCTGGTTCCTGCTTCGGTCGTGATGGGTCCTGCACGCCTCACACATCCATTCCCGCAAGTGCGACGGTTCGGGTCCGTCCACGACCCGGCACACGCGGCGGGTTCGCGAGGACGGCGGCCGGCGGGTCACCTTCACGAAGGTGCGCCCGTGTGCCTGGTGGCTTCGTACCGGAGCATATGCAGGAACGCGGAAAAGCCGGCGTCGTGCTGCACCTTTACCGGGCCGTCCGGGTGCTGTCACGGAGCCGTCGATCCCCGTCCAGGTCCCGCAACGCCTGCTGGAGCAGGACCGAGTACACCTCACTCGACCATGCTCGTTGCGGGGTGTTCCTCGTTTGGGAGATCAGTGTCCCGGACGACTCGGCGTTCTCGGGTGGCCGCCGACGGATAACATGCCCCGGTCACCTCTGAACCCAAGGAGCGCACATGTCCGTTCTGGACGTCGAGATCGCCGCCCTCACCGGGGGCCCGGCCGGCTTGGACCGGTACGAGGACCAGGCGGTGCTGGTCGTCAACGTCGCCTCCCGGTGCGGACTGACCCCGCAGTACGCGACTCTGGAGAAGCTCCAGCGGGACTACGCCGATCGGGGCTTCACCGTCCTGGGCGTGCCGTGCAACCAGTTCATGGGTCAGGAGCCCGGCACCCACGAGGAGATCGCCACCTTCTGCTCCACCACCTACGGCACCACCTTCCCCATGACGGAGAAGGTCGACGTCAACGGCGAGGAGCGCCACCCGCTGTACGCCGCCCTGGTGGGGACGGCCGACGCCGAGGGCCACACCGGCGACGTGCGCTGGAACTTCGAGAAGTTCCTCGTCGCCCCGGGCGGCACCGTCGCGGCGCGCTTCGGCCCCCGGGTCGAACCGGACTCCGACGAGGTCACCAAGGCCATCGAGTCCGTCCTGCCGAACTGATCGACCGCGGACCCCGAATGAGGGAGGCCATCGGCGACATCGCCGATGGCCTCCCTCATTCCCGGAGTCTCTCCAGGGCCACGACCTAGATGTCGTAGTACAGTTCGAACTCGCGCGGGTGCGGGCGCAGACGCAGGGAGTCGATCTCCTCGGTGCGCTTGAAGTCGATGTAGGTCTCGATCAGGTCCTTGGTGAAGACGCCGCCCTCGAGCAGGAACTCGTGGTCGGCCTCCAAGGCCTCCAGCGCCGCGTCCAGGGACGCGGGGACCGTCGCGATGCTCTCGGCCTCGGCCGGGGGCAGCTCGTACAGGTCCTTGTCGAGCGGCTCCGGCGGCTCGATCTTGTTCTTGACGCCGTCCAGGCCCGCCATGAGCATGGCGGAGAAGGCCAGGTAGGGGTTGGCCGACGGGTCCGGCACACGGAACTCGATGCGCTTGGCCTTGGGGTTGGCTCCGGTGAGCGGCAGGCGGATGCAGGCCGAACGGTTGCGCTGGCTGTAGACCAGGTTGATCGGGGCCTCGTAACCCGGGACCAGTCGGTGGAAGGAGTTCACCGTCGGGTTGGTGAAGGCCAGCAGCGCCGACGCGTGCTTGAGCAGACCACCGATGTAGTGGCGAGCCGTGTCGGAGAGCTGACCGTAGCCGGACTCGTCGAAGAACAGCGGCTCGCCGTCCTTCCACAGGCTCTGGTGACAGTGCATGCCGGAGCCGTTGTCACCGAAGAGCGGCTTGGGCATGAAGGTCGCCGTCTTGCCCGCGGCGTTGGCGACGTTCTTCACGATGTACTTGTACAGCTGCACGTTGTCGGCGTGCTTGAGCAGGGTGCCGAATCGGATGCCGATCTCGGCCTGGCCGGCGGTGCCGACCTCGTGGTGCTGGAGTTCGACCTCGATACCGGACTTGATGAGCGTCTTCACCATGTCCGAGCGCAGGTCGCTGTAGTGGTCGACCGGCTCGACGGGGAAGTAGCCGCCCTTGAAGCGCGGACGGTACCCGCGGTTGCCGCCCTCGATGGCGGAGCCGGTGTTCCAGGCGCCCTCGATGGAGTCGATCTCGTAGTAGCCGGTGTTCGCGCTCGTCTGGAACTTGACGTCGTCGAAGATGTAGAACTCGGCCTCGGCACCGAAGAAGGCGGTGTCGGCGACCCCGCTGCCGCGCAGGTAGGCCTCGGCCTTGCGGGCGACGTTGCGCGGGTCCCGGCTGTAGGACTCCAGCGTGAGCGGGTCGTGGACGAAGAACGTCATGTTCAGCGTCTTGTGCTTGCGGAACGGGTCCAGCACGCCGGTGCTCAGGTCCGGCAGCAACAGCATGTCGGACTCGTGGATGGCCTGGAAACCACGGATAGAGGAACCGTCGAACATCTGGCCGTCGGTGAAGGTGGACTCGTCCACGTTCTCGGTCGGGAGGGTCACGTGGTTCACGCCCCCGAACAGGTCCGTGAAACGGACATCGAGGAATGCGACGTCCTCGTCTCGAATGAAGGCGAGGACCTCATCGGCGCTGCTGAACAAAACGGAACCTCCGTGCAGGTGGCTGAGACGGCGGGTCGGTGGGGCCGCTCCATCGCGGGACCCGTCGACCACACGCCGTCTCCCGGCTTCGTTCTCGAAGCTAGGAGTGCGTGATTTCCACGCCATGTCTCGATTGTTTCTTGCATGTTACGGAGCGAGATGATCGCGTGGACGACCCCCAAAGGGCGGTGATTCCGCCTGTTTCAAGGGCGAATCGGCTCGTCGGCGCGCTTTGTGGGGTGAGCGGTCCCACCCCGGTCCGCGGCCGGCGTCACACCACCCGGGCCCACCCGGGTACGAGCGTCCGTGACGTGCCTATACCGTGAAAACCATGAGTGACGAGAGCCGGTCCACCGCCGACCCCGACGACGACTTCCGCTACCGGGGGAACCGGCTCGGGTTGCCCGAGGAGGGCCCCGGATCGGTACCGGGCGTGGTCCGTCGGCTCGTCGGACTGGCCCTGGACTGGGCCGTGGCGAGCCTCCTCGTCTGGGGAGCGATCAACATGGGGCTGATCGGCCGGGAACTCGCGGCCGCCGCAGCGACCGGTGGAGACCAGGAGGCCCTCGCCCTGACCAACTTCACCACCCTGTCCACCCTGGTGGTGTTCGCCGCGATGAGCATCCTGCTGCTGACCCTGTTCGGTACAACGATCGGGCGGCGGATCGTCGGCGTCGGGATCACGGCCACGGGAGAGCGTTCCTGGCCCTGGTTCGTGTCCATGACCGTGCGGACACTGCTGTTGTGCCTGGTGATTCCGGCCGTGGTCTACGACCGTGACACACGTGGTCTACACGACCGGGCCGCGGGCACCATCGCGACCCGTTACTGAACCTTCACAGGAGGCGTCGAACCGACTCCGGGCGGGGTCGGGGCGCCCTTCGAGCTGCTGTTACCATCCCTGAACAGCTTTTCCCGGGGCCGCGACCCTTCTGGCCGCCCTGACCCCGCCCCCTCCAAGGTCTTCTTCGCATCCGAAGGTTCGCATGGCTGGAAAACGTTCCGCCCCTCATCCGTCAGGTGCCCTGGGCGCCACAAGAATGTCCGGGGGACAGTGGATCGCCTGTGTCGTCACGGCGTTGACCATCGTCGCGAGCCTGGGCGGTTACGGCTGGTACCAGGGGTTGATCGGCAACATCACCACCACCCAGGTGGACACCGACGAGTGGGACCGGCCCACCAGCGTCGAGGGGGTCATGAACCTCCTCATCATCGGGTCCGACGTCCGCTCGGGTGAGAACGCCGACTACGGCGAGGCCGAGGGCGAGCGC
>NZ_DYZD01000028.1 GCF_020741345.1 Nocardiopsis listeri
ATGGTGATGGTCAAACCCGGCCTGGCCTACCTCGACGTGGTGGCCAAAGTGGCCGAGTCCGCTCCTGTACCCGTGTCGGCCTACCAGGTCAGTGGTGAGTACGCCATGATCGAGGCGGCGGCGGAGAAGGGCTGGCTCGACCGGGAACGGGCGATCCTGGAGACCTTGACCTCCTACCGACGCGCGGGAGCCGAACAGGTTCTCACGTACTGGGCCACCGAGGCGGCACGGCTGCTGCGCTGACACGCACAAGGCTCTCGCCCCGGTCGCGGCCGCCGGGCGCCGGGCCACATCGAACCGGCCGCGACCGCACCGAAGTCGACCGGGGAGCTCAGATGGCCGATGTGTTGTACCGCCGGAAACGTCGCCGCACCACGGACAGCATGATGGAGTCGGCGTTGAGCTACGCCGAGCTGGGCTGGCCCGTGGTCCGTGGCGCAGCCCCGGGGCAGGACCGTTCCTGTAACTGTGACCGCGTGGGCTGTCCCGACCCGGCCGCGCATCCGACCACCGCGGCCTGGGGGGTGGAGGCCAGCACCGATTCCGCCACGATCCGTCGTTGGTGGACCGCCGACCCGAACGCGAACGTGGTGCTGCCGACCGGCCGGGTCTTCGACGTGCTGGACGTGCCCCGTGAGGCCGGTGTGATGGCCCTGGCGCGGATGGGGCGGAGGGGCGTGCCCGCCGGCCCGGTCGCGGCCCTGGACTCGCGCCACCTGTTCTTCGTGGCCACCCGTTCCCCGATGGACGAGGACGAGTGGTGGTCGTGTCACCTGGACTGTGTCCCCGAGGCCGTGGAGGAGATGCCGGGCCTGCGCTGGCACTGCCGGGACAGCTTCGTGCTCGGCGCCCCGTCCGTGCTCACCTCGGGTGGTCGTGTCACCTGGATCCGCACCCCGCGCGACTCCGAGGGCTCCGTGGTCCTTCCCGACCCCATCGCGGTGTTGGACATCCTCGCCGACGCCAGCGAGGAGTTCTCCGGGGCCTGATCCGGTTCACCCCTCGCCGCGGCCGACCCGAAGAGCCAGAGCGGTGCGGTCGCGCAGCTCCAGTTTGCGCAGGATGCTGGTGACGTGGTTCTTGGCGGTGCCCTCCGTGATGAACAGCGCGCGGGCGATCTCCCGGTTGGTATGCCCCTCGCCGACCAGCCGCGCCACCTCCCACTCCCGTTCGGACAGTGCGGTGGGGGCGGCCGGTTCCGGTTCGGCGGGAGCGGGCGCGCTCAACGCGGCGACCAGACGCTCGGCGGCCGGCCCGCCCAGGACGGTCTGGCCGGTGGCCACCCGACGGATGGCGGCCACCAACTCCTCGGGTGGCACGTCCTTGAGCAGGTAGCCGCGGGCGCCGGCGCGCAGACAGCCCAGTACGAGTTCGTCGTCGTCGAACGTGGTGAGCACGAGCGCGGGCACCCCGGGATGCTCCTCGCGCATCCTGGTGATCAGCTCCATGCCGTCCATGCGCGGCATCCTGGCGTCCACCAGGGCCACGTCCGGCGGTGAGGCGGCCAGGAGCTCCAAGGCCTCGACGCCGTCCGCGGCCTCGCCCACGACCTCGATGCCCTCCTCGATCTCCAACAGCTTGCGCAGACCCTGCCGAAGCAGGATCTGGTCGTCCACGACCAGCACGGACACCGTGTTCACAGGCCACCCCCGGCGGCCACGGTAGCGGGACGCCCGGCCGCTCCGGTCTCGGAGGGCACCTCGACCCGGAGCCGGAAACCACCATCGGTCGGACTGTCGACGGACACCGAGCCCGCCACCGCCGACACCCGCTCGCGCAGCCCCCGCAGCCCGAAGCCGGAACGCAGGGCGTCATCGCCCGCCCCGGCACCGTTGTCGGTGACCGTCACCGACACGCTTTCGGGGGCGGCCTCGACCTCCACCTCGATCCGGTCCGCGCCCGAGTGGCGCATCGCGTTGGTCAACCCCTCCTGGAGCGTGCGGTAGCAGACCAGTTCGGCCTCCTCGGGCAGGTGGGGCCAGGAGCCGGTCTCGGTGAAGTCGATGCGCACCCCACCTCCGGAGAACGACTCCGCCATCGCGCGCATGGCGGCCGTTCCGGCGCGGCCCTCCAACCGGAGCGGGCGCAGGGCGCGCACCCAACGCCGGGTGTCGGTGAGCGCCTCCCGCGCCAGTTCACGGGCCTGCTCCACCTCGGTCCAGGCGTCCTCGGGGCGGGCGGTGCGAAAGCGCAGTGCGTTGGACAACGAGATGGTCAGGGCGGTGAGGTAGTGCCCGGTGCTGTCGTGCATCTCCCTGGACATACGAGCCCGCTCCTCGGCCACGGTCAGCTCCCGAACACGGTCGGCGTGACGGCGCAGTTCCTCGTGGGCCCTCGCCACCTCGCGGAGGAGTTCCCGGGTGTGTTCGGCACGCTGCGCGGAGACCAACAACGCCACGTACACCGACCCGGACAGCAGCGCGAGCATGGTCAGGCCGATGGCCAGGGCCACCCCGACCAGGAGGGGCAGCCCGGGGAGGAGGATCGCCGTCATCGAGAACACGATGAGTAGCACCGCGTACCCGAGCAGCCCGGCGACGCCGAAGACGGCCACGGCGTTCATCGCGGCCACGCACACCAGCAGGAACGTGGTGTGGTTGCTGATGAACATCGTGCCCAGGCTGAGCAGGAGGAAGAACACGGTGGCGGTCCGGCCGGCCCACGAGGTGCGCGGGCTCCACGGCAGGAAGGGCCACAGGGCACAGGACAGGACCAGACCCACCACGCTGGCGACCACGTAGCCGATGAGCAGGGGGTCCATCTCCCGGAGTTCCGCCACACCGCCGGAGAGGAAGCCGACCCCGAACATGAGCAGGGTGGTGAGGACCGCCATCCAAAAGAGCAGGTTCAACGCTCGTGGGGGGCGGTTTCCGCGTAGGGCCACCCAAGCGGAGAGGTCGGGCAGGGCGTCGGACTTCGTCATTTCTCGAGGGTAACGGGGAAATGGTCGGCGGGGCCGGCGGGAAGGTCATGACCTCGGCATGTTCGTCGCCATGACCTCCGGCATGTTCCGAGGCCCGGGGAACACGTGACCGGGCCATGTCCGTGGGTCGATGTGGGCCCCCGCCCCTCCGCCCTACCTTTCTCCCGTAGACGAATTCGAGGTCCGGGAAAGGTCGATGGGAATATGGAAACAGAAACCCGGGAAAGAGGAGAGAACCTCTTTCCGAGGGTGGGGGTGGCGATTTCCGTACTCCTGTCCCTGCTGATGTTCGGGGTCGGCGCCGCCGTCTGGGCGGACCTGCCCGCGATGATCCCCGGAGGGAAGGTCGATTTCGCCGGCGAACCCACGATGACCCCGCGTTGGCTCTTCGCGGTGGCCATGCCGTCGGTCACCCTCTTCGTCGCGCCGGTCGTGGCCTTCCTGCCCGCTCTGGGCGAGCGGTTCCAACGGCTGTCGGGACAGGGGGCACCGTGGTCGTCGCCCTCCCTGCGGCGGTTCCTGAACCTTTTGCTTCCGCTGCTGTCCCTGGTCCTGACGATCCTGCACACCGTGTTGCTCCTGCGGGAGGCGGGCCGTGCGACCTGGCCGTCCACCGACCACCTCATGCTGGCGGTCCTCGCCCTCTTCCTGGTGGGAGTCGGACTCATCGTTCCGTTGTTGCGCCCCGGAGCAGGGAGCGACGACCCGGTCGCCCGTTGGTGGGAGCGGGCCCGCGTGCCGGTGGGCGTGGGGATCGTCCTGGTCGGTTCGGTGACCGCGGCGACGGGGTTCCTTCTGGGGGAACCGGTCATGGCGGCCTACGCGACGGGGCTGATCGGTCCGGTGATCCTCGTGGGCTGTGCCGTTCCGTTCATCGGAGAACGGAACCGGAAGAACGATTCGAGGAGTGGCACATGAGCACTGACGAAATGATCGGGGTCGAGAAACTCACCCGGTCCTACGGAACGAACACCGGGATCTTCGACGTCGATTTGTCCGTTCGCAGGGGGCGGGTCTTCGGGGTGGTCGGCCCGAACGGCGCCGGAAAGACCACGTTGCTGTCGATCCTCGCCGGAACCCGTGCCCCGGGGAGCGGAACGGTGCGTTCCCGCGCGGAACGGATCCTGTTCTGCCCGGACGTGCCCGACTTCGAACCCTGGCTGACCGCCGCCGAGGTGGTCGATCTCAGCGCCCGCGTGGTGGGAGCTCCCGCCGGGTCGTTCGAGGTCACGAGGGCCCTGGAGCGGGTGGGTCTGGCGGAGGCCGCCGACCGCCGCAACGGGAGGTTCTCCCGGGGCATGCGGCAGCGATTGGGCCTGGCCGCCGGTCTGGTCTGCCGGCCCGACGTGCTGATCCTCGACGAACCCGCCTCCGGGCTCGACCCACGGGGTCGGGTCGACGTCCTCGACCTCATCACCGAACTGCGTCGGGAGTGCACGATCATCCTCGCCAGTCATCTGCTCGGAGACGTGCAGCGGGTGTGCGACGACGTCGTGGTGATCGTCGGAGGACGTGTGGTCCACCAGGGGCCCGTCGCCGACATCGCCGATCAGGGGCGACCCAACGCCTGGTACCTGCGGGTCCGCGGGCGGGCCGACCACCTCGCCGAGCTTCTGGCCGACGAGGACTGGGTCACGCGGGCGGACGCCGTCGAGGAGGACTGCGTGCTCCTGGAGGCCGTCGACGCCTCCGCGGGTGAGTCGGGGATCCCCCGAGCCCTCGCCGAGCACGGTGTGCCGCTGGTCGCCCTTCACGGACACCAGGAGGACCTGGAGTCGGTCTTCCTCTCCCTCACGAACAGGACGGACCGATGAACGGCACCCTCTACCGGCTCGAAGCCCTCCGACTGCTGCGCACGCACACCCTGCTCCTGTTGGTCCTGGCCTTCACCGCCTCCGGCGCGGTCGGCCCCCTGCTCGCCCACTACATGGAGGACCTGCTCCGGCTGGCCGATCCCGAGGGTGAGCTGGCGGCGATGGACCTGCAGCTCCCGACGATGACGGCCGGCGACGCCCTGGGATCGCACATCGAACTGATCGCGCCTTTGGGCGTGCTGCTCGTGGTGCAGATC